>JAITJN010000040.1 GCA_031278895.1 Candidatus Endomicrobiellum guadaloupense
CGCCGAATATGCGAAAAGTAGCTGAAGCATTGGCAAGGAAGTATGATTGAATTTTTTCCCCGAAGGAAACACTGTTCTCAACTATCTAGGGCTTACACTAATCCTTAAGGCAGGTGTTATTCTTCAGAAAGTGTTTCTCCTAAAGTCACTGTACTATTTTGATTGGAATATTGTTTTATTAAATCTTTTTCTCTTTCAAGTTTTAACTTCTTTATAGAAGCTTCTATTTTTCTATTTTTCAGGTCAACTTTTATTATCTTAACTTCTATAGTTTGCCCATCTTTAAGTAAATTTGGCATAGAAGAAAATTCATTGTTTCTAATAAATGCTTCTACTTCAGGTTCTAGCTCAATAAAAGCTCCATAGTCTAAAAGTTTACTTACTTTTCCTTCAACTACATTGCCTATTTTATACTTCTTGTAAGGATCTTCAGTGACATGCTTTAAAGAAAGAGATATTCTTTCATTCTTTGGGTTTACTTCTAAAATTACTACTTCAACTGCATCACCTTTTTTAACATAATCTTGAGGGTTTTTTATTGTTTTATACCAAGAAAAATCACTAATATGCACAAGTCCTTCTATCCCTTCGTCAAGTTTAACAAAAGCTCCAAAAGGCATAATATTTGCAACAATCCCTTTAACTTTTGCGCCTGGAATATAATGTCTAAATGCTAAATCCCAAGGACTTTCGTGTATTTGTTTTACAGACACAGCAATTTTTTTATTTTCTCGGTCTACATTTATTATCTTTACTTCTATCTCTTGCCCTTTTTTAACTTCTTTCTTCAGTAACATCTCACTATTATTCCATGCGTACTCTGATGAATGTAACAAACCCTCAATACCAGGCTCTAGTTCAACAAAAACACCGTAATCTACAACTGAAACTACAATCCCTTTCGTAACAAGACCTATAGGAAACCTTTCACCAGCACTATCCCAGGGATGAGGAGTAAGACTTTTCATACTTAGTGAAATTTTACCTGAAGTTTTATCAACTTTTAAAACTTGCACTCTTATTTGCTGTCCTATCCGAAGTAAATCTTCTATCCTTCTAACTTTATACCAAGCAAGCTCTCCAATATGCAACAAACCCTCTATTCCAACTAGATTAACAAAAGCTCCAAACTTAGTGATATTTGAAACTGTGCCATCAATGATTTGTCCTTCCTCAATTTTATTCAAAGCATCAACACGAGCAAGATCTTTTGCCTCTTGTAAAAGCTTTCTCCTGGACAAGACAACATTCCTTTTGTGCTTATCAAATTCTATAATTACAAATTCATAAGTTTGTCCAACGTAATTATTTGTGTCCTTAACAAAATAAATATCTGCTTGAGAAGCAGGTAAAAATGCTCTTACTCCAGTAACATCTACAAAAAAACCACCCTTGGTTACTTTAAGCACTTTACCTTCTAGATGTTTAGATTGTTTAAAGGCTTCTTCTAATTCATTCCATTTTGCTTCTTCAACAATTGCCCTATAAGACAAAATTGGACGTCTTTGGTTATTTACAAGCTTTACTTTTACAGTAGCCCCTACTTTAAGTTCTTTAGGAATATTACCTTCTTCAAATTCCGACTTTGGTATCATACCCTCAGATTTCATTCCTATATCTACCATAAAACCATCAGAATTTTCTTCAATAATAGTTACATTTAACTCTTTATCTAAGTTGACGACAGTCTCGTATTCTTTTAATAAGTCTGCCATGCTTACACTTTCATTATCATCAAAACTTGTAATCGTCTTATCAGAACTATTATTTTCTAGCATTTACTCTCCTCAATTTATTTAAGCTATTACCAATTTTATTTACTTTAATTTCAACATCTTTTATTATCCAATCAGGAGTAGACGCTCCTGCAGTCAACCCAACAGTAGAAATATTTTTAAACCAATTCTCTCTTAAATTTCTAAAAGTTTCTATATGATAAGTTCTAGTTTTACAAGAACATATCTGTGCAAGTCTAGTAGTATTACCAGAATTTTTACCGCCTATAACTAGCATTAAATCTACACCGCAAGCAAGCTTTTCTGCAAATTGCTGTCTATTTAAAGTTGCTCTACATATGGTATTATATACTGATGTTTTATGATTTTCACTTAAAATATTTACTATGTTGTCAAAATTTTCATAAGTTTGTGTTGTTTGGCTTACAATACTTAAATCTCTATTATCTTTAAACGTTCTTGCTTCCTTTGGAGTCTCTATCACAACACAGTTTTTATTACCATAAGAAACAAGCGCAACTACTTCAGGATGAACTTTTTCTCCTACAATAACTATACTTGAATCTTTTGTTGTTTTATTACTGCTTAATTTTTTTACTACATCTTGAGCTCTTTTTACAAAAGGGCACGTAGAATCTATAATATTAATATTTCTATTTTCGTTAAGTTTTTTATGAACATCAAGAGGTATTCCATGTGTACGTAAAATCACATGTCCATCTTTTATTCTACTTACAGACTTTAAAGTTTTTATACCTTGTTTTTCAAGACGTTTTACTTCTTGTGGATTATGAATAATCGGCCCTAAAGTATAAACTTTGGATTTATATTTTAACGTTTCCTCTGCAATTTCTATTGCTCTTCTAACACCAAAGCAAAAACCAGCGTTCTTAGCTACTTTAATTTTTAACATACTCTAAACTTTCCTTTAGTATAGTGGGTCTGCTAAAAACCCTAATGCATACCTTTACTGCATCTTTTTCGACATTGCTGCGTTACAAAACTTGTACTTATCCACGATAAAGACTACGTTTTTGTCTTGCTTTGTCAAAAAATTCACTACAATATCTATCCACACCAGAGTTTTTAGACAGATTTATTATATAAAATAAAGTTACATTTTAGAAATTTCGTCTAAAACTCTCTGCGATATAGTAACATAATCACTTTTAGTAAATTCCTTTGGAGGATATATAGGTTTACCATACTTTATTTTTATTTTTTTAAACTTTAACATTGTATTTGTATTTTCTATTTTTACAGGTATTAGAGGCACTTGAGCATTACAAGCTACCATACCAGGCCCAGCTTTTGCTCTACCTAACTTACCGTCTTTTGAGCGTGTCCCTTCAGGAAACATCAAAAGTAAACTCCCATCTTTCAATAATGAAAACGCATGCCTCATTGCATTTACATCCTGCACACCTCTTCTTACAGGAAAAGCATTTGTACATTTTATCGTCCAACCAAAAACTGGCACATCAAACAATTCTTTTTTAGCCATAAAATATAATGGTCTTTTCATAGCAGAACCAGTTAAAGGCGGATCAAAAAAACTCGTATGATTCGGCGATATAATAGCTCCACCTGTTTTAGGTATATTTTCTACACCCTTGATATCCCATCTATAAAATAATTTAAACATTATTCTAAACATTTGCCTGCCAAGCAAAAACAAAAACGTTGATTTTTCTTTTATTTGCATATACTTTTTAGAACCTCATAAAATCCTGGAAAGGATATATTTACACAACTTGAATCTCTAATTATTGTTTCCCCTTTAGCTATTAAAGAAGCAATAGCTAAAGTCATAGCTACTCTATGATCTTCAAAACTATCTAACAGTGTGCCTGTTAAAAAAACATTGCTAGAACCATTTACAATAAAACCATCTTCTAAAGCTTCTACTTGAGCCCCTAGTTTTTTAAATTGGCTGGCAATTGCAGAAATTCTATCACTTTCTTTTACTCTAAGCTCTTTAGTTCCTGAAATTCTTGTTATACCTTCTGCCTGTGTTGCGACAAGCACAAATATCGGTATTTCATCTATCATCCTGGGTATAATATCAGCATTAATATTTATAGAACTAAGTTTTGAATATTTTACAGTAATATCACAAATTGGCTCGTTAGAAATTTCTCTTAAGTTTGTTAAAGTAATATCTGCTCCCATTTGTTTTAATACTTCTATTAGGCCATCTCTTGTTGGGTTAATTCCAATATTTTTTATTGTTAAATTCGAACCAGGTATAATCAAAGCAGCGGCTATAAAAAATGCAGCAGAAGACATATCACCCGGAACAAAAATTTCTTGAGGTAAAAGCTTTTTAATAGGATTAATTGTGACAGAATTGCCGTTTACTTCTACATTTATGCCAAAAAGTTTCAGCATTCTTTCAGTGTGATCTCTAGACTTTATAGGCTCCAGATACGTAGTAGAGCCTCCAGCATACAGACCAGCAAGCAAAACTGCAGACTTGACTTGAGCATTAGCTTTATCACTAACATAATTTACAGATTTTAAGCAAAGAGACCCTGTTATTTCCATAGGTAACGAACCTTTATTTAAAAAAATATTAGCTCCCATCTGCAATAAAGGAATCACAACTCCACTCATAGGTCTTTTTGAAAGGCTCTGGTCACCCGTAATAACAGACTTAAAATTTTGGCCAGAGAGAATTCCAGAAAGTAACCTGGATGTAGTTCCAGAATTACCAGCATAAAATTCGTATCTATCTCTTTTAGGTTGAGGAATGTTTAAACCTACACCAGTTATATATAAATCCTTTTTTTCAACTTTAATTTCTGCTCCCATTTGACGAAAAACTTCTATAGTTCTATTACAATCATCAGAATTCAAGTAATTTCTAATTATAGATTTTCCACTTGCAATAGATGCAAGCATAATAGCTCTGTGAGTTATAGACTTATCTGCCGGGATCTCAATTGTACCCGATAAAGCATTAACTTTTCTCAATTTAAAATCCATTTTTCACCTTTATATTTTTATTATTCAATTTTTTGGACTTAAAGTTTAACAGCCTCTACTAGTACTTTCTAAAAACCCTAACATTATTATAAAAGCTCTCTGCCAACAGCTTTAGCAACTAAATCAAGTTCCTTCATTAATTTATTAAACTGTTCAGGAAGTAAACTCTGAGCTCCATCAGAGAGGGCATTTTCAGGCTGAGGATGGACTTCTATAATAAGTCCGTCAGCGCCTGCTGCAATACAAGCTTTGGCAATTGCGCCAACGTGTTCTCTGATACCTATGCCATGAGACGGGTCTAAAACAACAGGCAAATGAGAGAATTTTTTTAGTACAGGCACTGCATTCAAATCTATCGTAAATCTTGTGGACGTTTCAAAAGTTCTTATGCCTCTTTCACATAAAATAACATTATGATTGCCACAAGAAAGAATATATTCTGCAGAAAGCAAAAGTTCTTCTATTGTTGTGGCTATCCCTCTTTTTAAAAGGACGGGTTTCTTCTGCTTACCAACAGCTTTTAATAAATCATAATTTTGTATATTTCTTGCACCAATTTGAATAACATCACAATATTTAGAAACAATGTTTACTTGCTCTACAGTCATAGCCTCACTTATTACAGGCATATGTAATTTATTGCCTACATCTTTTATATACTTTAAACCTTTTTCACCAAGTCCCTGAAAAGCATATGGAGAGCTTCTTGGCTTATAAGCCCCTCCTCTAAGCACTGTTGCTCCTGCATTTTTAACAATTTTAGCTATATTAGACATAATTTCTTTGCTTTCAATAGCACAAGGCCCGGCCATCACATGTACTTTTTTGCCACCAATTTCAACATTTTTATTAACTTTTATTATTGTGTTATCTTTCTTAAATTCTCTAGATGAAAGTTTTACTGGAGTTTGAATATTTCTACAAGCATTTATTATTTCTGTATATATACTTTTCAAAGACTCTTTTGTTAAAAAACTTTTGCTAGAAATAACCTTATTTAAAACTTCTCTTTCTCTTGAAGGAACATAAACGTTGCTTTTTTCTTTATTCTTAAATTTTGCAAGATTTAAAGCAAGACGTGCTCTTTTATTAATAAGTTTTACTATCTCTTTATCAACCCGATCTATCAATTTCCTAGCACATTCTAAATTGGACACTGTAAGTCCCTCCTAATACAAATCCACTTATGACATAAACTTAGTAAGCTTTTTTTCATCATTACTAAAGAGAACATCTACATTCGTTATAATCTTTTCTATATTCCAATTCCACCATTGAATTTTTAATAAAATATCTATAACATCGTCTGCAAAACGTTTTCTAATTATTTTTGCAGGACTTCCTCAAACAATAGAGTAAAGTTCAATGTCTTTTGTTACTAGTGAATTTGACCTATAATTGCTCCATCTCCTATATGCACTCCTGGCATAATAGTGACATTCATACCAATCCAAACATCATTACCGACAATTGTATCACCTTTGCAAGGATAAAACTTATTCACAGGATAATGCTCATTTAACGATAATGAAAACAAAGTAAACGGATATGTCGTAAAGCACTCCATATTATGCCACATACCATTCATTAAAAATTTCACCCAGCTTGCAATTTGGCAAAACTTTCCAATAATAAGTTTATCTCCCCAAAAATCATAATGATAAAAAACATTGTCATTCTCAAAATTATTCGAATTTCCACTATTATCGTCGTAATAAGTATAATCCCCTACAATTATATTCTTTCGCGTTATAACATTTTTTAAAAAGCAAGTCCTTTTAAGATCTACTGTTAGTGAATACAATTTATCTGGCGATGGAAAATCTATATCTGTAGTCATTACTTTCTCCTATTTTTTTCAAGTATTAGAACAGAAAAATTCTCTAAAGTCTTAATAACTATTTAATAAATTTAGAAACAATTTCATTAAAAAAAAACTCATAACCTTTAGCAAATTTCACTACATTATTATCTTTTACTAAAACTTTCTCCTTTATATATTCTTCAAGTATATTTTTATAATCATCATTATTAAAATACTTAATACTTATTCCTTCTTTTAAAAGTCTAAGTCCCAACATAATAGACTCAAAAGAATATAACTTATCATTAATATATTCTTTTTCAACTTGAACATCCAATCCATTATTTATTGATTCTATATATTTTTTTATATTACTAATATTTTTATATCTAAATCTGTCCAAATAACCACTTGCTCCTGCGCCAAGCGCAATATATTCCTTATTACGCCAATAATTTGTGTTGTGAAAGGACTCTTTGCCAGATTTTGCCCAATTTGCAATTTCGTAATGCTCATACCCATTTTTTTCGAGCAAATCTACACTAAAATCATACATGTCTCTTTGTGTATCATCACATATAACAATACTATTTTTAAAAAATATAGTATCTTCTTCTATAGATAATGGATATAAAGAAAGATTTTCACTATTAAAACTTAAAACTTTTAGTAAAGTATTTTTCCAATCTTCTAAAGTTTGATCTACAATCCCACATATTAGATCAATAGAAATATTATTAAAGCCAACTTGTCTTACAATAGTATAAATATCACAAAAATTTTTGAATTTATGAGCTCTTCCTAATAAACTAAGCACTTTATCATCTGTAGCTTGAAGACCAATACTTAATCTATTTACTTTATAATTTTTTAAAATATTCAATTTTTCTAATGTCACAGATTCTGGATTTAACTCAAAATTAAATTCAAAAACTTTAGACATATCAAACTTATCACTTATACAAGATAACAATCTTTCTATTTGCTTAGAAGACAAAATAGATGGAGTACCTCCACCAATATATATAGAATCTAAAGCTGTACCTTTAAAATTCAAACTATGTTTAATCAAAGCATCTATATATTTATTTGCTAAATCTTCTTCATATTTAATTGAAAAGAAATTGCAATAGAAACATTTTTGTTTACAAAATGGTATGTGAATATATAAACCAACCATATCTTTTTAAGATAACATAATTTATATACAAAGTAAATTATAGATTTTAACTTCTATAATTCTTATAAAAAGGATTTCTAGGAAAAACAATTTTTATATTTTTAACGCAACTCTGCTAAAATGATGCACTAAACATATGCATTAATGGTTTAGAAAGACACAAATAATAATACAATAAATTATGCAGCACTAAGAATATTTTTAACAACATTAGTAGAAGTTCTGGCTCTACGTTTTGCATCCTCAACTATTCTATTAAATGATATCTTATTTATTGAATCGTTTAATACCGCTATACTAATTGCCAAACTTTGTGCATCTACTTCCTTATTTTCCATCATACCAGTTTCTTCTACTTCTTTTACCACACTATTTACATATCTAACCATTATGCTCCTTTCCTCTTCAAATGTCATCATTTCAGCTTCCTTCATTATTAATATTTCAGCTTCATTAATATATTCTTTTAATGCCTCTTTACTTTCAAATCGTTCTGGATTTGCCAAATATGCCTTCATCAATACTACTCCCATTGCTTCTCTGTCACTTATATTATTCATTTCGTATGTTTCTTCGCTAAAATCAAATGCTTCTTTATACACTTCTATCAATCCTGCCTCTATCACACCTCTTGCAAATCCCAAAGCTTCCAATGCTCTATCTGTTCCTTTCTCTCCATCCTGCGCACCTTTTAATATCCTTGTTATATGGTTTTCTATTTCTATATTTACACCCGCATTTTTTACCATATTCATTATTTGCCCTACTGTTAACTCTTCTGCTTTTGTGCTAACTATTTTTACCATCTCGCTCATATTTTTAATTTTCACATTTATTTTTAGTTCAGATACCTTCCTCCCTCGTTTATATCCTTTATTTAGTGCATTTCTACTATCTACATTGTCAATCTTTGCTCTTCCTGTTTTAATATCTATTTCAGTTATAATCATAAGATTATGTCCTTCATATCCCCTTTCTCCCAACATTTTCTTCAACTCTTCTTTCACATCTTCACTTTTTAAATTTATAGTGTTCCGCGGTTCTACAGCATACGTCTCACTTGAGTCTTTTAAAATCTCTAACACTCTTTTCAATTTTCCTATTTCAGCCTCTTTGCTAGCCTCTATATTTATACCGTCAAATCCCATTTCATATATCTTCTTAAACATATCTTTCATTAATTCTTCTCCGAATCTATTTACATCTACCTTCATCACAACTTTTAATCCCAAGCTGTGTATTGTTGTCATTGCCACTAATAATTTTTTCATATCTTCTTCATTGTCTATCAAACCATTTCCTGCTACATTTAATATTATAGCTGTTGCTCCCTGTTCTTTTTTAATTTTTACTGCCTTTTTTACAAAATCTTCCTTTAATTTTCCTTCACTTAAATTTACCTCATAATATTTCTCAGTATCATCCAAACTATATATCCCTTCACTCTTTATTTGCTGTTCTATTTCTAACAAATTGCCTTGTTCTACTTTTAACCCTTCTACTATATAAATCCCCTTTAATTCTTCCTGCATATTTTCAAAAACATTTACATTCCCTTCACCTTCTTTATCTCCATAACCATTCTGTCCTCCAACCTCAAAATCTATCATTGATATGCCTTGAGGATTGATTTGTAAATTATTACTTATTCCATACATATTTGCTGCTTTTGATTTCAACTTCCCAAACTCTGCTCTCAACACACTATTTGTATTTATATCTTTGCTAAACGCTATCACTGCCTTCTTATAATTCTCTTGCGTATCTAATTCTTTCCTTATATTTTCTTTCATCTTTAATCCGATTACGTGTAGACCATTAAATTCTCTTACATATACATCATATACTAATTCCTCTCCACCAACTTCAAACACAACATTCACAGGCATACGATATCTATTTATTTCAATACCTTCACCTACTCTCTCTACCATAGCCACGCTATAACCACTCGCTTTCATAATTCTAGAGCCTTCATACATACTTGTATCGCCTGACTCAACCTCGCCGTTAAAAACCATTAAACGAGGTCTATACTTTTCATCACTTAATGAAAACATATCAGAATTTTCTACATATGCAGGATACAGCAAATCTATGACAGTATCTTCTATCTCTCTATAGTAAAGTCTGCTTTGCTGTTTTGTTACCTCAATTATAGCATCGCCAACCTCCTTTAACACCATTTGCCCTACATTGTTTATATTCGTTTCCAACTCCTTTGCTATTTGTCCTGATTGCGTTTCAGCATTTCCCATAAAATTTTCTACTTTTTGCTCCAACTGCTCAATAGTTACATTTGCTTTTGTAGTAGATGCTTGATTAACATTGTCCATAAATTTATCTACTTTCTTTTCAAGTTCATCAACTAATATATTTTCTACAGACTCAGATGATATTTCACCTGTTCGTACAAAATCATCCAATAACTCTAACACAGTATTAGGAACTTTACCTTTTAAATTACTTTTTACTTTTACTAACACTTTATTTTTAAAATATTCTTTTATCTCTATCTTAACATCAACATCTAAATCCTTATCATTATCAACATAGTCAAACAATTCATCCAAAGCTTTTGCACTACCATCAAAACTATTTAATCTAGCATATAACTCTTTACTTAATTTATATCCTTTATTTTCTAATTCAGTTTCTAAATCAACAATCTGGCTAGCAATTTCCTCAGCAACTACTTTCTTGATATCGAAATTCGACAACAAAGTGTCTATCCCTTCCTTCATTATCTCTCCTATCCCTACTTCCCCTTCCTTGTTCTCATCTATCGTCTCCACTACTTTCCTTATTATAAATATCACTAACGATACCAACAAAAATACCATCCCAACCCACCCTTGCGCTCCTCCCATCCCATTACTTACATTCCCACTTACCAACCCTATACTGAAATTCTGCCACGTATACATGTTTCCCATACTCCCTAACACTTCTTCTACTTTATCCAACGCCGATATCGCTATCTCCTTTATCTTCCCTCTCCTTGTCGGCTCTATCCCATATTCCCCCTTCACATACCCTTCTAAATACTTCTCATTCTTCAACTTCCCTTCTTCATCATAAAATAACCCTCTCAACATCTCTATTCCCTTTATCTCCCCTCCTTCCCCTTTTACCTCCTCCATAAACTTCTTCCCTAATCCCTTCTTCAACTTCCCTCCCAACTCCTCCACTATCTCCTCATCTCTTCTCCCCTTATAATACTCTCCCTTTCCTACTGCCTCCACCACCGCACTCATCTCTCCTATCCCTATCTTCTCACCTTCCATCATCCCTATTATCCCCATCACTCTCCCACTTACCTTCTCTCCCAACATCTTCCCTATTTGTTCCTTTATCTCTTCCTTCGTCTTCTCATCTAAATTACTCAACATCTCTACCAAACTACTTCCTTTCTCCTTCACTTCTTCTACACTCATATTCCTTACTCTACTTCTTATCTCTCCCAACTTCTCCCTTAACTCTCTTACACTCCCTATCCCACTTAGCCCCTCTATCCCTCTCATTATCCCTAAATTCAATACGTCTCCCAATTCTCCTAAATCCCTTAATCCAACACTTACCATCCCCAATACTTCTTCCCTATAATACCCCTCCACTATCCCTACTATCTCTCCTCTTAACTCCTTACTCCCCTCTATATAACTAAACAACTCCTCTACCGCTCCCTCATCCCTCTCTATTCCCAACTTCTCCAGCTTCTCCACCAAACCCATCATCGCATCTCCTCCTATCTCCCTAGCCCTCTCTTCCAATATCCCTTTTATCACTTCCATCTCCTTCCTATACTTCTCCTCCTCCTCTCCCATCTTTATCATCAGTTCTCTCTTCTTTCTTCCTATCTCTTCTTTCAACTTCTCTATATCTACTCCTCCCTTCCCTTCTCCTTCCTTATCCCTCAACGCTTCTTTTAAACGTTCATTTTGTTTCTCTATCTCCTCTCTTATCTCTCCCATCACCTTCTCTAATTCTTTCCCCATATCCTCGCTCTTTCCCATCGCTTCTATCCACACCCTCACCTTCTCCATCCCTACTACTCTATACCCCTTAGCCCTCAACCTTCCCTCTATCTCTCCTACCTTACTCCCCAACATCTTCGCCGCTCTCTCTTTTATCCCTTCTCCTCCTATCCCTTCTCCATCTAATCCACTACCTACACTCTCTATCATACTCAACACAAATCCGGGTACTTTCCCTTCCATCCTCTTCTTCACTTCTACTACCACTTCTCTCCTTATATATCCCTTCACTATACCTAACACTTTCCCTTTTAGCTCCTCATCTTTCACCAATCCCTCTATCATCTCATCCAATTCTTCTCCCTTCCCTTCATACCCTCTTAACTTCTCTTCCACTTCTCCCTTTATCTCTTCCCACTTTTCTCCCACTTCTACCATCCCAGCGTTCATCTCCTCTATCAATCCCTCCACCTTCTCCTTTATCACTCTTCCACTCTCTTCCTTTATTAATCCCACTCCTCCCTTCCCTCCTACCTTTTCTACCATTCCCTCCATCTCCTCTATCATCCAACTCGGCATTACTTTTCCCATCTCCATCTTCACCCTTCCCATCACTTCTCCCTTTATATATCCCTTCACTATACCTAACACTTTCCCTAATCTTTTACTCTCCTCTATGTACCTATATATCCCCTCTAATCCCTCTACACTCCCATCATATCCCATTATCCTCTCTACTAAACCTATTACCTCTTCTCCATTCTTCTCCTCATACTTTACCCTTCCCTCCAACTTCTTCTCCAACTCTTTATACCTCCCTACATATTTCCCCTCTATCTCCTTTATCAACACTTCATACTCCTCTACCTTCTTATCTATCTCCTCCTCTATTTCTTCCTTCGCCCTCCCTACCTTACCAACCAACTCCTTCCTCAATACCTCTATACCCTCTCCCATCCTCTCCCTCACACTCTTCTTCTCCACTTCTTCCTCTTTCTCTATCTTCCCCTTCTCCTTCATCGCACTTATCCATCCCTCCACCTCTTCTTCCCTTGGCAGCTCTATCCCCAACTCCTCCTCTATCTTCCCCTTTAATATCCCTATATTCTCCTTGGCTATCCTGCTTACTACTCCCTTCAATCCCTCTCCTCTCAACTCCTCTACGTCCACTTCCATTAACCCTTCTACCATCTCTATCACTATCTTCGGCACCTTCCCCTTCATCTTTCCCACTACCTTCGGCTTTATATTCCCCTTTATATATCCCTTCACTATACCTACTAATTCTCCTCTTAATTCCTTACTCCCCTCTATCTCCTTTATCAACCCTACCATTGCCTCCCAACTTCCATCGTTCCTATTCAGCTTCTCTACTATCACTCCAAATGGGTTCTTCTTCAAAAAATCCGCCCTCTCTCTCAACTCTCCTTCCACTCCCTTTATCGCCTCTTCATATGCCTTCTTTAATCCCTCTACCTTCTTATCCATCTCCTCCTCTAACTTCTTCACCTCTTCTTCTATCTTTACCCTCCCTTCTCCTTCCTCCTCTTCTAGCTCCTCTCTCTTCTTTACTAGCTCCCACTCCAACTTCTCCCTACCCTCCTCCATCAATACCCTCGCTCTCTCCTCCACTTCCACTGCCTTTTTCCACTTCCCCCATTCTTCCCCCTCATACAAATCGTACCCTCTCCTCTTTAACTCTTCCTTCAATACCTCTATCCCATTCCCAAACTCCCTCCCTACTACTCCCCTTACATCATATCCCCCTACCAACCCTTCTATCCCTTCCTTCATTATCTCCGATAAGCTTTTTTCCTCCTTGTCTTCAGACTCACCAAGCAGTTTTTTAAAAAGGGGTGTATTAAAAAATATCTGCAATATAACCAGCCCCACAATAAAAAATGGGCTCATTTGTAAAAGTCCAAACACTATAACCATAATTGGGATTAATACATTAAATACGTTTTTAGAAAAAGAGAATCTTGAATTAAACATTGATGATATTGATGATAATGAATTACTAAGAAAATTTCCTTTTTGGTTTACACCTTTTATTTTCAACGTTGGGGGAATATTTAATATTTTTTTAAAAGAAGTACCAATGTTTAAAGTAGCATTCGTAGGTACTCGTGATAAAACAATTCTGCTAATACTACTTTGGGAACCACCTATTGACTTTAGATCTTTAGTTGATTTGTTTTTCTTTTCCACAACAAATTTAGAAGTTATCTTTTCTATACCTTCTTTTCCCCATTCTTTAAAAGCAGTAGATGTGTTTTTTGATTTGTCTATATGCTCAAACAAACTTCTTGGTATCAACATCCTTAAAACGACGAACACTAAAATTAACGGTAAAAGCCAAAATGCATTAATATTAAAAAAAGTTAAAAAAAACCATAATGCCGAGACAATATTAAGACCAGGTATAGCAATAGCTCCACCTTTCTTTTGAGTAACTGAAGACATACCGTTTTTTACCCACTCAACTGAATATTGTGCCTCATCAGTCGAAAACATACGTGAAGCTGCTATTGGAAATTTGGTATCTTTAGATGAAAGTCTCTTAAAAATAAAATCAACAATATTATTTGCTTCGGGATTCTTAAATGCTATAAAATCATTCTTTTCTGGATCTTCAAGAGACTTTTTCCATATCCTTATTTCTTCATCTGAAATTAAATTTTCTTTTTTTAATTCCTCCAAAATATCTTCCAAATATCCTCTTACAGTAGAGCCTTCTATTACTAACCCATATGATTCTCTAGCTAACAATTTTTTATACGAAATCTTCATTTTATTGTTGGCATTATAAGCCAAAAAAACGCCAATTATCATAAATATTGGGGCAAACATAGGCATAGACAATATGAAAAGGAATGCTATATGCACACCCGTAAAAATTATTAATTTAATAATAAATTTCGCAAAATTTTTTGTATCAAATCCATTTTTCATCGAATCTCTAACAAAAGAAACAATCATCACAATCTCACCGCTAAACATCAACACTGAACTTGATATAAATTTTATTATTGCCAAAACAGTAGGTATAATTGAAGCAAACGGTACAAGAAAATATATAAGAAAAAAAGCAACCGTCAAAAGTACAAGAGCTACAACTATGATCGCAGCTTTAATTTTTTGTTTAGGTGTTCTTAATTTTCCAACTCCTACACCAGAAACTAGACTAAGCAAATAACCTACTGCCGTTTTAAAGCCTCTCCAAAATGACCCACTAGTATCCATATAAAGCTCATCTATTAAATCTTGAACAGATTTTACCTCTACCTTTAATTCAGTCTCTTTAAGTTTTAAATAATCCGAATTTAAAGCTTGGTTAAATTTTAAAAGTGTGTCCTTCTGATATTTAACTTTTAAATCTTTAGTAACAGACTTTTCTTTTTCCTCACAAATGTGATCATAATAACATGCTAAGGCTTTGACTAAATCAATAGTGCCATTTCTAATATTCACAATATCTTTGTTTTGCATATAATCAGGTAAATTGAGATTCTTATCATTAAAGCCTGGTTTTATGTCTAAAACTTTTCCTATTTGAGGAAATTTATTTTTGAAATCTGCTATTGACAAACTATAAAGATTTGACTCCTCTAAAAATAAGTTAAACAAGTCTTTCCATTTTTCATCAGTCATAGTATCAAAAGCATTGTCAAACCCTACGATTTCTGCAAACATTTCTTGTCTCAACAACAATACTTTAGTCATTGAAGTTATTTTATCTATTACCTTAAGTTGTGATAACTCTATTTGTTTTTGTAATTTTTGTATTTCCATTTCCTTTTGAGAAATATCGGCTTTTACAGCAAGAGTTTGTAGAAGTTTTTCTAAACGATCTCTTTTTCTTGTAAGCTGATTCTTTTCATAAGATTGTTCTATATCCAAAGCGCGTTCTTCAAATAACTTCAACCTTTTATTTAGTCTTGCAATTTCATTATTAACAAAATTTATCCCGCCTTCTTTTTCTATTTGTTTTTCAATAATCTCGTTTAAAGGCAATTTTAATTCTGTATTAAGTTTGTTTATTTGGACTCTTAAATCATCAACTTGTCTTGGCAAAGTATTAGATATGTCATTTTGAAGTGTTTGTAAATTACTTATATTGTCGTCATTTTTACTAATCTCATTGTCTATTGCCAGTGTAAAATAAACCGCTGTCTGCCAATCTGTTTTAGTAGACTGATTTATTTGTAATAAATTGTATATGATTGACGATCTTAATGACAGAGAAATTGTTTGTTCTTGTTCAACTTCTACATCTATGCTACCGTTTATCCCCAATGCATCTAACTTTAATGGATTTGATAGCAAATAAAAACCTACACTCCTAGAAATCTTTTTAAAGGCATGTGTCTTTTCTTGCGTAGATAGTGTTTGAATATTTTCAGGGAGCAATGGTTTTACTTTACTAAATTCCTCTAAAACTATTTTTTGATACAGCACCTCATTAAATAAATCTAAATAAGAACTTACATCTTTACTATTTGCAATATCTCGCATACTTGCAGTGTCTATAATACTTAAATCCAACATACGCTTTAATACTATTGCCGAACCTATAGGAACTGCTTTACCTAAAACATTTTGTAAATTTTCTCCTTTTTTTATCTTTTCAAACAAATTTTCTTCTGCTTTAACAATCAACGCTTTTTTAAGACTATCCCACATAAAAGCAGAATTATTTTTTTCGTAATCTTTAGATTTAACATCTATGTTATCGACTATTTCTTTCAAAAAACTCTTAACATCTAAATCAGAATTTTCTTGTTTTAAGTAATTCAATAAGTCCCGTACTGCTATTACATCTGTATAATCATTCGTATATAAATCTGCAATATCAAAAGAATTGTTTTTAAAAGCTGTAAAATCTGGAGTTCTTACTAATTTTTTAGTTAGATCTTCATAAGAATTAATATCATCGGACAACTGTTGAGCTAAAGTTTCGTCAATATTACCAAGCATCATTAATATTTCTTTAGTTATTACAACCTGAGGATTTAAATCATGAAATTCTTTTATTTTTTGAACTAAAAAATTGTCTTTGATATCTTTAAAAATATTATTAAAGTCATCTAAATTATTTGATGAAAATATTGAAGATATACTTTTGATTTTAAGGTATACGTTTCTTAGAACTACACAGAAAAAATCAAACAAATCCATTATTGAAATAAACATATTCTCAATTAAGGGACTATTTTTATGTATCCATTTTATTACTATATCTGAAGACTTTATATAAACTTGACGTCTTAGCTCGTGACGCACAAAAACTTCCAATAAATTTTGATTTACTATGTTACCAGATCTATCAAAAAATTTGGCTTTAAAAAAATCATAATTAATTGATATCATTCCATCTTTAGATAACATAGAAATACTTTCAACTCTGGAAAAAGTCTCGCTAAAACCAGATATCTTTTGAGCTAACACATCTTCGTTTTCATCTAACAGCATTTCCATAGCTTCGCTTTCATCTATATTTAAAGCTTTAGAAACAAACTCTTGTGCCAAATTTAAAGGAAGCGCTTTAATAACTTTTTTAAACAAAGCAACATTTTCTAGATTATCAGGAATATCCGTTTGACTAAGCGATTCCTTAGACAAAAAACTTCTCATATAAAACTGAAAACTAATGAATGGAATAGACCCTAAAATAATTACAAGCGGCAATAAAAACCACATAAAAGATGAAAGAGGAGAAAAAATAATAGACATAACTATTGCTACACCAACAGCCATAGTAGTGTAAAAACCTAATTTATTTTTGAAATAGTCAATAATAGAATCAAGTAAAGATTTTTTGTTTATTTGCCAAGCTCTGGTAACAATATTTTCCGCAAAAACTTGCCCATCATATATATATTCTTTAGTCTTGTTATCTTTAGTAATAAAAAGACGTACTTGACTTAAATTATTTATATCGCCAGAAATCTCAGCTTTTATGCCTTCGGATTCAAAAGACTTTAATATTTGATTAATGTCATCTAAGTTGTATCCCTTTTTTGATAAAACATCTACTACTTCAATAAATCTTTGCTCTATTGTAACTTCAGACAAAGGTAAAGTTGCAAGAGTTTGAAAAAGTATTTTACTTTGTTCCTTAGCCAAAGCATAATATGCATCTTGAGCTAATTTTATACCACCACCCACATTTGGAGTTATAACTAAATAAGATATGCCTTTACTCGATAATAAATCAGATATTCCTTGAGTATGGAACCCTCCAGTAACTACTACATATACCTTTTTGGCTTCTTTAAGAGACCTTACAACTTTTTCGCTAGAAGACAATGAAACATCCATAATAGTTTGTATTTGTCCTATTTCTTCATTTAAAGCATCGATATTATCTATAAAATAATTATTCCTGTTAAGATTTACTTCATAAAATTTATCTGATATTTTTTCATATTGTTCTAATCTGTCTATTTTTTTATTATCAATATATTTGACCCAAAGTCCTTTAAATTTTTTTATATTCTCTTTATAATATGCGTAATCTTCTGATGTAATTTTACTTGTTAAATAATCCCTTAAATATTTTTCAAAACTAGCTAGAAATGCTATATCTTTTTGTCCATCATCACTTGCCAAAGCTATACTGATTTCGTCTTTTAATCTTTGTTCTTCCTTAACCATCTCTAGAGAATTAATTTTTTGACTTAACTCTATATAATTTAAAAATTTATTCAAATTAGGAAAATCTTTAGATAAATCTAGGTTATTTTCTCTTGCAAGTTTAATCAAATACATGTACAATTTATCTGTTTGACTAAAATTAGATGTAGCATCGAGCAACATCTTATATACGTTATATGGAAGCACTTCTCTTAACTTTAAAATAACTTCTTTTAATTCTCCAGTTGATCTATCATAATTTATTTCTCTACCTAATTTTAAAAGTGTAATATAAGTTTCTATATTCTCATATTTATTAATATCTATACCAAAACTATTAGCATACTTTTCCATAAGGTGAAAATATTTCTCTGGATTCATCCTCCAAAATTCATACTCAGAATGAATTTCTTCAGCTTTCTTTTGTTTGTTATTGTAATATACAGACTTAAGGTATTTTATATCATCATATATACTTGTTATTATGTTTAAGATATCTGATTGATAGTTTAAAATATCACCAAATCTTTTTAAATTTTCTAAATAGGGTTCTTTTCTTTCTAATCCTTTTATTAAATCTGTACGGTCACTAATGGCAGAATAATATTCAGCACCCGTTAATATCCCTGTTGAAAAAATAGAATCCATCATTTTTTCATTAGCATTTTTTATCTTAGTAAGCCAAGAAGTATTTATTTGTCCACAAGTACCCTCTAAATATACATTTTTTACTCCGTAACTCTTGTCAAATGAAGATATGATACTTCCTATATTTTTCTGAACTTCTGGATGTAAATGCAAATCCTGTATATTTATTATCACAACATCACTGCCTGCATAATTGGCATCAGTTATTTTCCCGTAAGAATATGGCAAAGTAAAATTATCAAACACTTGTTTATATTGTGTTACTTCCCTTGCTTGCTCCAATACTTGACTAACAGCTTGACCATAAACATAAGAAAGAAGTATAGAATTAATCAATAATACAGATATAATTTTTACACTCATCTTATTTATTGACAATAAAAAAAACCAGTCTAAAAACATTGCTTTAAGCTCTTTCTTCATACATTTAACCCTCTTTTATTTATATTTAATTTATATTTTAATCATCCAAATAACTAAAAACCCAGCTTTATAGTTATAAAGCTGGGTTTTTAAAACTTTTAATTATTTTATTATATACTTCCCTTATTGGTATACCTCTTGGTAAAACTAACATAAGAAGTAAAAACAGTAAAATAAATTTTATATAGTATCCATCTTTTAATAAATAAAAATTTAAGTTATCTCTTATATTACAATAAAAAATTTTAGTACTTTTAATTTTAATAACTTTAAACAAGTCATTTAATAGCAATATATTTACTGATAAGTTAAACTGTCTAGCTGATTTTTGTTCGCCATCATCTCGGCATAAAAAACAATCACATATCACTATTTTTTTATTTGTTAAATTGTTTTCATATACAGATAAACCAAGTATGCTGTTTGTTATTTTGATAACTGGAATATTTATACTTTTATAAACTCTTAAAAATCCTCCACCCAAATTTAATACGACATTATCTGAAGGTTTTAAATGCACAATGCTTGATTTTTCCAAAATTGATATGGTAAATATGTTTAAAAGAATGGACACTGCTATTGTAATAGCACATATAAAATTTAAGCGATAGTAATTTTTTATTATATTTTTCATTGTTTTTATAAATACTTATGTACAAAGCACATACAGCAAATAAAAAACAATTTCTCAAATTACACTAGAAAATATATTTAAACTAATAGAGTTCAATATTATTTATACAAAAATCAAAAAGAAAAGAAAATACTTTATAAATTTTGTACAATATTTACACTATATATATAAAAAACTTTCAAATGTCATACCACATACTTACTTATGATAAAAAAATTACATTTGTATATTATTAGAGAATTTTTTATTTCTTTTATTTTTGGAATACTAGTATTTTCGCTTTTACTTATTTTAAATATGGCTTTTGAAATAGTAGAACTTGCACTATCTAAAGGGATAGCTATTAATCTTGTTTTGAAATTATTTCTTTTTTATTTGCCTAATATTCTAACATTGTCCATACCAATGGCAGTCCTATTTGGTGTTCTACTATCTTACGGTAAGCTATCTTCAGACAATGAAATTACAGCTATGAAATCTTCTGGATTAGGCTATAAAACTTTAACAATTCCAGTAATATCAGTTGTTTACATTCTTTCAATATTTCTAATTTTCTTTAATCATTTCATAGCACCACAAATAAACAATCGTTCTAAACATTTTTATGAAGAACTTATGACAAGGAACCCTCTAGCAAAATTTAATGCGAAATCAATAATAAATATAGGCAATTATAGTTTATATGCAAACAAAGTAAACAACAAAACTAACTCGATGTTTGGTCTTAGCATATATAAATTCGAAAATAATAATTACGACCAAGATTTAAAAAGCAAAAAAAATGTTCTACCACAAAATGATAAAGAAACTTGGCGAATATCTGCTAATGAAGCTTCAATAAAAGCTTACGCTAATGGGGTACAGCTTATTTTGCATAATGGATATCTACAAAAAGCAAATCCATCAAATATATCAGAAACTACACATATGACTTTCAAAAAATATATTTTCTTTATTTCTCTTGGAGCGAAGCCCAAAGAAGATACTTTTTCTCTAGCATCAATACAATCTCCAAAACTTCTAAAAATAATAGATGAATACAAACAGCAAGGCATGCCAGTATCGTCATATGTAAAGTTTCAAAGAGATTTCTGGCTCAGATGGACCTTCGCGATAGCTCCGATCACTTTTATTATAATAGCACTGCCTTTAGGCCTTAGAAACAACAAAAGAAGCAAAGCAATGGGATTTGGAGTAAGCTTAGGAATAATTATACTTTATTACATGCTTTTTATTCTATCTACAAGTTTAGGAGAAAAAGAGTATATTTCTTTAAGTATTATAATGTGGTTGCCAAATTTTGTAACTATATTAATAGGTTCATATTTATTTTTTAAAATGGTAAAAAGATGATAAAAATAATCTATAGTTATATTATTAGAAACTTCATCAAAATATTCCTTCTTACTACAGTAGCATTTTCACTTGTTGTAACAATAGCAATATTATTTCAACACATAAATTTTTATATGGAATATAAAGCTTCATTTTACGCAATAATACTACATCTGATTTCTAATCTTCCAGAATGGATTATACAAGGCCTTCCTATAGCTACGCTTCTTGCTCTTTTATTTTCTCTAGGTAGCTTATCAAAAAATAACGAAATCACTGCAATAAAAGCATCCGGCATCAATCTATGGAATATTATAATTTTATTTATGATTATGGGGGTTATTATAGGTATTGGAGATTTTGCAATAAGAGAATTTATAATTCCTAAAACAAGTTTTTATAATGAAAAGGTTAGAAAAGAAGTAATAAAAAAAGAAGAGAGAACACTGCAAACAGATTTTTACAATAAAATAGTTCCTCTTCCAAATAATACAAGAATGACATTTAGTCATTTAGATACAAAAGCAAAAACAATGAGTAATGTTGTTATGGAAAAATACGATCAAAACTTTGCTCTAAAACGCCTTGTATTAGCACAAACAGCAATTTGGAAAAATAATTCGTGGATCCTAAAGAATGGCATTATAAGAAGTTTTAACTCTAACTTTTGGAACGAAATTCATTTTACAAGATATAATCCAAATATAAATATTAACCCCTCAGATATGTCAATACAAAATATACGAAATGATGCCAAAAATACTAGGCAATTCAAAAAATACATAAATCAATTAAAAATTTTTGGACAAGCAGCAATTAAAGAAAGAATTCTACTAAATATGAGATTTGCTTCTGTTTTTGCCCATGTTATAGTTATGACGGTTGGGATTCCTTTTGTTATAAATTTTGGAAAAAGAAGTAGTAGGATTTTAAGTTTTACGCTTGCACTAGGAGCAACTTTTATATACTGGATAACTCAAGCTATAACTAAAACTCTTGGAGAAAATCTTATACTTTCACCTTTCATTGCTGCTTGGTTACCTAATATCATTTTTTTAACTATTGGTCTATATTTGCTTAACAACGTAAGAAAGTAGTATCATTTATATAAAGGGTCTGTCTAAAACCCAATTCTTAATTAGGAGCTTTTATGCATATACAAGATGGTTTTCTAAATAATAACTTGGCAGGCAGCATGTTTGCCGGCGCTGTTTGCATGTTCGGATATTGCTTTGGTAAAATGTTAAAAACTGTATCAGTAGTATCAGAAAACTTAGTAACAAATCATGGAAATACTCCTATAAAACAAAATATAGTGTTTCTTTCTAAAAAATCAAAACAAAACTTTCAAGAATTAGCGCTTATTGCAACTTGGATATTTGCTTTCCAAATGTTTAATGTTCCTATACAGTCTGCTACATCAGCACATATTATAGGAGGAGTATTTGCTGCAATTTTAGCTGGTCCTTTTGCTGGATTTATTATTATGTCATCAGTTTTAATAGTTCAAGCTCTGTTTTTTTCTGATGGAGGATTACTTGCACTCGGGGCTAATATTTTTAATATGGCACTAGTTGGTTCTTTTATTTCATATTATATATATAAGAATATTAAAAAAACTAACTATGTTTTAGCAGTTTTTACAGCATGTTTTTTTTCTGTAATGGGGGCTTCTTTATCATGTCTTGCAGAACTTGCATTTTCTAATACAATAATATTTTCTAAAGCATTTAAAGATATGACAACTATGCATCTAATTGTGTCATTGTTAGAGTCAATAATAACTTTAATTTTGATAAAATTATTTAAAAATTTAAATGGAGATATAAATGAATAAAAAAATCATTTTTATACTTCCAGGACTTATAATTATTTTTGCCAGCTTTTTTGCATCAAAACAACCAGATGTACTTGAAACACTTGCTATTAACTATGGGTTTGCAGATAAAACAAAAGAAAATCTATCTCTATTTTCAGGATATTCTTTTCCTTTTATAAAAAATAGTTTCATATCTACATTATTGGCTGGCTTTACAGGCTTATTAATTATTTATATTCTTTTTAAACTAACAAAAAAGGCTACAAGTTATTTTACAAAGTAATCATACCCCTTTTGGATCATAGATGAACAAAGCAGAAGTTTTAAATTTATTGAACCAAGTTAAAAAATCTAAAATTTCACCTCAAGAGGCTTTATCTTTAATAAAAGCACCTCATATTGAAGATCTGGGATACGCAAAGATTGATTATCACAGACAATTAAGGCAAGGCGTCTGCGAAATAATCTTTGGAGAAAATAAAACATATCAACAACTTAAAAATATAATTTCAAGCATGGTTAGTAAAAACTTTAAAAATATTATAATAACAAGAATCTCCTTACAAACTGCAAAATTTTTGAAATTTTTTTTTGATTTAACTTACTCTCCACAAGCGCGTATTGCAATTGTTGCAAAAACAAAAAAAACAAAAAAGGTCGGCAATATAGTTATAGCTTCTGGAGGAACAAGTGATATTCCAATATGTGAAGAAGCTGCAATAACTGCTGAAACTCTTGGTAATAAAGTTTATCGTTTATACGATGTTGGCGTTGCTGGAATACACAGACTTTTATCAAACCAAAAAATTCTTCAGAATGCACGTGTTATAATAGCCGTAGCTGGCATGGAAGGCGCTTTACCTAGTGTAATTGGCGGTATTGTAGATTGTCCTATTATTGCAGTTCCAACAAGCATAGGTTATGGAGCTAACTTTAATGGCCTTAGCGCATTACTCTGTATGCTTAATTCCTGTTCAAGCGGTATTTCTGTAGTGAACATAGATAATGGCTTTGGAGCAGGATATATTGCTAACAGAATAAACAAAATGGAGAGCATTAAATGAATGGTCTTTACCTACAATGTCAAATGGGAGCCTCGGGAGATATGATAATGTCTTCTTTATTTGAGTTAATTGAAAATAAAGAAGACTTTTTAAACAAAATTAATAATCTAGGATTAAACAATGTAAAAGTTAGCGCAAAAGAGGTACTTAAGTGTGGCATTAAAGGTACACATATAGAAGTACTTGTCCATGATAAAGAGGAACATTTCCATACTGAAAATTTACACAAGCATGATCATAAAAACTTAAAAAAAATAGAAGATATAATAAAAAAATTAAATATATCTGAAACAGTAAAAAGTAATACTCTGCAAATTTATAAAACTATCGCAAATGCTGAAGCTTGCGTTCATAATAGACAAGTTGACCAAATTCATTTCCACGAGATTGGAAATCTTGACGCTATACTAGATATTGTAGGCTCTTGTATGCTAATAGAGGACATTTCTCCTGACAAAATAATTGTATCTCCAATAAATTTAGGTACTGGTTTTGTAAATTGTCTCCATGGAGTACTACCTGTACCAGCACCAGCAACAGCATGCATATTAAAAGGTATACCCGCATACTCTAATGCCATAAATGGGGAACTTTGTACACCAACAGGAGCAGCAATTTTAAAACACATTGCTACAGAATTTAGCAATATGCCAGAAATGGTAATAGACAAAATTGGTTATGGAATAGGCAGCAAAGATTTTAAAGTTTTAAATTGCTTAAGGGCTTTTTTAGGTAAAATTAACACAAGCAGTTTAACTACTGACGACTCTATAATAAAGCTTGAGTGTAATTTAGATGATATGACTGGAGAAGCAATAAGTTTTGCTACAAATATATTCTTAGAAAATAAAGCTTTAGACGTATACACAACAGCAATACAAATGAAAAAAAACAGACCTGGCATCCTGCTTACTTGCTTATGCGATATTAAGCAGGCAAACTTTTTTGCAGAACTTATATTAAAACATACGTCTACTTTAGGAGTTAGAGTGTCAATATGTAAAAGATATAGCTTAGATAGAAAAATTATGCCAGTTTCAACTTCTTACGGAAACATAAATGTCAAAATAGCCCGAAACCAAAATATCAAAAAAACAAAAATAGAATATGACGACATCGAAAAAATAGCAAAATTAAAAAATACATCTTTTGAAGAAGCTTTAGAAATTCTAAAAAACCAAAATGAATATACAACAAAAATATGAAAATCTAAAAAAGTACATATTAAGTTTAGAAAGTGTATCTGTAGCTTTCTCTGGAGGAGTTGATTCAACTTTCTTATTAAAAGTCGCAAACAGTGTATTAAAAGATAAAGTTATTGCCATTACTACAAAATCACAATCTTTTCCTAAAAGAGAGCTTAATCAAGCTATAGAATTTTGCAGAAAAGAAAATATTAAACATATAATTTGCAGTTCAGAGGAATTAACTATTGAAGGTTTTTATAAAAATCCAAAAAACCGCTGCTATCTATGTAAAAAAGAATTATTTACCAAAATCTTAAAACTTGCAAAAATTAATAATATTAAACACATAGTTGAAGGCTCTAACATAGACGACATTTCTGACTATAGACCAGGCCTTAAAGCTATAGAAGAGTTAAATATAAAAAGTCCTCTTAAATTTGCAAATCTTAACAAAATAGAGATTAGATCGCTTTCAAAGGAGCTAAACCTTAAGTCTTGGGATAAACCATCTTTTGCCTGTTTATCTTCTAGATTCCCATATGGAGAGTATATCACACCCAAGCGTTTAAATATGATAGATAAAGCAGAACAATTTTTGTTAGATAAAGGATTTAAGCAAGTACGAGTAAGGTATCATAACAATCTAGCAAGAATAGAAATAGATGAAAGTAGTTTCGAGGTTTTTAACAATAAAAATCTTAGAGAAGAAATATACAACAAATTTAAAGTGTTAGGTTTTACTTACATATCCATAGATATATTAGGATACCGCACAGGCAGCATGAACGAAACCTTAGTACCTGAATTGACCGGAAATAGGTAAAGAGTATATAAAGAATTTATTCATAAAGGCTGTTCGAGGAACCAAAATATATAAGTCAAAATAAAACAAAGTTTATGTGTTTCTTATTGCTTTTCTTCTCTTCCTTTGCTTTTGCTCAAATTATTAATATCACTAATAGTCCTAATTACAACATCTCTGGCAATAGTACTATTACTGATTCTTCTAATCCTGACTGTGGAAGAATAGATTATTCTTACCCTTGGCTTTCTTCTAACTTTAATGTCTCTTCTAATAACTCTCTTGTTATTCATTCTACTATG
>JAITJN010000046.1 GCA_031278895.1 Candidatus Endomicrobiellum guadaloupense
CTTTTAATGAGGTTGTCGTGCGTTCGAGCCGCACCGGGCTCATCTGCTCCCATCGTCTAGGGGTCTAGGACACAGGATTTTCAATCCTGCGACACGAGTTCAAATCTCGTTGGGAGCGTATTTTGTTAACATAGGCGTGTTCACGCCAAACACTATAAACCCTTTAGACTTTCAGAAAAGTTTAAAGGGTTATTTTATGGAAGGCAATCATGTCAACATTAGTTGTTTTAGGAACTCAATGGGGAGATGAAGGAAAAGGAAAAGTTATTCATTATCTCGCCAAAGAAGCAGATTACATTGTCCGTTATCAGGGCGGCAATAATGCAGGGCATACTCTTATATACGAAAACAAACCTTTTGTGCTTCACTTAATACCATCAGGAATACTTTTCCCAAAAAAATATTGTTTAATAGGAAATGGAGTTGTTGTTGATCCTAACGCTTTAAAAGAAGAAATCAGTGTGTTGAGCAAAAAGAAAATCACTGTAAAAGGAAGATTTTTTATAAGCGAACAAGCTCATGTTATACTTCCTTACCACAAAATTATTGACGCAGCTCTTGAGGAAGGCAAAGTAAAAATAGGTACTACAAAAAGGGGCATAGGTCCTTGTTATGCCGATAAAGTAAAAAGAATAGGAATAAGGGTAGTTGATTACTTAGAGAAAGATGTTTTTATAGATTTACTTGAGAAAAACTTGATAGAAAAAGCTCCTATTTTGGAAAAGATCACAATAAATATTAAGAAGTTAAAAGAAGAAATCTTAAAAGATCATGAAGAACTCTCAAAATTTATGAAACCTTTTGTTGCAGATACAAGCCTTATAGTTGAAGATGCAATAAATAAGAAAAAGAAAGTTCTTTTTGAAAGCGCTCAAGGAACATTGCTGGATTTAGACTTTGGAACATATCCTTTTGTAACGTCATCTAATCCTATTGCAGGAGGAGTGTGCTCCGGAGTTGGTTTAGGCCCTACAAGAGTCAACAGTGTTTTAGGTGTAGTAAAAGCTTATACTACAAGAGTTGGTGAAGGTCCTTTTGCTGTAGAGCTTTTTGATAAAATGGGCGATTTTCTGAGAGATAAAGGTGGAGAGTATGGAGCTACAACAGGAAGACCTCGTCGTTGTGGTTGGTTTGATGCTGTAGTTGTACGCCATAGTGTAAGAGTGAGCGATATAAACCATTTAATTTTAACTAAGCTTGATTGCATGGAAGATATAGATACAATTAAGATATGTGTAGCATACAAGTATAAGGGTAAAATATATAAAGAGTTTCCATCGTCAAGAACTGTTCAAAAATATGCTAAACCTGTATACGAAGAAGTACCAGGATTCAAAGGCAAAGTAAAAGGTGTTACAGATTTTAAAAAATTGCCTGTTAATGCTCAAAAATATGTCAAACGTTTAGAGCAACTTGTAGGTGCATCGATTGATTTAATTTCTCTTGGGAGAAAAAGAGAAGAAACAATTGAAGTTAAAAAAGGTGTAAAGTGGTTCTAACTATAAAACTATGAATGTAAAACTTTTAAAGTTTACTAAAGACGCGGAAAAAATGTGTACAGTTGCTGCAAGACTTTGTTATAGTGCGTCAACAATTGATTATATTGATGAAAATCTTACGCCTGATAAAGTTAAAGATTTGTTAGGTAAAGTTATTTCTTCAGGGCATCATTCCGTGCTTGAGCATGCATCATTTACATTTGGTGTTGAAGGCGTATCCCGTGCTTTGCTTGCTCAGCTTACAAGACATAGAATAGCTTCTTTTTCTGTTCAAAGCCAAAGATACGTGAAATTTAAAGCTGATGTTGATTTTGTTTTTCCTGCAACAATAAAAAATGACGAAAAACTTTTAGAAAAATATAATAATTTTTTAAAAATTAGTGAAAGTTTATATAAAGAATTTTTAGATGCCGGTATTCCTGCAGAAGACGCAAGATATATTTTGCCAAATGCTGCAGCTACGCAAGTAATAATTACTATGAACGCCAGAGAATTGAGACATTTCTTTTCATTAAGGTGTTGTAACAGGGCGCAATGGGAAATAAAAGATATGGCATGTCGTATGCTAAATCTTGTACGAAAAGAAGCTCCTTTGCTTTTTGAAGATGCGGGGCCAGATTGTGCAAGAGAATACTGTCATGAAACTTTTAATTGTGGAAAGTCTTGGAAAAAGTAAATTGTGATAAGGGGTTAAGTGATGCACGATGTTTTTGGATTTCTGATATCTTTAGCAAGTATTCTTTTATTTGCAAAGATTCTTGGAGAAATAGCTTTAAAATTAGGACAAAGCGCTATAATTGGCGAACTTTTAGCAGGTGTTCTTATAGGTCCTAGCATATTGAGACTTGTTCATGAAACACCTATTTTAACAAGCATGTCAGAACTTGGTGTTATAATTCTTCTTTTTGAAGTTGGTCTTTCAACGGACATAAAAGAATTTTTAAAAGCCGGTGGTTGGGCTACTGTTGTAGCTCTTGTTGGTGTTATTGCTCCTTACTTCCTTGGTTATTTTGTATTCTTGTATTTTGATCTTTCAAGTGCGCAAGCAATTTTCGCTGGTGCCGTTCTTACTGCAACGTCAGTTGGCATTACAGCAAGAGTGTTTATGGATTTAAAAAGACTTGAGACTAAAGAAGCAAAAATTGTTTTGGGAGCGGCAGTTATTGATGATGTTATAGGTCTTGCGATTTTGGCTGTAGTTTTAAAACTTGTCCAAGGTGGAACAGTTACTTTTGGAACAATAGCTCAAGTAAGTGGAACAGCAATATTGTTCTTAGTTTTATCAACAATAGCAGGAGTTCTTATAGCTCCAACAATATTTAGGCTTTTTGCAAAAATGGAGCAAGAGCATGTTATATTTGTTATGGCAATTACATTTTGCTTTGTTGTTTCGGCATTTGCAACCAGAGTAGATCTTGCTTCAATAGTGGGGGCTTTTGTAGCAGGTCTTGTTCTTTCAACAACTAAACAGTCTGAAGAGATAAAAAGAGATATAAAACCTATATATGCTTTTTTTGTCCCTGTATTTTTCGTATTGATGGGAACTAAGGTTGACATAAGCGCATTTAATCCATTTATAGCTGCTAACAGAGAGATATTAGTTTTGATAGCAATTCTTTTTGCCGTAGCTTTTATCGGAAAAGTTGTAGCAGGCTTTGTGGTTTTTAAAAAAGGCATAAATAAGTTTTTGATAGGTGTTTCAATGGTTCCTCGTGGAGAAGTTGGTTTGATATTTGCTGGCATAGGTCTTAAAAATAATGTTTTTGGTTCAAAAGAATATAGTGCTTTGGTTGCTGTTATAATGCTTACTACTTTTATAACGCCAGTAATACTTAAATATCTTTTATCAAAACAAAATGAAAATGGATAAAAATTTTATCTTGTTATTTTTAACAATTATTTTTTGTAACAATTCTTTTGTTTTTGCCGTGGAAAACAAAAGCAATACTTCTTTACCAAAAGAAATTATTCTTGAAGATCCTTATAAATCCGCAAGACAAAACGAAACTAAATATATTGATGTAAGCGATAATCTATCTACTATATACCGTAAATCTCATATTGTTTCTAATAACTTTAATATTGAAAAGATAATAGAGGTTTTTAAAATAATCCTTGAAAAAATAAAAGCCCTTATTATAAAAGTCAAATTATTAAAACCTTGGTATAATACTCTAAGGAGCGGAGCAAATGACATCAAATTACTCTAAGTTTGAAGCAGTTTGCTGTATTCTAGAAGAAAACAATTTTGACAAGTCAAAACTTATACCAATCTTACAATCTGTTCAAGAGGAGTACAGGTATTTGCCTGCAGAGATCATGTCTTTTATATCATCATCTCTTGATATGTCTCCTGCAATAGTTTATGGTGTAGCTACATTTTACTCCCATTTTACACTAAATCCAAAAGGGGAAAATATCATAAAAGTTTGTAATGGAACTGCATGTCATGTTAAGAAATCAGCAGCCATTATAGACGCTATGAGAAAAAAGCTTGGTTTAAAAGAAAACGAAAATACTACAAAAGATATGTTGTTTACAATTGAAACTGTTGCATGTCTTGGTGCTTGTGGTCTTGCGCCAGTAGTAGTTATAAATGAAAATGTTCATGGTCAGATGACTGCTGAAAAAATTGTTAAGCTTATAGATGAGACAATGGGGGCTAAATGATGATTGAGTTGGAAAAAATAATCGAAGATTTTTTATCTTCCAGAGAAAATATAAAAAAAAGAGTTATTGTATGCGCTGGCACAGGATGTGTAGCAAATGGATCTCTTAAAGTTTTTAATACTTTGATTGATGTATCTAAAGAACTCGGTATTGATGCTCATATTGAACTTAAAAAAGAAAATAGTGGTTCATTCTTTTCAAAAAGTGGTTGTCAGGGATTTTGTCAAAATGGACCGCTAATAAATATTTTACCAGCAGGAATACTTTATACAAAGGTCAAACCAGAAGACGCAAAAGAAATTCTAGAAAAGACTGTTAAAGATGATGAGCTTATAGAGAGACTTTGTTACCATAGCGGCAATACTATCTGCAAGGGGCAAGAAGAAATTCCTTTTTATCAAAAACAGCACAGAATAGTGCTTAAACAGTGCGGTATTATAGACCCTGAAAATATTAGAGAATATATAGCTAATGGTGGATATCTAGCTGCAAGAAAAGCTTGTATGCAAATGACAGATAAAGAAATTTGTGATGTTGTTTTGGAATCTGGATTAAGAGGACGAGGTGGCGCTGGATTTTTGACGGGAAGAAAATGGGACATAACAAGGAAACAAGAAGGAACAAAAAAATATATGATTTGCAACGGTGATGAGGGTGATCCAGGCGCTTTTATGGACAGAAGCGTTATGGAAGGAAACCCACATAGTGTTATTGAAGGGTTGATAATAGCGGCAAAAGCTACAGGAGCTGACGAAGGATATATTTATATAAGAACAGAATACAGTCTTGCTGTTGAAAGAATGAACAGAGCTGTAAAAGATGCTACAGATATAGGCATTTTGGGAGATAATGTTTTTGGTTCAAATCACAATTTTAAACTTCATGTTATGGAAGGAGCTGGTGCTTTTGTATGTGGAGAAGAAACAGCTTTAATAGCCTCTGTTGAAGGGAAACGCGCAATGCCATCGCCAAAACCTCCTTTTCCTGCCCAAAGTGGTTTATGGGGAAAGCCTACAACTATAAATAATGTTGAGACACTTGCGACTGTTCCATTAATAATAAATTATGGAGCTTTAAAATTTAGAAAGATAGGAACTGAAAATTCTACAGGCACAAAAACTTTTGCTTTGACAGGGAATGTTGCTAATACAGGATTGATAGAAGTACCTATGGGTACGACTTTAAGACATATAATATTTGATATAGCGGGTGGTGTTACAGATGACGAAGGCAAAATTAACGAAGATAATTTTAAAGCTGTCCAAATAGGCGGTCCCTCAGGTGGTTGTCTTACAAAAGAACATTTTGATCTTTCTTTAGAGTTTGAATCGTTAAAAAAGATTGGTGCAATGATTGGTTCAGGCGGACTTGTAGTTATGAGTAAGCATAATTGTATGGTAAATGTCTCAAAGTTTTTTATGCAGTTTACCCAGAACGAATCTTGTGGTAAATGCGTTTTATGTAGGGAAGGCAATAAGCAAATGCTTTTAATGCTTACAGATATTACAAATGGCAAAGCAAATGAGAAAACTCTTGCTCTACTTGAACAACTTGCAAAAGCAGTTATGGCAGGATCACTGTGTGGGTTAGGTAAAACTGCTCCAAATCCAGTGTTATCTACGTTAAAATATTTTAGAGATGAATATAATGCTCATGTGAAAGAAAAAAGATGTCCAGCGGGAGAATGTGTAAATTTGCTAAGTTATACTATAACAGATAAATGTGTCGGCTGTGGGGTATGTGCTTTAAAGTGTCCTGTTAAAGCAATCACTGGACAGAAGGGAAAGAAACATACAATTGATACTCCAGAATGTATTAAATGTGGAGTTTGCATGACTTCATGCAAATTTAGTGCTGTGGAAAGGGGTTAAATAAATGGGAAAATACCTAACCATAAACGGTAAGAAATTAGAATTTAGAGACGAAAGAAATTTGTTGGAAATTATCAGAAAAGAACATATAGATCTCCCAACATTTTGTTATCATTCTGAACTTAGTATTCATGGATCGTGCAGATTATGTATGGTAGAAATTGCAGGTAGAGGAGTAATGTCTGCATGTTCTACACCCCCAGAACTTGATATGGAAATTAAGACAAATACGGAACAGTTAATAGAAATAAGAAAAATTACTATAGAACTTTTGCTTGCAAACCACGACAGAGAATGTACAATGTGTGCTAAAAGCGAAAGTTGTAAATTGCAGTCTTTGGCAAGAAGGCTTGGCATAGAAGAAGTTAGATTTAAAAATATTTTCCACAAAGAGTCAAAAGATATTTCAACATATGCTTTAGTAAGAGACAATGGAAAATGCGTTTTGTGTGGTGACTGCGTTAGATTTTGTGATGAAATACAGAGCATAGGTGCTTTAGGTTTTGCTGGTAGAGGTTGGCGAGCTAAAATATGTTTGTCTTTTGAAAGAAATTTGGAATCTTCAGAGTGTGTTTATTGTGGACAGTGTTCAAGAGTTTGTCCTACGGGAGCAATACTACCTAAAACTGAATTTAGAGGAGTTTGGAAGGCTTTAAGTGATAAAAAGAAAAAGGTTATAGTTGCTATAGCTCCTGCTGTAAGGGCTGCTATCGGTGAAGTTTTCGGTGTTACTGAAGAAAATGGGACAGAAATAGCAGGGAAAATTGTTACAGCTTTAAGAAGTATGGGGTTTGCTAAAGTATTTGATATTTCTTTTACTGCAGATATGACTATTATAGAAGAAGCAAATGAATTTTTAGAACGCCTAGGAAAAGGCGATGATATGCCTATGTTTACTTCTTGTTGTCCAGCATGGGTGAGATTTGTTGAACAATATTATCCAGACTTTATTAAAAATATTTCAACTTGCAGATCACCTCAAGGCATGTATGGATCTATTGCAAGGAGAATAATGCCTGAAGTTCTAGGTATCCCAAAAGAAGAGTTGGTTATTGTTTCTGTAATGCCGTGTACTGCAAAAAAATATGAAGCAAGAAGATCTGAGCTGGCCAAAGACGGTGTTATAGATATTGACTATGTTATAACCACTCAAGAACTTGCTTTGATGATTGAAGAAGCAGGTTTGCGTTTTGGAAACCTTGAAGCGTCGGCATTTGACATGCCTTTAGGTTTTAAAACTGGAGGAGGAATAATATTTGGTAATTCGGGTGGAGTTACAGAAGCTGTTTTAAGAAATGTCATGAACACTAACGGTGACGAATCTGAAGAATTCAATTTTGTAAGAGGTGAAAACGGAGTAAGAGAAGCAAAACTAAAAGTTGGTACTAGAGAACTTAAATTAGCTGTTGTACATGGATTAAAAAATGCAAGAAAAGTTTTAAGAGATATTAGAGCTGATAAAAAGAGATATGATTTTGTTGAAGTTATGGCATGTCCTGGGGGCTGTATTGGTGGAGCGGGGCAGCCTGTTTATTCAGATTTAGCTGTAAGAAAGAAAAGAAGCAAAGTTTTGTATGAAAATGATAAAATTATGGAATTGCATAAGCCTCAAGATAATCCTTATGTTCAAAAGATTTACAAAGACTATCTTGAAAATCCTGGAAGCAAAAAAGCACATGAATATTTACATACTACCTTTAAATACAGAAAAAGATTTAAAGCAACTTTAGAAATATTTAAATCTCATTTGGAAAAATCTATTAATATTAACGTTTGTGTTGGTAACAACTGTTTAAGAAAAGGGTCAAAAGAAATCCTAAAACACATAATTGGTGATAATAAATTTAAAGATAATGTAAATGTACAAGCTTTGATTTGTTTAGAGAAATGTTCAAATGGGCCTGCAGTAAAAATAAACGGTAAAACATTTGAACATTGCACGCCTGGTAGTGTTGAAAATGCTATAAAAGAAGAGTTAAAAAAATAAAGGACTAAGTATGAGTAGAGTTATGGGGGTTGATTATGGTCTTAAAAGAATAGGTCTTGCCATGACAGATTTATTGAGAATTACAGCAAGTCCATTTGAAACTATAGAGAGTATTTCTCTTAAGAAAAATGCAGCAAAGATTTTAGAAATAGCTAAATCTAATAATGCCTCTGTAATTGTATTTGGTCTTCCTTTTAATATGAACGGTACACAAGGGAAAATGGCTGAAACCGTCAACAAAGTAATTGGCGAAATTAAAACTCTCTCATCAGATATTGAAGTAACTACCGTTGATGAAAGACTTACCACGACCCAAGCCGAAAGAATACTTATAGAAGAAGGTGATGTATCTAGAGAAAGACGCAAAGGCTTAAAAGATAAGATAGCCGCAGCACTTATTTTACAAACATATTTAGATGTACATCAGAATTGAAATATTATTAAAAGTAACTAGTTTAAAATAAATAACCAAAGTTAAACTGCTTACACGAGTACTTTTTTTATTACTTTTGATAATAATTTTAGAAAATACTTGTTTAAGAAGACTTTCTTAATATTTGTTTCAACTTAGTGTAGAGTTTATTTATTAGGAGAAAGAATGAAAAAGTTACCAATAGGGACACAAACATTTGAGAAGTTTAAGTGCTAATGCGGTCATGTAGACAAGACAGAAGATATATACAAATTAATAAATAGTGGGAGAGTATATTTTCTATCGAGCCCAAGAAGATTTGGGAAGGCATTATTGATAGGTACGTTTAAAGAATTGTTTAAAGGGAATAAGAAAATATTTGGAAGAGCTGGAGAGAAACTTTAAAGAATATATAGAAAGAGGAGGAAAAGTGATAGGAGTGACAAAAAAGGATTTATTGTCAGAGATAAAGAGGTGGTACAACGGATATTCGTGGGATGGGAAAGAGTTTGTATATAATCCATTTTCAACATTGTTATTTTTTGACAAGAAGAGATTCTCTAATTATTGGTTTGCAAGCGGAACGCCAACATTTTTAATAGAGCAAATAAGGAAAAGAGATGATTTAGAAATATTTACAAAGGCTAAGATAGTGGGAGAGAATTCACTTAGTGGATTAGAGTACGCTAATATAGGGAATATAGGATTGTTATTTCAGACAGGGTATTTGACAATAAAGAAAGAGGAAGCAACAGAAATAGGGATACAGTATGAGCTAGATTTTCCAAACATGGAAGTGAGGAATGC
>JAITJN010000061.1 GCA_031278895.1 Candidatus Endomicrobiellum guadaloupense
ACAATTTCATTATAATTTCTTAAGATTTCATAGGTCATTATCTTTTAACTAACGACCGTTTAGTCTCTCCTAGGGAATTCTTCTTTCTAAAAAGGACCATTTCTCCTTGACACTAACGATTGACAAGCTGTAGAACATATGCCATAATATACGACAAGAATGGAGGTATTAATGGCGCAATTTAAAAAATACAAGCAAAAATTTTTCAAAAATTGTTTAATAATTTGCCATCAAATATACAAGATAAAATTGCAGAATATATTGGTAGAGTTTTGAACGGAAATACTTCAAATTGTAAGTCTGTTGGATAAAGTTAGCGAGATTAGAATAAATAAATTATCAAACGCTAGAAGTCTGAGCAAGAATGCTAAAAGATTGGAAGCATTTAAGAAACGCATAATTAACGACTACAATAAAAATAAAAATGTTTCGATATTTTAGAGAATTTAAAGATAGTAGCAATGGCAGAAAAGAAAGTATCAGAGCTTGCAAAAGTAGCAAAAGTTAATAGGAGCAGTGTATATAATATTTTATCAAAAGACGCTAATCCGTCATTCTGTAGCGTGGTATCTTTTGCATATAATTTAGGAATAGACTTTAGATTGAGTCCAGTGAAATAAAACAAATAGAAAGAGCAAAAACTGCTTATTTTGTAAGTGGTTTTGAAGTTTTAGACTGTTTTCCACAGTTGGGAAAAAGGTTGAATTTGGGTCTGGCAGCGTTAGAGAAATAAAGGATTATAAACTAACTCACTATGTGTTATCTAATAGCTCAAAATGGCGATTCCAAAAAACTGTAAGCGTTCACAACATATTAAACTTTTGAAGCATTAAGCACTCGATTAAAAAAAACTGTTTAGTGAAATCAAAAAGCGTTAGCCAATTTAAACCTTGATGAACCTTTTGGTATTATACCAAAGCAAGTAATCTTTTAAGTCTTGTTCTACACCTCTAATGTCTGTTAAATTACCTTCATAGGTGTTAAAAAACTGTTCTCTTAAAGTTATCTTGAAACGCTCTATGTAAGGCATTGCTCTGTGGACTCTCTTGGGTAATTCCAAAAATGCGTTATTTTTCCCCGTTTTAAGCAGGGATAGAGTAATAGAGAAAAGTAGGCTGAGAGAAAGGTATATACTGGTAACAAATGTATATTTATCAGACATAAAAGATTTTGATGAAAGAAGTAAGTATTTAAAAATATTTCCTAAAAGGTATTTGAATGATATTAATTTAAGTTTAAGGTTAGAATGAAGCATGCGGTTATAATAAATACAATGAAGATAGAGATCAAAAAAGTATTTTGATAATAGTCAAAATGCTATTATTAACGAGTGATTTAAAAAATTGTGATTAAAAAAATAATGGTTTTTATATTGACAGGTGTTGTTTTGTCACTAACTTTATTTTTATGTTTGGGGTTTATGTCTGCTTCAGGCAATAAAACAATGTTTATGGTTGAAAAGGGAGAAAAATTTTCAACAGTTGCGTCTCGTTTAGAAAATCAAAGGTTAATACTTTCAAAGAAAATATTTTTGTTTTTTGTAAAACTTACAAATTCACAGGGGAAATTAAAGGCTGGTACATATGAATTGTCAGGTAAGGAGGGTATATTTAAGATCTTAAAAAAATTAAAAAGTGACTCCTCAAATTTCATTAGAATTACAATCCCTGAAGGAAGTAACATAAAACAAATTGCTAACATTATCTCAAATAAAGTAAAAATTGATAAAGAAAAATTTATTAAAGTTGTAACAGAAAAAAACTTAGAAGGTTATCTTATGCCTGAGACTTATTTTATAAGTCCGGGAATTAGCGAAGAAGAATTAATAGATATAATGCATAATGAATTTGATAAAAAAATTACTCAAGATATGTACAAAAGAGCAAAAGATATAGGAATTCCTTTTAAAGATATAATAATAATGGCGTCTATTATTGAAAAAGAAGCTGTTAAGCCAGAGGAACGAAGTATTGTGTCTGCAGTTTTTTATAACAGACTTAAGAAGAAGATGATGTTGCAATCTTGCGCTACTGTTTTGTATGCTATGGGAGTTGTAAAAGAGAAGCTTTCTCTAGAAGATACTAAATTTAAATCTCCGTATAATACCTACTTGCATTTTGGTTTGCCTCCAGGACCTATAAGTAATCCGGGAATAGAATCAATAAGAGCAGCTTTATATCCGGCAGATTCCGGACTTTTATATTTTGTCTCAAATGGAGATGGAACTCATTTATTTGCTAAAACTTTTGACGAGCATATAAAAAACAAGCAAATTATAAAAAATAGAAAGATAGGAAAGTGAGATGGAACAAAAAAGAGTTTACTTGGATAACAGTGCTACTACAAAAGTAGCGCCTGAAGTTATAGAAACTATGCAACAATACTTTGGAGAAATTTATGGGAATCCTTCAAGCTTTCATTATTTTGGAAGGCAAGCAAAAACAGCCATAGACAACTCTAGAACAAAAATAGCTGAGCTAATAAACGCAAGCCCTGAAGAGATATTTTTTACAGGATGTGGAACAGAGTCTGATAATATTGCTATATTTGGTTTGTTAAACGCTTATGGCAGTAAATGTCATATAATTACTACAAGAATAGAACATCATGCTGTTTTATATTCTTGTAGACATCTTGAAGAAGTTGGCTATGAAGTTACTTATCTTGGCGTTGATAAAGATGGGGTTATTTCCATTGAAGATTTTAAAAAAGCTGTAAAAGACAATACTATTCTTGTAACAATAATGCATGCAAACAACGAAGTTGGGTCAATTCAACCTATAGAAGCAATTGCTGATGAGATCAAAAAAATTAATGAGAATAGAAGAAATAAAATATATTTTCATACAGATGCTGTACAAACTGCTGGTAAACTTTGCCTTGATGTTAAAAAGTTAGGTGTTGGTATGCTTGCAATATCTGCTCATAAATTTAACGGCCCTAAAGGTATAGGCGTTTTATACGTTAAAAAGAGTGTAAAAATATATCCTCTAATGTTTGGCGGACATCATGAAAGTGGTTTACGTCCAGGAACTGAAAATACTGCGTCTATAGTAGGCTGTGCTAAAGCATTTGAAATTGCCAATGCTGCTATAGAAGAAAATGAGAAGCATACTTTGCATTTAAGAGAAAAATTAAAGAAAGGCATTTTAGAAACTATACCTGAAGTTAGTATTAATGCAAGTGATATAAGATCAGTCTCAAATATTTTAAATGTAAGCTTTAACTATATAGAAGGAGAAGCTTTGCTTCTTATGCTTGATATGAAAGGCATAGCGGTTTCAACAGGCTCAGCATGTGCTTTAGGATCATCAGAGCCTTCTCATGTTCTCTCATCAATGCGTGTGGATCCTGTTGCGGCTCAAGGAGCTATACGTTTTTCTTTTGGACATTATAATAGAGAGGAAGATGTTGATTATGTTCTTGAAGTATTGCCAAAAATTGTGTCTGACTTGAGGTTAATGTCTCCAATGTGGAATCAAAAACATTAACAGAAAGTAAAAAGAAGAGACTTTATAAAAAGTGGAGGGACATATGTATATTGATTTTGCATCAGATTGGCCGGCATACTTGTTTATGGCATTATTCATATTTTTCTTTGCATACATCGTTATAAGAGGAAAGAAAAGTAGTGTTAGTGCGGATGAAAATAAGAAATAAATCTATTAGAAATTTTCGGAGGATTTAATGGCTGATAAGTTTTCTTTTGACATAGTTTCTGAAGTAAATATGATGGAAGTTGAAAATGCTGTCAACCAAGCTCAGAAAGAACTTGCAAACAGATTTGACTTTAAGGGAAGTAAATCTTCAATAGAATTTAACAAAAATGATAAAAAAATAACTCTTGTTGCAGATGACGATTTTAAAATGAAAGCTTTGAAAGATATCTTAGAAGGGCGTTTTGCAAAGAGAGGGGTATCAATAAAGTCTCTTAATTATAAATCCCAAGAGAAAGCTTTTGAAGGATATATAAGGCAAGTTGCAGAGATTATTTCAGGACTTCCTTCAGATAAAACAAAAGAGCTTGTAAAACTTATAAAAGATTCAAAGATAAAAGTACAAATACAGATAGATGGTTCAAAAGTTAAAGTTGTTTCACCAAAGAAAGATGATTTACAACAGGTAATAACATACTTAAAAGGAACATTTTTTTCTCTGCCTCTTCAGTTTACCAACTATAGATAGATACTAAGGGGAGCAAAATGTTGTATAAAAAAGGAAGCATTCTTATTGTTGACGACGAAGACATCATTAGAAATCTTTTGATGTCGGAATTTTCAAAGTTAGGTTACGAGACTATATCAGCTATAAATGGAGAAGATGCGTTAAACAAGCTCAATACAGAAAAAGTACAGATTGTAATTACTGATATGAAAATGCCCAAGTTTGGAGGGCTTGATGTTTTAAAAGCAGTAAAAGAAAAATCTCCCAAATCTGAAGTTATTATAATTACCGGGCATGCTACAGTTGAAGAAGCTTTAGAGGCAATGAAAGGTGGAGCATATGATTTTATACAAAAACCTTTTAATATTGATGAGCTAATCGCATTAGTTGAGAAAGCTTTAGAGAAAAACGAGCTCAACATCATGTTGGCTTTGTACGAGAGTTCCAATGCCATTTTTTCAAGCTTAGATTTGGAAGATTTGTTTCCAATAATGATATCTTTGCTAAAAGATGTTACAAATTCAAAAGATGTTTCTATATTTTTGTTTGACAGTACAGACGTAATATATTTAGCTTCATCTTCAATTCCGATGTTTGATTCTCGCAGAAGAGAGCTAGAAGATTTTATTTTAGGAGTATGTAGGGATAATAATACTAAATGTCTAACACCTATATCTTTTGAAACAAAAAATCCCCCAGAAGAATTTGGAGAAAATCTTTTATCTAAAACTGAAATAAAGTCAATTTTATTATATCCGATAATTTTAAGAAATAAGATTTTTGGATATATATTGATTACTAAATCGGAAGGTATGACATCGTTTGTTTCGTCCGACATTAAAAATGTTTCAGTATTTGTAGCACAAATTGCGCAAGCTATAAATAACGCTAACCTTTATGAGAAACTTAAAGTTAAAATCGCAGAGCTTGAGCAAACATTGATCGATTTAGACACAGTAAAAAAAGAAATTCAAGTTTTAAAAGAAGATACAGATTCATGTCTTTAAAAAATAAGATTATAAATGTAGTATGTGAAAAAATTGTTTTTCCAGGAAGATCTCTTTGTAGATGTGATGACGCAATTGCATTGTTTACTGAAGGACTTCTCCCAAAGGAACAAGCAGATGTCTTAGTAATGAGAGATAAAAAATCTTTCAGGGAAGGCTTAGTAAAAAAAATTACTTCCAAATCTTCTGAAAGAACATCTCCTTTATGCCCTTCTTTTGGAATATGTGGTGGTTGTTCTTTTCAAAATACTTCATACGAGAATCAAGTCAAATATAAACAACAATATGTTTGCGAACTTTTGAAATTTGCAGATATTAAAATCTCTCAGATTTTAACAAGTCCTAATATGTGGTTTTATAGAAATAAAATGGAGTTTAGCTTTTTTAACTCTTCCAACAATAATTTAGTTGATGGCGATTTTGAGGTAGATTTGGGGCTTCACCGCAGAGGAAGTTTTAATAGATATATATCACTCCCCCCTTGTTTTATTGCAGATAAAGATTTTTTACGTGCAGCAGAAATTGTAAAAGATTTCGCTAATAAAAATAATATTTCTGTGTATAATAATAAAACTCATGAAGGGTTTTTTAGACATTTGGTTTTGCGTAAAGCTACAAATAATAATCAGTTCCTTATAAATATAGTTACAAATAGTCCTGATCAAGAACAATCATTCCCAGCGTCTCTTGTAAAAGAATTGTCAGAATTTGCAGATAGTATTTATTGGACAATAAATGGAAGAAAGTCTGATGCTGTGGTGTCTGATAAAACTATCCTTGTGTACGGAAATCCTTTTATTACAGAAAAGCTTAGTGTTGGCGGAAAAGATTATTTTTTCAACATTTCTCCGTTTTCGTTTTTTCAGACAAACTCGAAAGTGACAGAAATTTTATATAACGAGGTTCTAAGATTATTAAACCCATCAAAAGAAGATGTTCTGCTTGATTTATACTGTGGTACTGGCACAATAGGTATTTCTATGGCTCATTATGTAAAAAAAGTTGTTGGTATAGAGCAAATTGAGCAGGCTATAGAGAATGCTAAAGAAAATGCTGTAGTAAATAATGTTTTTAACGCGGAGTTTCATGCTATAACTGCAGAACAATGGGTTAGTGAGAATGAGTTGAAATTTGATGTTATAGTTGTAGATCCACCCAGAGAAGGTCTTACTAAAGATGTTTTAGATTTCTTATTGAACTCAAATGCAAAGAAAATAGTTTATGTTTCCTGTAATCCTTCTAGTCTTGCTAGGGATTTGCAAATTATAATTGAAAGAGATATATATATTGTTAAAGCAATTGTTCCTGTTGATATGTTTCCGCAGACGTATCATGCGGAGACTATTGTTTTATTAGAACTCATTTAGCTTAATAGTTAGTGGAGAATACTTTTTATGAAGAAATTTAGTCTTTTATTTGTTTTTATGATTTTTTGTATTAGTGGTATTAAAAGTTTTGTTTATGGAAAGATGTTAACAATTGATAATTATCTAGCTATGATTGCTAAGAATAACAATGAATGGAAATCTATTCAGGCAGAGATTGATGCTATAAAAGGTAAACTTGATGAGATAGAAAGAGTGTACGTATTTTCTTTTACTGCAGGTATAAGTTATAGTGATGATAAAAGCGGTAGACCTTATAGTCAGAGCCTTAAACTTGATGATTTAATAAATTGGAAATATGATGCATCTTTAAATAAACAATTTGAAACCGGAACAAAGGTGTATTTGGGAGTAGATGGTTCTTATGGAACTTATGATTATGTTAACACTGATAAGTACAGCATAAAAGATATTGTTCCTTTTGTAAAACTTGAACAATCACTTTGGAAAGACATAAATGGTGGTTCTACAAAAGCAAGTATTGCTAAACAAAAAGCAAGTGCAAGGTCTCAATTGTATTTGTATGAATATAAAAAGCAGAAGTTTTTGTTGGATGCAATAAAAGCTTATTGGGATTTGTCATATGCAAGAACAATTGTAGATTTTAAAATAGTATCTTTTGATAGGAAAAAAAAGATTTTGGAGTGGAATCAAAGAAGATACAAAATGGATTTAGTCGAAAAATCTGATCTACTTCAGTCCCAAGCTGCAGTAAAGTCTGGCGAGTTGAATTTAAAGCTTGCTTATGAAGATGAAAGTAAAAATAATAGAACTTTCAATCTATTTATAAATATTAATGAGGATAATGTGAGATATGATGTTGAGAAGTTTGAAGATAAGGGAAATTCCTTCAAGGTTGATAAAGATCTTTTAAGGAAAGGAACACGAGCTGATGTCCTTTCAGCATTAGAAGATGTAAATGCAGCTTTATATGATCAAGAGGTTTCTCAAAGGAGTAGAGGTGCTGATTTAGTATTTGAAGGGAAATATGCTCTTAATAATGTTGCTCAAAATCAAACTAGTAAATCTTTTGAGCGTATAAAAGATGGTGACAGATCATCTTATTCTATAGGGTTAAGATATACATTACCATTAGATTTTAAGCTTAGAAAGGTTATAGATAAAGGTTATGAAGCTGCAAAAATCGCTGCTCAGTCATTAGCTGAAAGTGTAGCATCAAAGGAAAACAATGATTGGATTCAGTTGCTTGATAATTGGAACAATACACGTATAAGATTGGAAGTTGCTTTTGATATTGAAAAAATACAAAGGCAACGTTATGAAGAAGATAGAAAACTTTTACAAAGAGGAAGAACAACCACATATATGGTTTTGCAAAGTGAGGAAGATTTAGACTCATCAACCATCAATGTTTTAAAAGGCATACTAGAACTTATTAAAATAGATGAAGAAGTAAAAGCTTTTTATAGCGGTGTTAATGAAGTTCTCTAAATTTGGAATAAAGGATTAAGGTTATAGTATGAATTTAGCAAGATTGTCAATCAAACGCCCCACTTTTATTTTCGCCTTACTTATGACGCTTATTATTCTAGGCCTTGTTTCTTTAAGCAAGTTAAGCGTAAGAATGTTTCCTGATGTTGAGTTCCCTTATGTGGTTATAGTTACAACTTATAAAGGAGCAGGAGTTGCAGAAATAGAACAGCTTGTTACAAAACCTGTTGAAGATTCTTTAAGCGGAGTAGCCAGCTTAAAACATTCGTACTCTACAAACCAAGACAATATTTCAATAGTTTTTGGCGAGTTTGAACTTTCAAAAGACCCTGATGTTGCTGCTCAAGAAGTAAGAGATAAAATAGCGCAAATAAGAGATGCTTTACCTGAAGATATAGATGAGCCGTTAATAATGAAAGCGGACATGAATTCAATGCCTATAGTAATGTTGAGTTTAAAGTCTGAAGGTATGAGTCCAAAAGAGTTGTATGACTTTGCAGATGATATAGTGTCAAAGGATTTAGCGCAAGTTTCAGGAGTTTCTCAGATAAATATAATTGGTGGATCAAAAAGAGAAATCCACATAGATGCTGATAGGAAAAAACTTAAAGAATATGAGCTGACTCTTACTACTTTAGCTGCAAGAATTAAGTCTAATGCTTTAAATGTCCCTGCAGGAAATGTAACAAGAGGCAATCAAGAAATATCGTTTAGGACTATGGGCGAGTTTAAGTCTGTAGAACAAATAAATGATGTAGTAGTAAATTTTATGGGCAATGATAAACCTGTTCTTGTAAAAGATGTTGCAAAAGTTGAAGACAGTGTTATAGCAGAAGTTTCAAGAGCAAGGCTTGATACTAAAGAAAATGGTGAAATAATATATCAGCCGTCTCTTCTACTTGCAGTTTATAGACAGGCCAAAGGAAACGATGTTGCCGTTTCTGATGGCGTAAGAAAAGAGCTAACTCAAGCTAATGAGAGATATAAAGAATATAAAGGTAGTCCTAAACTTACACTTATTTCAGATCAGGCTCGTGGTGTAAGAATGAATATTGACGATGTAAAGTCTACAATAATAGAAGGCATTTTCCTTGCTATAATTGTAGTTTATTTCTTTTTAGGAAGTTGGCGTTCTACTCTTATAACCGCTTTAGCTTTGCCAAATAGCTTAATAGGCTCTTTTGTGTTTATGTACGCTTTTGGTTTTAGCTTGAACGTTCTTTCTTTAATGTCTTTATCTCTTGCAGTAGGTTTGCTTATTGACGACGCTATTGTTGTACGTGAAAATATTTTTAGACATTATGAAGAAGGTTCAAATCCAATAAAATCTGCAATTGACGGTACTAATGAAGTTACTTTGGCTGTTATAGCTACAACAAGTACAGTTATGGCGGTGTTTCTTCCAGTTGCTTTTTTAAGTGGAATAATGGGACGATTTTTTAAAGAATTTGGACTTACTGTTGTGTTTGCAATGATTGTTTCTGTTATAGATGCTTTAACAATAGCTCCTATGCTTTCAGCTTATATTATTCCTGATCATGATAAAAGAAAATCTATTAAAAAATCGAAATTTAAAGAAATTAGAGATATCATTGTAAAAGTTTTCAGACGGTTTAGTGTAGATTTATTCAATTCAGCTTTTTCTTTTTGCGAAAATCTGTATAAAGAGTTTATAACATTTATAGTAAAAAAAGATATATTAAATATTCCTGTTAAGTTTGTTGGAAAGCAAAGACATTTTATAATTAGTTGGAAATTTGCAACTTTAGTTATTTCTTTGTTTATTTTTCTTTTAAGTATAGGTATAGCAAAAAAATATATTAAAACCACATTTATGCCCACATCTGAATGGGGAGAATTTAACGTAAAGGTAACTGCACGTCCGGGAACTTCTTTGGATCAAATGGATAAATATGCAAAAGATATAGAAGATGTTGTTATGAGTGACCCTAACATTGAATTTGTTTCTTCAACTGTAGGTTCAGAAGGGATGTTTTCTAGTTTGCCAAACCAGGCAACTATTTATGTCAAAATGATTCCAAATGATTCTAAAGGCGGTATTATTACAAGATTTTTTAGTAAAAAAGATAAATCTGAGAATACTACTAAAAGAATGCGTACCACTTCGGAAATGAAGGATTATCTAAGAAAAGTTCTAAGGGATAAATATGGGGATGACCTTGAGTTCTCAATACTAAAGAAGTCTATAGGAGGATCAGAAAGCGAATTTCAAATTGAACTCAAAGGTGCAGATATTGAGATACTTTATGATATGGCGAAAATTCTTATCGAGAAGTACAAAGATATACCTAATTTTGTTGACATAAGTTCCAATTATAAGCCAGGTAAACCTGAAGTGCGCATTGAGCTGGATACAAAGAAAATGGAAAATTTTGGTGTAAGTTCTGTAGTTGTTGGAAATGAAGTAAGAGCCATGATAGATGGAGCCTTAGCTGGCAAGTTCAGACAGCACGGTCTTGAGTACGATATAAGGGTTAAATATGATGATAGTCAAAAAGATATAGCTAAAAATTTTGACTCAATATATGTAAACAATGTTAACAATAAACTTATAAAACTTAAAAATTTTGCTCATACAGAATCTTCATCAGGTCCTACGCAGATATTTAGAAAAGATAGAAATCGTTATGTTACTGTTGAGGGGAATGTTTCTACTGGTGGAGCAATAGGCGAAATACAAAAAGACGCGATGAAAATATTTGATGAAGTAAAATCTGATCCTAAATATAAAGATAAGTATAAAAATGTAGTTATAGCTTCTTCTGGTAATGCAGAAGATATGAGAGATATGTTTAAGAGTATAACAATAGCAGGGGTTCTTTCAATATTATTTATATTTATGATTCTTGCAAGTTTGTATGAGTCTATAATAACGCCTTTTACAATTATGACTGCTCTTCCTCTTGCAATTGTCGGTGGAATTGTTGCTTTACTGATTTCTCGTCAACCTATAGATATGTTTACAATGATAGGCATGATAATGTTGTTAGGTATTGTGGCAAAGAACTCTATTCTTTTGGTCGATTATGCTCAACAACAAATGAGAACTGGCATGAGCATAGATGATTCAATAATAAAAGCAGGTGTTATAAGGCTTCGCCCAATACTTATGACTTCTTTTGCTCTTATTGCTGGAATGCTTCCTACAGCTTTAGGTCTTAGTGAAGTTGGCAGTTTTAGAAAAGGGATGGGAATTGTTGTTATTGGTGGAGTTGTAAGCTCTACAATCCTTACATTGATAGTAATTCCATCAATATACGAATATATGGATAAGCTTAGACACTTCTTACGAAGACTTACAGGAAGACCCAATAAGAGAATGATTGATTACACTGAAGAACAATTGAAAGGAAAAAATTTGTAGTTTAATAGGTAATCTTTTGACTTTCATAAATAAATAATATTATAATACGGACAAGTTTAACAATTACTTGTCCGTATTTTTTTCTGCGGCTTTCCTTTTTGGGTGAAATTCTCTAATTTAGGTTAATGTTTCTGCTTTCATAACGGCTTTAAGGAGCTTAGGTGCGAAGCGAAAGAAGCATTCCCAATTTTATAAGCTTTGAAAAAGCTTTCCTTTTAAAAAAGGATTGTTGTTTTTTTCTTTCCATATATTGAAAATAAAAATCTCAGCATTAGCTGAGATTTTTATTTTTTAAAGAAATTAATGAGACAGTAAAATGAAAGACTAAAGGGAGATTTTTCCCCATGAACTTAAAGTCAAAATTATTAGATTATCTTGATATCTATTGGGGAAAAAACTTATTATTAAAAAGCATATCCGTTATCTTAACGATATGCTTTTTAATAAATATCTCCAACTTACCTGCATATTCAAAAGAAAAAGATGACGAACTGCTTAGAAAACGAATGAAAAAAGAAGAGACAAATGCAGGAGTACTATACCAGGGAGATCAAACATTTGGATCTGTTTCGTATATGCAGTTTTTGGCAAATAATACCAAAGTTGATGATAACGGTGTGATATTTGTAAGAAATAAAGATGGAAAGTTTGAAGCTAAAGGATATTGGGATTTGCAAACTCAACAAGCTATGGTCTTGGGTGGCGATGGTAAATATGTTCACAGTGAAACATACACCAAAATAATAAAAAAGCTTAAAGGCTTTAGTGAGGATTCAAATACACCTCACGATACGCCACAAGAGAGACAAGCAGCACAAATAGATAACAACCCTCCACAACCTACAAGTGCAGATGAACCTCAACCTACACCTCAACAACAGCCTCAGTCCTTGCCACAAAATGAACAGCCTAAAGAACAACAATCTCAAGGTTCACAGACAGATAAGATGCCTGAAGTTCAAACTGAGGCTCAATCTGAAGATGTTAAGAAACCAGAAGTAGATAAAAGTAAGACTCAATCTGAACTTGATAAAACTAAAAAACAGAATGAACATTATAATTATGTTATTGAGAATTTAATGCGCGAAACAGGTCTAAGCATGAAAGAAATAGAAAAACAGCTTGCGACACTTGATCAAGAGCAGCGCCAAGGAGTGATAGGTGCTCTTTATAACTTATACAAGAGCAATCAAAGTATTATTTCTTGCGCTGCAAACGCTTTAGGAAGTGTTTTGAATCAAATTGGAGCTGGAGCTTTAGCAGTTCTTGCTCTTGGATTAATAATTAGTGATGCAATTGCAGGTCTGTTTACCAAAAACAATCAAGGCTTAATATCTGGTACTTCCAACCAATTATACATAAGTGCACAAGCAATGCAAAAAGTACTTGCCAAGTATGGGCAAGATTACAATGGATACACGGCCACGGTTGATGATATTGTTAAAGGTTTGGGTATTGGGGAGTCTATAATAATCCATGTTGGCAGTGGCCACTTTATAACTGTTACTAAAAATGAAGATGGATCGTTTACTTTATCCGATATAAACAATCCAAATCATGAAGTAAATTTAGGGGCTGAAGAATTAAGTGCTTTATTAAATATATATCTTCAAGGAAACACTACAACAATTGTTCTTGCAAAACAAAATGGAGTCTTTAATGAGAATAAACTGAAGTCGGATTTATCTAAAATTCTTGGAGCAATCACTTTACCTTCCGAAGTAAGGGACATAATAAGCGATTCTAGCAGATCTGGGCAATATTACCTTGAACACGGAACTGACTCTTATTTCTTACTTATGATAGCAATATTTGGTAAGACAGATTTAAATCCTGCAGAATCTAAAGAGTTTACTCAATGGTATGAAGTATTTTTACAAAATGCCCTTAAAGGGTTAAGTAAAGGCGTAGCTGATAATAAGCCCTCACAAACTGAAAACAAGATAAAAAGATTGGAAGACGAAATAGAAAGTTGGCAGGACGCTCTTGTTGGTGAAACGAATCAAGGGGTGAAAGATAAGTTAAATGAGCAAATTAGTGATGCGCGAAGAGAAGTCGATAATTTACGCAATTCAACATTGCCTGCAGTTAGACAAGAATACCAAAAATATCAAGCTTTAATAGCAGAAGCAGCATATGAGCTAGCAGTAATAAGTGAAGTTATAAAAATTTTAGCTGATTCAACAAAATACCCAGGTGCAATAATAGGTGGGCAGATAGGTCAAGTTTTAGTGACAGGTAAATCTGTTGATACTACGAGCTTAGACGTACCTTCAGGCGAGTATTTCTTGTTAATTTGTATTACTGCAAGTTATGCTGGAGTACAAGAAATCAAATATAGTGGTGATGACGGAAGAGTTATTCCAAAATATGCAGTAGGAATAAATGATGTAACTTATTCATTTAGCACTACAACCGGGTGTACTGTAACTTTACCAAATGGTGGTTATTATAAAGTTTTTGGAGTGCAGGGACAATTCCAGGGACAGAATGTTATTTTTCAATATCAAGGATTTTATGATCCGAATGATAATAAATTCTATATGTACGAGTTTGCCAATATTTATTTAATGAATGACGCAAGTTATGTGTACCAACAAAAGGATAATCCTGGAGCAAGTCCTCCGTTAAGTGGAAAGTATGGAGATGCTGCTCCTCCTCGTAATAATTGGAGTCGTGGTATTATTACAGAAGATGAAGGTGGCTATAAAATAAGTGGAGCTGGCAGCAGAGTAACAGTAAAGAGAGATTCCGGTACAGGAAAATGGCAAGCTGCTATTGTTGGACTTGGAACAGAAGCACTCGCAGGGTCTATGCTAAAAATTGGTGCTATAGATAAGAATGGCCATGATAATAGTGTTTATGTAAATATACTAGTAGGTAAAATGACTTATGCTGGTAGTTATTGGGCTGCTTCTGACGGTATGGTGTGGAAATTTGCTCCAATAACTACCCGAGCAGAGGCAGAAGCTTATGTTGCAACTATTTTAGGAAATCAGCTAAGTAGTGATAATGCAGGATTGATAGATAGTATAACTCTTGAAAAAGGGCATATAGATATAAATACTAAATTTTACGGAGTTCCTCACTCGGCTGTCTCCATTATGAACGAGTCTCATATTGAATTTAGGATTGAGTTCAAGAAAGGATATACTTATGATGCTACTGGTCAAGGTGATATTTACAAACTTACTTTTCTAGAAGATGCTACTGTTATTATAAGAGTGGAAGACAATCTATTAAAATTGTTTGCTACAACCAATATAAAGGTAAGTGTGACTCTTCCAGATGGATGGGCGTTTGGAGATGGCAGTACAACTATGTCTGATGTAACTATAAATGCTGGTCAACAAATATGTTTGGCAACGGTTTTGAACAATAGAGGGACATATATTAAAAATACTGAAGATATTGAGATTATTACTGGCTATGAAGACAGATCAGACAAGTCAACAGATGAAAATGGAAACCCATTACTAGATTACACAAAACCTATAACAACAAAAATTGGTAAAGGGAAATTAAAAATAGTGGGAAATAGTGAAGGAAAATATATTACTTCTGTTGATATATATATAGGTTTTAACGCCACAGACGGAACATGGTATGTTGCTGATGGTAAAACTAACGATTATTGGTTAGCTGGCGCTGAAATAAGTCTAATGAGGACAAAGGCAAAAGATGGGACAATATCTTACAAGATGTCTATTGTTAAAGGCAACCTGTATGTTACAAATCAAACCTTTGTGATTCCTGGTAGAGATGGAAAAGATGATGATGAGAAGGCTAAAGGTAAAAATAATGGACCTTACTTTGATGGAAACAATACTGGAGTTGAGGACGGAGAGAATGGTGATAAAATTGTTAGTGGTGTAACAGGAACATTTTATGGTGTTTCTGGCGTAGGGCTTACCTTAGAAACCTTAGCTGGTGTTCTTTTTGCTGAAGGGTCTAAATTTGGAGAGCATTCATATGCTCCTGATGGAACACAGTCTAAATACGCGTTTGAAATGAAGAGAGACGGGACTATTGAACAGAAAGATGTATCATTTTGGGACAAACTTGGAGGCTGGTTACTTGCTATTGTAAAGATAGTAATTACTGTTATTGTTTCTCTAGTCGCACTATGGGTGATATTCAGTTTAGTACCTATATTACTTCCTATTGCCGGTATAGCTCTTGGATTTGGTTTTGGTTTAGCTAAAGAAGAGACTTTAAATTTCTTTAAGAAAACTTTAGTGGATCAATTTAAAAGTTTTGCTGCAGGCATATATGATGATTGGAATAGAACAGAAAATTCCAGTGAGAAAACGGAAACTGCTTGGAAAGGTGGATTTGCAATGTTAGCTGCTGGGTATATGGCTATAGTTACAGTAGCCATTGCAATCGCATCTATTTTAGCTACACCTTTTAGTGGAGGAGCTAGTCTTGCCGCAGGTATAGCTACTGTTATAGGTATGATTAGCGCAATTGCAGGAGCAGTACAAGCTGGCCAAATGATGTACCAAGCAGTTCTTGCTTTTGAGTACGGAGATTGGAAAACTGGCCTTGCTTTAATGGCTATGTCTTTATTTATAGCAGTAACGACAGTATTGGGAGGCAAAGGAGTAGGGAATGCTGTAAAATCTTTAGTTACTGAATTTTCAAAAGAACTGGCAAAAGAAGCAGTTAAAGTTGTAATAAAATCAGCTGCAATTGGTCTTGTTTCAGGTGCTGCTTTAGGTGCTGGTATTGGAGCTTTAGCTGGCTATATTATGCATGGTATACAGACTGGGGATTGGGAAGGTGGAGGTCAAGACGCTGCAACAGGAGCTTGGCAAGGTGCAATTTTTGGTGCCTTTGCTGGCATGAGCGCAGGTATAAGTATAGGAACGAAAATCTTCAACCAGGCTCTTAAAGAAGCTGTTACAGCGCTTGATACAACTCCTACTGTAAGTTCTGAAGCTCCTGGCGGTGCACAACCGACTGCTGAAAGTCCTATGACCCCAGCAGGAGGAGTGCCAAAACCTACAGCTCCATCTTTACTAGGAGGACCCCCGGCAGAAGGAGGAGCGCTAAAAGTTCCATCTTCGCCAGGAGAAGCCCCACTAGGAGGAGGAAATTTAAGAGGTTCAGGTTTGTCGTCAGTAGGAGAGCCAACAGGAGGAGGAAATTTAAGAGGTTCAGCTCCATCGTCAGCAGGAGAGCCAACAGGTGCTGGAGTAGGATTACCAAAAGCTCCATCTGCCACGACGTCGGGAGGTGCCTCAGCACCAGGGACTCCACCAGCAGCTGTACCACCAGCACCACCACCAGTCGTGCCAGCAGCACCAGTCACTGTTCCATTGCCAACAGTGATGACAGTAGGCGATATTTCCTTTGTGAGAGGATTTTTTCTTCTTGGAGCTTCTATTAAAGAAAGCTTGGCTAGTGCTATAAGGTTTGCACCTGTTGTAGATGTTAAATCTTTACTAACAGCTATTTTCACTGCTGTTGGGAGATTTATTGGTGCTGTTTTAAAACTAGCATCAAAGGCTCTTGAGTTTTATATAACGTATAAATCTGTACAAGGTTTTATTGATGGCATCAAAGAAGGTGATACGGACATGATTCTATCATCTTTATGGACGCTGCTTTCAATAAACGTTATTTCTCCTCTTATGTCAGCATCATCTGGAATACAAAGTAAAGATGAAGTAGCGGCGGCTGCAAAGGCTGCAGAACTAGACGCAGCTTTAAAGACCCCTGAGCTCAACGTTAATATAAGAGGAGAATTTAAAAACATGTTTGTTGACGGTATAGTTGGGAATATTGGCACGGGTCTTGTTGGCGCTGGCATTGGTATAGCACTTGTATATCTTATCAAATGGATTAAAGGTGAAGACCTTGATAATTTAAGTACAGCAGAAATATCTGCTGGCATAACTATTGGTTTTACAATGGGTTTTCTGGCCAATGCAATTTCTCGTTTATTTGGTTCTAATTTAGGAGCTAAGATTCTTGATTCAATTAAGAGGACGTTCTCCGGTCTAGTTGGTAGGACTGTAACGGATGCTGAGGCTGGAGTAGTTCTTGGATCGTTCAGTGCTTGGAATTTAGCTAAGGTATGGGGATCTGGAATTGTAGGGCTTATCTTATTTGGTGCTTTGTTTCCTTTGTTTGCGTTTTTATTTGGAAACGATGATGAAGAAGATGATGTGGAAGGTGATGAAGATCCGGAAAGTGCTAAACGTAGAAAAAAACAATATTATATTAAATTTATGTTAATAGGAATGGGTGCAGGGCTTGTAGTTGGACTTGGCTTTGGTAATGCTTGGATAAATGGCAAATATGGAAGTTTAAAAGAAACATTAAAAAATATACTTGGGCCTAACTCCCCTATTCTGCTAAATTCCTATAGGGTTTCTTTTCAAATGTCTATTATTAGTACAAAACTTGCTTTTGGGTCTGCGTTATTTAGTAAATTTTTAGAATTAATTGGAGAGGACAATCTTATCAGAGAAGGTGGCCCTTTTGCTATAGTAGATGAGGCTACTGGTCTTGGATTTTTTGAGAAAGGACAAGACATATATAAGTCTAATTTTGATCAAAAAACTATAAACTGGTTTTTTAAGAAAAATTTTGAACAATTTATAAATCCACAGACTAGAGTTTTTTCAGGGATTATTACTGTGCTGCTACCCATATTGGGACCGGCTCTTTTGAATTCGCCTTTTCTAGGTACAATTATGGGACCACTTGCATCTGCTGGAAATTCATCATTTATCCAGCAAAGTGAAGCTGTGAAATATATATATGAAAATGGGATAAAGGAGCGGTTATCTGGAATCTTGGGGAAACTTATATTTGGCGATTCTATGGCTGGGCAAATTTTCCAAGAGTTGTTTGACGCAATGCCTGAGGATACAAATAAATCTAAGCTAGAACAATTACAATTTTTAGCTTCTCATGGTTTTAATGTTGATAAGGTGCCAGAGGCTATAGATATTTTAAAATCCGATCCAGTAAATTTTAAGGAAAATTTAGAAAAAGCTTTCAAAATTTTGGGAGTCAATATACCAGATACTGAGCTTTCTTTTTTTGTAGAAAGTTTTTGTAAAATTTTCGATATTAACTTAGAAAATCTTAACTCTTTGCTAAATCTTGTAAAGGAATTAAGACAAATCCAAGCAAAAATAAAAGACATAGAAAAAAATGATTTTACGGACAAAGAAGAAACTGAGCTGCAACAACTAGCGGATCTTGGTGTAAGAACAAAGGAAGACCAACTGAGATTTGACTTTCTTCTTGAGAAGAAAGAGTTGAATGGTCTTAAAGAAAAGGAGAGTAGTTTAAAGCAACAGATAAAAAAACATAGGGAAACATTCAGCTCTGCAATTAAAAAAATATCAACGCAAAACTTAACAATGTTTATTTTGAAAGCGATCGCTAAATACAAAACAAGACTGCATGGTATCTACTATTCAGGGGAAAATTTAGAGGGTGAAGATCCTGCGTATGCTGCAATGTATGAAAAAGAGTTTGATAATAATATTACTATGAATCAGATTATGGATATGATTGATAATTTAACGCTACCAGCGGGACTTTCTATTACTGAACAGTTGAATTATTTATATGGTATTGCTGGAATTGCTTCTTTAGGTATATCCTCTTTAAATATTAAATTAATCAACCAAGGAGATCAATTTAGTCTAACTCAAGAGATGCTAGAAGAATCTTTAGCAAATAATAAAAGCAAAGATGTAGTAATTGAATTTTTATTAAATTACGCTTCGGCTATTTCAAAAATTCCTGACAAACAGCAGGAAGTACTTAGTATCGTTAAGATGTTAACTGGCGCATTTGAAAGTATTGAGGGTGGAAATGTAGCGCAAACTCTCTTTATGGCACAGTACTTAAATGTGTTAATGGGATCTTTAAATGTTAAAGATAAAGATATTTCAGATGGTATACAAAAAGCTGTTGACAAACTATTTAATATTGTTGGTAAACAAATGGTTGAAAATTTCAAAAATTCGCCAAGATTAAGAGATGCGAGAATTATAGAGTTAGCAAATCTTGGTGAAATGCGTACACCTGAGCAGCAAACTGAATTTAATGCTTTTAGATTGAGCGAAGGAGAGGTAGAGTTCATAAAAGCTCAATATTCACCTGAAAGCTTAGCATTGAGTAACTACATAAATATGATAATTGATCAGGTCCAAAAAGGGGAAATAACGTATGCCCAATTTAGAGCTTTAATGGATACTGGTGATGAAGTATACTTTAAAGGTGGCAATGCGCGAACAAATGGATACAGGGCAGATTTAAGAAGATTAATGGCTGCTGAATCCAACAGAATTATTAGTGATGTAAATAATCTGTTTATTAAAAGACTCATTAGTAGAGAAGAAGCAATTACATTAAAGGAACAAGTGTTTTATTCAAGTTGGGCAATCGCTCCAATAAGTTACTTTAATATTTCCTTAAGTGTTCAGTCAAGAATACAAGCATTAACTCCTGCAACTGAAATCACAATTAAAACTCATGATGGTAATTTTAAAATATTTAAAATTGCCGATATATCAGAAATAGAAATAGTAGGAAATTTGAGAGATGTGAGATTAATTTTTACAGTTATTGATAGTGATAAAGAAGTAAAAATAGAAGGTTCTTTAAAAGGAAATTTAAGTTCTCTTGCTGCAAACCATGACGTTATTGGCAGAATTATGCCTCATATGAGAGCTTTACTTGAATCACAATTTTTCCCTGATAATGCAACTATAAAAATGGGACTTCTTAACGACATTGCATTATATTATGCAGCAGCTAAAATCGAGGCAGCTTTTACTGAAATTAAAAGTGACAGTGATCCCACGTGGAATGCTATAAGTTATGCGCTATTAAATACTGATGGAAGTGGAAGACTGAGGACTGGTATTTTTGGTGAGAATGGAGAATTGAGTACAGAAACGAAAGACGATATAATAAAGATGCTCGACTATGAGAGAGGGTATCAGTTGATTGATAAAATTGCATCAATAACAAAAGAATCTAAGAATTTACAACTCTCATTTAATAACGATGGTACATTAACAAATGATTTTAAAGCAAAAATTGTAAAAGATCTTGGGGATACTATAGGAGACAGGTTTATTAGTTCAGTTGACAATAGATATTCCGCAATAGTTAAAGTTGTGATGTCAAAAGACTCCTATGAAACTGACGGTACTTTAAAAAAGGATAAAATAACATCAATTGGAGAGCCAGCTGCTAGAATGATAGAGTCATATCGTGCTGCTAGAATCCAATTAGAAAATATTTGGAACAGAGAAGATTTTATAAATGGAACAATGCTAAGGCAGGATATTATTACAGAGCTTAGTAAAACTTTTTTAGTTGGACAACAAGCGTTGATTGAATCTTTTGCTGTTGAATGTATGAGGTTACAACAGATGATGACTCTGTACACTAATCAATCAGTAGAATTGCTTAGAGCATTAGCTGGAAATTCATCTCAATCTCCATTATCTCAATTAAAGACATTCTTTTCGTTGGATAATGGTATACAAATGTCAGGGGTAGATTTATATATCTTGCTAAAGGTTGTAGAAGAATCCGGAAAAAAGAACGGGTATGATTTAAATGGAGCAATAGAGAGCTTGACATCATTGGGAAGGATAAGACAAGAATTAGAAGAATTAACAAATGCTGAACTTGTTTGGGAAGTGATCTATAGAGCATTTGAACTTAATGTAGATGCTAAATCAGCTATAAAGACTGTTTTAGAGAAAGCAGATTCTATTGTCGAAGGGAAATTAAGTGACAATGCCAAATCTGAAATTGGAAGAGTTTTGAGAGACAAAGGCGTAGATACGACAAAAATCCAAAAAGTTATCGACAATGTTGATTCTATCCGTATGAAAATGGAAGAGCTTAGATTAAATCCAGGCAGTAAATTAGATCCCGATTTTCATTATAGTGACGAAGCTGTTCGACAGGCTTTAATGCGTGAGTATGAAATAGTGAATACAAAAGCAGAAGAAATTAATAACTTGGAATCAAAAATGAATTCTCTTTTTGCAGACTCAGGCTATTCTGACAATAAAGCATTACTGCCTCGTTTAGAATATTTACGAAATAATTCTAAAGATATAAATGAAATGTTTGAAGGAAGAGGCAATAAAAGTGGTGATATGAATCAAAGAGTTAATGATATTGTAGATAAATTCAGTAAGGGAGAGATTAGTCAGGAAGATATAGACTATATTAAAGATTTAGGTGTTGCAAATTTTGTACAAGAATTTTTAAATGGACGCGTTGACGGCGAGTCTGATGGAAAAGTTACTAAATTCAGAGATGGTACTTTGGATCTTTTACGTGCTGTAGTGCTTACTATGGAAAATAATGACTTGAAAGCACAAGCAGCTAATGTTTTAAAGATGTTTATGATAGAGGCAAATAGGCGAGTTAATGGTTTTAACTTACGTACTAGTCAATCTGAAATGATCTCTCACTTTCAAAACAACGAAAATGTCGCAGTGGGAATGGGTGGTGGTAAAACAATTGCAATGGCTATAGATGCAATTATTGCAAGAGTGCTTAAGGGAAAAGATGCCAACACAGAGATATTGGTTGGAAATGACGATTTGGATAATTACGCGTCAAACGCTAGTATTGGTAGGAAGCTATTTGAATCTTTAGGTATGAAAGCTGCCAACATTGAAGATTATAGACTAGAAGGTCATGACACAGATTTGGACGGCATTAGAGGTATATATAGCGATCCTGACACCGTTGTTATTATGAGTCCTACTACAAGAGGTCATTTAAAAAATGAAGCGATAAGTAAAGGTGGGGCAGAAGGGCAACTTTTAAATGATATTCTCAATAGCGTAAATAGGGTTATTGCAGATGAAGTTCACTTATGGGCTCTTACGCGCACGGCTTCTGTAATAGGAGGCGACAATCAACCTCCTGATATTGGATTAGTTAGAAGAACATTGGAGATAGGAAATGTTTTAAATGCGTCAGCTATATATAATGCTATGCTTGCTGATGGTAAAAATAATGTTCTGTCCGCAGAAATCACAATGCCTGAGTTAGATAATAGAAGTGTAACTATTTATCGTTTTAAAACTGAAAGAGATCTTCAGGCTGCAAAGCTACCCGAGAATTGGATAGCTGTTGTTGGTGAACAATCATCCTCTTTAGAGGTAAAAATGGCAGACAAACTTAGAGAGAACTTAATAGAAAAAATTGTTCATTCTGGGCCAAAGAATACATATTATGGTGGTGATGACGGATACAATGAAGCAAGGCGGTTAAACAGTGTAATAATGGGTTTATTTTCAGGTTCAGAAAATGGGGGTATGCAAATATCTAGACAAGATGGAACTGTAAAACCTGTTGGCGTAAGTGGTATCCAAGAAAACATGGTTCTTAATGATATATATCGTCAACTTGGATTTACATTAAGGTTAGGTCTAGAAAAACAAATGCCTGAAAGTGAAATGAAAGATTTTATGCAGAAATCCACAAAAACCAGTAAAACCAGTATGCAAACATCCTTAGCAGCAATATATTCTGGAGCTCGCGATGTTGTGATGGTGGGAGGTTCTGGAACTGTTGACGGCTTGCAGCAGCTTATTATTAACAGGACTGGTGCTGCGACGGTTTATAATATAACTGGAGAGCAAGCAGAAGTGGAAATGTTTAAATCAGCTTGGGATATTGGTGGAAGCTCTGAAGGTGAAATGAGTAAACTGGGACAACAATTGAAAACAGCTCTTGAAAATGATTTTAAAGGGTTTGATAATTTCTTATTTCTTGCCAAAACTAAGACTAGTTTTGAGGAAATAATAAAAGCAGTGCAGGAGAACTGGGAAACATTAAAAGCCATTGGTGTTGAAGTATATGAATTCACTGATAGGAAAGGTAAGTGGAGTGGAAAGGATGCAAGCTTAGTTCCTAATGAACAAAGCCAAAGTGATTTGGTTAAGGATTCGAGTAAAAAGCGGTTAATAATTGCAAACGAAAGCGGTGCTACCGGAATAGATTATCAAGGTGATTTTGTAAATATATTACTTGATACTCATTTAATGAGTGATGCAGACTTGGCTCAAGCTTTAAAGAGAACAGGTCGACCAAATCCAAAAGCTAAAGATAATGAGAAAAAGAGATGGGATACTGTTAGAATAATGGCATATACCAACGATAACATAACATCTCAGCTAGACGCATTTATTAACAGTCCTATGTTTAGAGACAAAGCTATTGAAGCGTGGAGAGGTTCTGGTTATATGCAAAACAAAGTTGCTGAAGAATTATTTAATAAGTTTATAAAGGCTGGCAATAAGATTGATTTGGCAACTATGTCTCATGAGGAAGTAAAAGAGATCTTGATTCTTGTATCAAATATCAGATCACTGTATGACATTGATGCTTCTATAAGATTTGCTGTAACTGATTCTATTAGAGATAGGATGGTTTTAAGTGTTCTTAGAGACTTAGTCGCTACTATGCCAAAAGGTGCTGCTCGGGATGTTGTGCAGAAAGAACTAAATGCCGCTCTTGATTCCAAAGGGCAGTTTGACAAAGAACGCTTTAGTTTAGAAAACAGAAAAGCCGAAAGCGCAGAAGAAATTGTATTGAATGCATTTAATGGAGTACGAGAAGAAGTTAATGATCGTTTTGGAAGATTAAAAGATATTTTCTCTAAAGATGAAGTACTTCAAAAGCAGTTGCAGATTGTTTTAGGACATATGCAAGCTGTTGATTTAGCTCTTGAGCCAGCAAGTTATTTTGGACGCAGCCCTATTATTGATAGAGGACTTTCTTCAGCGATAGATCTTGTAGAATTTGTTGGCATAATACGCTCATTTGAAGGATATATAATGCCAATGGAAACTGTTGCAGATACTGCTGGTAAGTCTTATGCTTCACAGGCTTTTGATTCGTCAAGACCTCAAACACCTATAATAAATGTTTTACATCAAAAGTCTGAGTCCGGTGGAGAGTATGTAAGAAATGAAAATGGAGAAGAAGTTTTAACCGCAAAAGGCAAGTTATTTATGGATATTCAAAAGCGGTTAAGTTCAGATAACTCTATAGCATGGTTGATGTTTTTTATGGCGGTGCTTAATGCATTAGGTGTTGGGGATTTAATGGAAAAGGACTATACCAACATCAACAATAATAATCCTAAAGAAGTTGCGCAACTCGCAGAAGAACTTACACGAATACTCTGGGAAAAAGCAGAGATAAGCAAACTTAATGAAATAATTACTACTTATGGCAATATGCGAAGTGATAATGAAGAACAACGTGAGTTTAGAGAAAATCAGATAAGACAAGATGAGATTGGAATTAAAGAAAACAGTACTAATGAAAATAGTTCTACAAGTATAAAAGTTGGTTCAGACGAATACAAGAAGTTCTTTGAAGGAAATGCAAGAAGCAAATTTATAGATGACTTCAGAGCTAAATTGTCCAAAGATACTTCATTGTCTACTGGAGGGGAACTTACACCTAAGGGAAGAATGTTTGTTAAAATAGCAGAAAGATTTATGGATCAAGATTCTGATTGGAAACAATTTTTAACAGAAGGGCCATTAGCACAATTTATTTTTTCAAGTGATATAATAGTTGACTTTAAATTTAATGCTGACACAGCTTTAAGAATTACGAATGAGCTTTGGACAGCTGGCGTATGGGATACTGAACAAATAGAATTACTTTATGGTTGGTATAAATCAATCCCTGTTGAAAGTCGTACTGGTGCTATAACATCGTTTATTCAATTAAAAGGTGTTTTAACTGCTAGACATTCAACTATCAAAAAAGAACTTGCAAAACAGAAAGGATACAAATTGCCAAATGCTATGGTTATAGAGCTTGCAAAATTAACTCAAGGTATGTCTTTTGGCAATGATATGAAAGGATATGAAGCTTATTTCAAAAATATTTTAGAGTTTGATGAAAGAGCTGAAGTAGCAGTTGAGAGGACAGTATATATGGGCAATCTGGCTTCAGATGTAAGCCTATCTTCTGTGCCTAAATGGCTCAGAACTTTTGGAGCAGGTATTTATTATTTGACTCCTTGGGGCCGGTTTGGTAGGTATAACTCAGGGTCTAGTTTTAGAGGATTGCAAGACTCTGTTTTCGTTGATGTCAGTAAAGCCCGTGATTTTTTTTCTTTACAAGGGGAAGATGTTGATAATACAGGAGATTTTATAAACTTTATAAGGCCGTTAATGTCTATCTCTGGAGCTAAAAATGACAGAACAGATACTGCTTTGGATAACTTTAAATCATTCCTTGAATTAACAACGATGAAAAACATAGATGCAATGACTAAGACGAAGTTTTATCAGCATAAATATTTTAAAATTGCTGTAACTGCAGTACTTATTGCTTTATTTTCAGCTGTGACTTTTGGTATCGGTGGAGTTGTTGCTACCATAGCCTTTGCACTTTTATCTGTAACAGCAATTGTTGCACTTCTTGTACGTAAGCTTTACTATAAAGAGGATATTAACCCATTAACTTTATTAAAATCAGTGCCAAAATTCTACGAAACGCCTTCAAACTTAAAGATAGGAGATATCAATAAGTTCAACAATATTGAGACACTTTGTACTTTGGCAAAAGATGGTACGTTGAGTTCTAAAGATATTGGCAAACTCAAGCTAAATACGTTACGAAATCTTCTTGATAATAGTTATCCATGGATAATAAGCACAGAAGAGAAGCATTTTCTTGTGGGTAAGGGAATGTTAGATAGAATGGATGCTTTGAAGGAAGAAGAGATAGGACGTTATATCAACGATCCATATTATGTAAATAAAGAAGCTGATGCTGAAAAACGTAAGGCATTGGTAGAGAAAGAGTTTAAGTGGAATATGGCAGCAATTAGTAAACTTATTTTTGAAAAAAATGCTGATAGGATGAATGAAGGATACATAAACTCAAATGAATTTAAGACTTTAGCTAAAAAACTGCTTGTAGTTATGTTTAATGATGTCAAAGTAGCAAAAAATTATGATGTTATGATTGAAAGACTAAAAGGTATTTTACTACAAGAAGGAAATCAACCAGGCGTTGTTCCTAAAGATTTAAATATCTCTATAAATCAATTAGAAGACAGTAATTATTTTAATAATGATAACAGTCTCAAAAAGTCAGTGGTAGACATAACTAATGTTGAGCTTAAATTAGATAAAGGTATAAACGTACAAGGCGCTGGAAGACGTTTAGTCGGCGTAATGGGCGAAGGATTTACAAAACCTGAAGAAGTCAATATGGCATTGGCAAAGGCTTTGTATTATTTTAGATCTTATGATGAAATGAAACAATTTCTGAATATATCAGATGAAGACCTACAAGATGAAGCTGTTATAGCTCAAAAAGCATTTAATACATACAAAGAAGCTCTTGGCAGATTTGCAGATGGAGAGTTGGCAGAAAATGAATTTAAAGAAGTTATCCAATTAATAAGGATTGTTTCAAGTGTTATAATGATAGCTAAAAATGACCAAGAAAAAGTTAGTCTGATAAATAGGCGTAACTATGATGAAATACATAATGCATTCAATGTGTTTGAAGTTGGCTTAAAATCTAAAGTTTTTGTAGATGTATTTAAAAATGAAGAGCAGAATATAGATAATGGTAAATTGTTTGAAATAGATATAAATAAGTTAAAAACAGCTTTAGAGAAGAAAAATGATAAAGGTTCAAGAGTGCTTCCTGATAAACTGGATTCTTTGCTTCCAATGATGAAAGAAGAACGTAAGAAATTTGATGCTTTGACAAACATACGAGCAAATGCAAGGGCTGTTGCCGCTGCAGCTTAAAGATTGTCTTCAAACTTGAAGGAAAGGAGTCATAAGGAGTCCTGTATAAATATGCAGGTCTCCCGATTTTTATCATACAACCATAAATAAACTGCAAAATAATAATTCCAACAGTGTGTAATATGTATTTGAGATTTTAGCATAGTCTAAGATGAGAGATCTTCAGTTGTTTGACGATTGATTATTTAAAGATATATAATATCTGTCTAAGTTTGAATTATAAGTTTATGGAAAAATATATGAAAAAACAAGTAAAAATTGATGAAGATAAGCTTTTGAGAGCAGCACAAGAGCCAGCAAAATTTGCAAGAGAATTACATACTCTTTACCGCGGGAAAATAGAAGTTGTTCCAAAATGCAGAGTCAGAAGTTTAGATGATTTTTCTATATGGTATAGTCCAGGTGTGGCTGCTGTGTGTACTGACATAAGTAAAAAACCAGAACTTGTTTATGAGTATACAAATAAGTGGAACACCATTGCTGTTATAAGTGACGGTACAAGAGTGCTTGGCTTGGGAGATATTGGTCCTGAGGCTGGACTTCCTGTTATGGAGGGAAAAGCACTTTTGTATAAGTACTTAGGAGGCATTGACGCTTTCCCTATATGTCTTGACACTAAAGACGAGAAATATATAATACAGACTGTTAAGATATTACAACCGTCTTTTGGTGGGGTAAATTTAGAAGATATTTCTCAGCCTAAATGCTTCCCTATATTAGATAGATTAAGAAAAGAGTGTAGGATACCTGTATGGCATGACGATCAACAAGGTACGGCTTTGGTAACGCTTGCAGGGTTTATTAATGCATTAAAAGTTGTTGGTAAGAAAATAAATAAAGTAAAGATAGCAATGATAGGTGTTGGAGCAGCAAATATCTGTATATCAAAATTTTTAATGCTTTATGGCGCTAATCCTGCAAATATAGTTATGGTTGATGTTAAAGGAACACTTCATAAATGTCGTAATGATTTAAAGTCATGCAAAGAGCAATGGAATCTTGCTACAATCACAAATCCCAGTGATATTAGAGGCGGAGCAAAAGAGGCAATGGAAAATGCCGATGCTGTTATAGCGTTGTCTGCTTCTGGTCCAGGGATTATAAAGAAAGAATGGATAAAAGCTATGGCTAAAAATCCAATAGTGTTTACTTGTGCCAATCCTACGCCTGAAATTTGGCCTTGGGAAGCTAAAGATGCAGGCGCTGCTGTTGTTGCTACAGGTAGGAGCGATTTTGAAAATCAAGTAAATAATTCTTTGGGATTTCCTGGTGTTTTTAGAGGAGTTTTAGACGTAAGAGCTTCTGCAATTACAGATACAATGTGTATAACAGCAGCTATAGAGCTTGCTTCTTGTATACCTGATAATAGAATAAGACCTGATCAAATTCTTCCTAGTATGGATGATTGGGAAATATTTCCAAAAATAGCAGCATCGATAGGCGTAAAAGCAATAAAAGAAAAAATAGCTCTTAAAAAGTTAAGTTATGATGCAATTTATAACGATGCAAAAGAGATGATTAAAAGAAGTAGATCTATAACTGAAGTCATGATGAAAAAGGGTTATATAAAAAAGTGCGAAGAATAGAATCAAATATTATAACGGAAGCTATTAAAAATTTATGCGCTCAAACAAGCTATAATCTTCCTGACGATGTTTTGAAATCCATAAATAGTTCTATTTGTCATGAAGAAAGTAATAACTTAGCTTGTTCAATATTAAAGCAAATAACTGAAAATGCGGCTATTGCAAAAGAAGAGCAAATTCCTTTATGCCAAGATACTGGCACAGCTAATTTTTTTGTTAAAATTGGCCGGGAAGTATACTTAGAGAATGGAAATATCCACGATGCAATAAATAGAGGCGTTAATTTAGGCTATAAAGATAATTATCTGCGCAAATCAATTGTTTCAGATCCTTTAGAAAGAAAAAATACAAATGATAATACACCAGCTAGTATCTATATTGATATTGTTCCTGGGGATAAAATAGAAATTACTTTTCTTCCAAAGGGCGGTGGCAGCGAAAATGCAAGTGCATTAAAAATGCTTACCCCTTCGGTAGGCTGGGAAGGTGTAAAAGATTTTGTGTTAAACGTTATAAACGATAAAGGAAGAAATGCTTGTCCTCCTTTAATTGTTGGTGTTGGTATAGGCGGGGATTTTGCCTCAGTTGGTCTTTTAGCAAAAAAGGCTTTGCTTAGGGAAATTGGTAGTAAAAATAAAAATGAATTCTATACTCAAAAAGAGCGAGAATTGCTTTTCGGAATTGACAAACTGAACATAGGTCCTATGGGAATGAGTGGGAAAACAACAGCATTAGCTGTATTTATAAATACAAAGCCAACTCATATAGCATCGCTTCCTGTTGCTGTAAATATTCAATGCCATTCTTGCAGAAGAAGAACTATAACTATATGAAAATAAATTTACAAGATTTAATTTTAAATATTAAAAATATAAAAGTTGGTCAAGAGGTTTTGCTTAGTGGAAGTATTTACACGGCAAGAGATGCTTCTCATAAAAGGATTATAGCTATTTTAGATAATGACGGAGATCTCCCTGTTAACTTAAGAAATTCTGCAATTTACTATTGTGGACCAACCCCTTCAAGACCAGGTGGAATTGTTGGTTCTTGTGGGCCAACAACTTCTTCTAGAATGGACGTTTATACCCCAAGACTCTTAAAAGAAGGTGTTAAAATTTTGATTGGTAAAGGAGCTAGATCTGAGTCTGTAGTAGAATCTCTAAAAGGAAACAGCGCGCTATATCTTGTTGCTACAGGCGGCATTGGTGCGCTTATTTCAAAAACAGTGAAGAGATCTGAGATTTTGGCTTTTGAAGATTTAGGACCAGAAGCTATTTATAGATTTGAAGTTGAAAATATGCCTTTAATTGTTGCAATAGATAGTTTCGGAAATAATATTTTTAAGTAAAGGTTTGTTGTATTTATGAGAGGGAAATATGTTTTTAGCATTAGATATAGGTAACACAAACATAACCATAGGATTATTTGATATTAAAGATGGGAAGACTTTGCCAAATCCTTTGAAGGTATGGAGAATCTCTACACTAAAAGGGCAAACATCTGATGAGTATGCAACAACTATAATGGATATGTTTTTTTATTCTAGTTTTGATGCTAAAAAAGTAACATGTGTGGGCATAGCAAGTGTGGTCCCATCATTGAATCTTATTTTTAAAGATTTAGTAAAGAATTATTTTAACAAAGAGCCTTTTTTTATAAATAGCGTCAATTCAGGTGGTATTACTTTTGCTGTTGAAAACCCTAAAGAAGTTGGAGCTGACAGAATTGCTGACGCAGTAGCTGCTTATTGCATGTATGGGGGCAGTTGTATCATTATAGATTTTGGTACAGCTACAACATTTGATTGTATAGATGAAAAAGGTAGATATTTAGGTGGATCTATAGCTCCTGGACCAGCAATATCTGCTCAGACTTTGAGTTTAAAAACAGCTCAGCTGCCTCAAGTTGAAATGAAAAAGACATCAAAAGCAATAGGGACTACAACAGTGGAAAGTATAGAGTCGGGACTTTATTTTGGGTATGTCGGTCTTGTTAAAGAGCTTATTGATAGAATAAGAAGAGAAATGGAAGTAAAACATATAATAGCTACAGGTGGACTTGCAGGTCTTATGGTTGGTGAAATAAAAGAAATAGAAAGTATTCTCCCAAATTTGACATTGGAGGGGATACGTATTATCCGGGAAACTGTTACAAGTTATTAAGTAATGTTTATTTAGTTTAATTTTTTGATAAAATACTTGGCATAATGTTTATATATTGTAAGGAGGTTGTTGTGAGGATCTGTTCGTTAATATTAAGCTTGTGCATCTGCACGTTTTTTTTCGTATTTGCTAATGCGGATACGAACATAGTTTCGCGAATTGTTGTGGAAGGACTAAAAAATGTAAAGAGAAAAACAGTTTTATCAGAGATCCATTCAAAGAAAGGAAAACCTTATTCTAAAGAAGACGCGATAGATGATCTTCGTGCTATACTTAGTCTTGACAGTTTTGACGATGCTAATTTCACATTTGACGAAAATACTGGTGATCTTATATTTTCTCTTTCAGAGAAACCTTTTTTAGAAGATATTGTTTTTAGAGGCAATTTTGAATTTTCAAAGAGTAAATTGAAAAGAGTTAGCGATATTAAAGAACAATCATATTTTGATACTTTAAAATTAGAAGAGACAAAGAAAAAAATATTAAAGTTATATATTGACAAAGGCTATGCCGACTGTTCTATTGAAGTCTACCCAACCATTGATGTGGATACAAACAAAATGACTGTAACTTTTCTTATAACAGAAAACAATAAGATTTTAATAGACGATGTTAAAATTGAAGGTGCTATTTCATATCCAGAAAAGAAAATTCTTAAGCTCATGAAAAAGATAAAGTCTAAAAAAGTATTCTCAGATGAGAATTTTCAGAAAGATTTAGCTGCTATAGAATCTTTTTATAAGAATAATGGTTTTATAGATTATAAGCTTGTGTCATCTACTTCTTCATATAATAACGTTAGAACAAAAATATCATTGTCTTTAAATATAAGCGAAGGGAGTAAATATAGAATAGGCGAAATCTCTTTTGATGGCAATTCTGTATTAGAGGATAAAGATCTAAATAAGGTATTAAAATTCAAAAAAGGACAAATATTTAACAAGCAAAAAATTACTGAAACAAGAGAAGAGATTGCTGAGTCTTATGCAGATAAAGGATATGTTAATGCTCACATTGTTCCAGAGTTTCAAAAAAATGGAAATATTGTAAATGTTACTTGGAATATAAAAGAAAATTCAATTGTCTATGTTGGCAATATTTACATAGAAGGATTGGAATCTACCAAAGAAAAAGTTATCAGAAGAGAGATATTATTAAAACCTGAAAGTGTATTTTCAAGGAAAAAACTTATAAGTAGCGTTCAGAGAATAAGGAATTTAGGATTTATTGATACTGTTGAACCTCACATAATACCTACTGGCACTTCTAATCTTTTAGATTTAGTTTTTGATATTGAAGAAGGGAGACCAGGCAATATAAATATGGGTGTAGGATACTCTTCTGTTGATGAATTTATTCTTTCTTTTGGTCTTATGCATTTAAATTTGTTTGGTTTAGGTCAGCATTTGGATGCATCTTTTGAAGGTGGAAAGAAAAAGATGGACTTTAGTGTAACCTGGACAGAACCTTATATTTTTGACAAGAATATGAGCTTCAGTTTAAGTGTGTTTGATTTAACTAGAAAGAAAGATTATTCAGACGTTGTTGAAGCGTATAAAGAGCATAGGCAAGGTTTTTCTGCTAGTGTAGGGCCAAGAATTAATCCTCTTGTAAATTTAGTATTTGGTTATAGATATGAAGATGTGAAACTTTCTGATATTAAAGATTCTGTCAAAAGGCAAATAGAAGCAGATTCGGATTTATCTAAAGATAAAATTACTACTGTTTTTACGCAAACAATATATGATTGTTTAGATTATAGGTATGATCCAACACGAGGCAATAGGCAGTCATTAGGAATTAGCGTCGCTGGAACTTATCTAGGGGGAGAAGTAGATTTCGTAAAAACTGTTTTAAAAAGTTCTTGGTTTTTCCCTGTATTTTGGAAATTTGTATTTAGTACAAGACTAGAAGTTGGTGCTATAGTATCTTATGGAAGTTCTTTATCTGTACCTATTTACGAGAAATTTTATATTGGCGGTGCAGAAAGCATTAGAGGTTATAAGTACAGAACGGAAATAGGTCCTGAAAAGGGAGGGAACTATAAAGCAGTTCTTAATTTTGAATATAAATTCCCAATGCTTGCAGAAAAAGGGAACTCAATTTTAGTTGGAGCACTTTTCTATGATATTGGTGGAGATTGGGGAAGATATGGAACAGTAAAATGGCTTGGGACAGGAGAGAATAACCTTCGTTCATCAGCAGGTTTTGAGATAAGAATAGCCACTCCAGTATTTCCTGTAAGAATAGGTTGGGCATATGGATTTAATCATAAAGAAGGAGAAAAACTCCAAGACTTTTATTTTTCAATTGGAGTTCCTATGTAAGTTTTTTCCAGTCTATATTCTGACATACAAATAAATTTTTAAGGAAAGAAAATGTTAAAAAGAATATTTTTGTTCTTATTTCTTTTCTTACTTGCAACTTCTGGTTTTTGTCTTGAAATACCTATAAACGGGATAGTTGAACAACGAACTGACGATCCTATTGAAAATAAATCTGTTAATAGTATTATTTTTGTTGATATGGAGAAAGTTTTTAATTCTCATCCGATGACTTTAGAGTATAAAAAAGAGATAAAAGCTTTTGTAATGACTCGCAAAGAGAATATTGAAAATCTTATAGAAGCTTTTAATTCACTCAAAGAAAAAGCAAAAATTATTAATTTAAAAATCTCGGAAGCAAAATCTGAAAATATGCCTTACGATGAGTTTGCCCAACAATTAAGCGATGTTAACGAGCAGATAAATAACAAAAAGGCAGAAATTTCTGATTTATCTGAAAGAACAAAAACAGAAGTATCTTTAATGGAGGGGAGAAGTACAGCTGAAGTTTTAAAAGATATAGAGTCTATGCTTAAAGATGAACTTAAAAAATATAAGGCATCTATAGTTTTAGATAAGCAAGGTGCTGTTGTAACTGAAAAATGCAAAGATGTAACTGATGAAGTTATAAAAATGGCAAAGGATAGATAAATGAGGCTTAACGCGTTTGAACTTGCAGAGATTGTATCCGGAGAGCTTATAGGGGATAAAGATGTTATTTTAACAGGCGTAAATGGTCTTTCAGAAGCAAATAGTAATGAAATTTCTTTTCTTGGAAATTTAAAATATATACAAAATGCATTAAACACACATGCTGGTGTTACTTTTGTAGGGCTTGATATAGATATTTCTCAATTCAAAAATAAGAATATAATCAAAGTTAAAAATCCACAATATGCGTATAGTATAGTTCTCTCTATTATAGAGAATGAAAGGTTGTCGCTTATAAGCAAAACAGTTCATCAGTCAGCATCTATATCTAATAAAGCAAAAATCGGCAAAGATGCATATATAGGTCAAAATGTGGTGATTGAAGATAGAGCTGTAATTGGAGATAATGCTAAAATTTTTCCTAATGTTTATATAGGCAGAAATGTAAAAATTGGTAATGATTGTTTGATATATCCTAATGTCGTAATAAGAGAAGATTCTTTAATAGGTGATAGAGTTGTTTTGCAGCCAGGTGTTGTCATTGGCGGTGACGGTTTTGGTTTTGCAACTATTGAAGGGGAAAATAGAAAAATTCCTCAAATTGGAAGAGTAGAAATAGGAAATGATGTTGAAATAGGTTCTAACACTATAATAGACAGAGCAACTGTTGATGCCACTAAAATAGGAAATGGTACAAAAATAGATAATCTTGTTGTAATAGCACACAATGTACAAATCGGGCAGAATTGCATAATAGTGTCGCAAGTCGGAATTGCCGGGTCCACTCACTTAGGTAATAATGTAACTATAGGTGGACAGACGGGACTTGCAGGACATATAAAGATAGGCAATAATGTCACGATATCAAGTCAGTCAGGAATATCTGGGAATATAAAAGATGGTGAAGCTGTTGGCGGTAACCCTATGGCTCAGCTAAGTCAAAGTATAAAGATAAGAGCTTTAATGAGAAAACTTCCTGAAATGTATTCTGATATAAGAAAAATAAAGAAAGATTTGGAGGATAAGTAAATTTAAATGGCCAAACAAACAACGATTCTTAAAGAAATTTCTATTGAAGGTGTCGGTCTTCATACAGGAAACAATAGTATTGTAGTTTTTAAGCCTACTCCTGCAGGGTATGGAATAAAATTTGTAAGAACCGATTTGCCAAATAAGCCTGAAATTGCAGCATTATGGTCTAATGCTGCTTCTGATCTTGCAATTAGAGGTAGCGTTATAGAGAAAGAAGGTGTTAGAATTCATACTATAGAGCATATAATGTCGGCTTGTTTGGCTCTTGGAATTGATAACTTAATTATAGAAATTAACAACAACGAGCCTCCAATCCTTGATGGCAGTTCAAAAATAATAGCGGAAGCGTTATTAAATGGCGGTATAAAAGAGTTAGATGCTCCAAAACAATATTATGTGATAAAGAAGCCTGTTCATTTTGAATCTGGTAAAACTAAGATAACAGCTTATCCTTCTAATAATCTTGAAATAGATTGTACTATTGGTTTTGATCATCCTCTTTTGAAATACCAACAAATGTCTTTGGAGAGCGTAAATAAAGAGAATTATATAAATAATATTGCTCCTGCTAAGACTTTTTGTTTTGACTATGAAATAGAAGCTCTTCAAAATAATGGTTTTGCACTTGGCGGTTCTATGGACAATGCCATTGTTTTGGGACTGGACGGTATACATAATAAAGAACCGTTACGTTATGAAGATGAGTTTGTGAGGCATAAAATTTTAGATTTAATTGGAGATTTATATCTGGCAGGAAAACCAATAAAAGCAAAAATAGTTGCCGATAAACCTGGACATCAAAATAATATTGCTTTTGTAAGAGAGTTCCTAAAAGATGCAGTTTTAGAAGAAGATAAACAATCGGAGGATGTAATGACCGGAACAAATTGTGGAACTTCTAGTACAGAAAGAATTTTGTCACATGAAGAAGTTTTAAAGTATATCCCGCATAGATATCCGCTTTTAATGATAGATAAAGTCAAGGTAAACAGTGCTGAACCTACTAAAGCTGTAGGGTATAAATGCGTAAGTGGCAATGAAGGTTTTTTCCAGGGGCATTTCCCTGGCGCGCCTGTAATGCCTGGCGTTTTGATAGTTGAAGCAATGGCGCAAACATCTTGCGTTATGTTTCTTTCAAAACCCAAAATGCAAGGGAATCTTGCATATTTTATGTCTATAGATAAAGCGAAGTTCCGTATACCTGTAATGCCTGGTGATTTGCTTGAATTAAGAGTTGAAGTTGTTAAAGATGGTGGAAGACGAGGAAAAATGAGAGGCGAAGCTTATGTTGATGGGAAATTAACCGCAGAAGCTGAGTTCATGTTTATTATTGTAAACAAACAACAATAAGAGGAAATAATGATACATAAAACAGTAGTAATAGATAAAAGTGCAGTTATAGAGGACGATGTAGAGATAGGCCCTTATAGTGTTATAGGTCCTGAGACATTTATAAAAAGCGGGACAAAAATACATGGCCAATCTGTAATTGAATATGCCGAAGTTGGGCATGACTGTGAGATTTTCAATTTTTCATCAATAGGAAAACGCCCTCAAGATTTGAAGTATAAAGGTGAAAAGACAAAAGTTATAGTCGGTGATGGTACAACTGTTAGAGAATGTGTTACTTTAAACAGAGGTACTGCTGCTGCAGGTCAAACGATTGTAGGTAAAAACTGTTTAATTATGGCGTGTGCCCATATAGCGCACGATTGTATAATTGGTGATAGTGTTATAGTTGGTTATTGTGCAGGTATTGCTGGCCACGTTGAGGTAGATGACAGCGCTATATTAAGTTCTGGAATTGGCGTGCATCAATTTTGCAAGATAGGGAAATCTGTAATTATCGGAGGTGGCTCGATGGTGAACATGGATATCATTCCTTATGTAACTGCCCAAGGTGACAGAGTTGCCATTGTTGGACTAAACCTTATTGGTTTAAAAAGAAAAAAGGTAGAGTTTTCAGAAGTTGAAGATATAAAAGATGCTTATAGAATATTATTTATGTCTAAACTAACGCTTGAAGATGCCGTTGTTAAGCTAAAAGAATCATCGTCTCAGTATGTTAAAGACATAGTATCTTTCATCGGAAGGTCTCAAAGAGGGATTGCTAGACCAAAACAGGGGTAAAAAATGATACATCAAACTGCAATAATTGATAAATCTGCTGTTATAGGCAACAATGTTGAAATAGGTTCTTATACAGTGATAGGCAAAGATGTTGTAATTGGTGATGATACTATAATTGGTTCAAATGCTTATATAGAGCATGCTGAAATCGGCAAGAACTGCAAAATTTTTCATTCGGCTTCTATTGGAACTGCCCCGCAGGATTTAAGTTATAACGGTGAGCCGTCAAAAATTTATGTTGGTGATGGTACAGTGGCGAGAGAATTTGTAACTTTTAATAGAGGTTCTGCAAAGACAGGTAAGACAATTATTGGCAAAAATTGTTATTTTATGGCGTCTTCTCATGCAGCTCATGATACTTGTGTGGGCAATAATGTTATTGTTGCAAATTGTTCTGCAATAGGAGGGCATGTTGAGATTGGTGATGATACTTTTGTAAGTGGTACAGTTGGATTGCACCAGTTTACTAAGATTGGTAAAGGTGTTATGGTTGGGACAGGGGCTACTGTAACAATGGATATAATTCCTTACGTATTATGTGTAGGATATAGAGCTATTCCAAATGGATTGAACTTGGTAGGTATGAGAAGAAGAAAAATGCCTAGTGAAGAGATCAATGCTATAAAGAATGCATACAAAGTTCTTTTCATGTCCAAAATATTGCTTAAAGATGCTTTATCAGAGCTTGAACAAAGTAAATCTCTAGCAGTTCAAGAAATTGTAGCGTTTATTAAAAATTCTAAAAGAGGCATTGCCAGGCCTGAGAGATTATAATTTGAGGATATTTATGAAACGGATTGTAAATTTTTGTTATTGTGATGTTTATAGTATCTTGTTAGATGTTCTCAGAGGGATCATTTTCTTCGTCTCTGAGTAACCTGATTCTGTAAAAAAGGTAGTAAGGGAAACAATAGTCTATCTTATAAACAGGCATAATGGTAAAAAACTTATAGCTCCAAAATCTGTTAGAGATTTTTCAAATAAAATATAAATATCATCTGTTGTTATTGAATAGTCTTTAAAGGAGTCGTTACAATAGTGGAAAGTATAGGATTAATAGCAGGTAACAATAGATTCCCTTTTCTAATTGCTCAAGAGATAAAAAGAAGTGGAAATAAAGTAATGTGTATTGCTCTAAAAGAAGAGGCTGATCCGGAGTTAGAAAAAATTTGTGATAAAACATATTGGATTTCAGTTGGGAAGTTTCAAAAAATTATAGATGCTTTAAAAAGTGAAAATGTAAAAACCATCATAATGGCTGGTCAAGTTAAACATGTTAAAATTTATTCAGCTATTAGCATGGATTTTCGTGCTATTAAAGTGATGGGAAGTTTGATAAACAAAAAGACTGATACTATTTTGAAAACAATTGCTGATGAATTTGAAAAAGAGGGTATGCATCTTATTGCTTCACATACATATTTAAAGCATTTACTTGCACTGAAAGGTTTGATAGTTGGGAAAAAACTTTCTTCTGATGAAAATAAAGATGTAGCGTTTGGATATAAGATAGCCAAGGGTATTGCCGCTTTAGATATAGGGCAAACTATTGTTGTAAAAGATAAATCTGTTCTTGCTGTTGAGTCTGTTGAAGGGACGGATGAGTGTATAAAAAGAGCTTATGCTCTTGGTGGCGAAAATTCTATTGTTGTTAAAGTTGCAAAACCAAACCAAGATTTTAGATTTGATGTGCCTGTGATAGGACTTAGTACTATAGATACTTTAAAAGAAAATAAAGTAAGGGCAATGGCAATAGAATCTGAGGTTACTTTAATTTTAGATAAAGCCGAATTAATAGAAAAAGCAAAAAAACTAGGTATGACTATCATTGGAATATGAAAAAGTAGAGGTAGAAAATGATAAATGTTGCTACTCCTATTATCGGAGAGAGAGAAAAAAAACTAGTACAGGATGTTTTAGATTCAAAGATTTTAGCAAGCGGTAAATATGTTGCTCAGTTTGAGCAGTCTTTTGCTAAATATTGTGGGACAGATTTTGGTATAGCTAATGCCAATGGAACTGCGTCGCTTCATACAGCTCTTTTGATGCTTGGTATTAATCCTGGAGATAAAGTAGTTACTACACCTTTTACTTTTATAGCTACCTCTAACTCAATTCTTTTTTGTGGAGCAAAACCTATTTTTGTAGATATAGACCCAAAAACTTTCAACATAGACCCTATTAAGCTGGAAGAAGCATTAAAGAAAGAAAAAAATGTTAAAGCTGTTATAATAGTACATCTGTATGGTTTGCCATGTGATATGGATGCCATACTTAAATTAAAGAGGAAATATAGATTTAAACTTATAGAAGACGCTTGTCAAGCACACGGTGCAGAATTTAAGAATAAGAAAGTAGGATCATTTGGGGACGTTGCTGCATTTTCATTTTACGCTACAAAGAATATGATGACAGGTGAAGGTGGGATAGTTCTTACAAATGATGCAAAAGCTGATAAATATGGTAGACAAATTATAAATCATGGCAGAGAAGGTCGTTTTACTCATACAGTTCTAGGATATAATTTTAGACTTACAAATTTGACTGCTGCCATAGGTATAGCTCAGCTTGAACAACTTGAAAATTGGATTGCAAAAAGAATAGCAAATGCCGAGAAATATAATGAAGCTTTTAAAGATTTAGAATTTTTAAAAACTCCATACATTCCAGAAAACTGCAGACATGTTTTCCATCAATATACTGTAAGAGTTCCATCTAAAGAAAGAGAATCTTTTATGAAATATCTTTCAGATAAAGGAGTAGGAAGCGGAATTTATTATTCTTGCGTAATATACAAACAGCCTCTTTATAAAAAACTTGGATATAAGTCTGGTCTTTGTAAAGAGGCTGAAAAATCTGCAGCTGAAGTTGTGTCTCTTCCTGTAAATCCATCTCTTTCAATTGCGGAAGTTGATGAGGTAATTAAAGTTGTAAAAGGTTATAAGAAATGAGTATAAGAACTGCAGTAATTGGAGTTGGCTCTTTAGGGCAACATCATGCAAGAATTTTAGGGCAACACCGAAATTCAAATCTTGAGTTTGTTGTAGATGTTGATGCTAAACGAGCTGAAAAAATAGCAAAAGCAAATAAAACAAATTATCTAACAGATTTTAATGAACTTATCGGGAGAGTTGATGCTGTTGTCATTTCTGTTCCAACACCATATCACTATCAAGTAGCAAGACCTCTTTTGCAAAGCGGGATCCATTGTCTTGTAGAAAAGCCTTTTACTTTAAATGTGACAGAAGCAGAAAGCCTCATAGAAATAGCAAAATCTAAAAATTTGGTTCTACAAGTTGGTCATGTTGAAAGATTTAACCCTGCAATTATAGCTGCAGCTCCATTTGTAAACATTCCAAAGTTTATTGAAGTTAACAGACTTGGGCATTACGATCCAAGAACTAATCATATTGGAGTGGTTTTGGACTTGATGATACATGATTTAGATATACTCTTTTATCTTGTAAAAGATAAAGTTGTTTCTTTGGAAGCTCATGGGGCTAAAATTCTTTCAGATACAGAAGATATTGCTAAAGTCAGGCTGAGGTATGCTAATGGTTGCGTTGCAGATGTTTCAGCAAGTAGAGTTTCATTAGAGAAGTATAGAAAAATAAGAATATTTCAATCCGATAGTTATGTTTCAATAGACTATGCTGGCAAGAGTCTTAAGGTTTATACTAAGAAGGAAGGCAAAGATAAAATTACATCGCTTCTTGATATATACGTGAAGAAACCTAAACTTCCATCTAAGGAACCTTTATTTTATGAATTGGATAATTTTTTGAGTAATGTATCTGAAGGGAAGAAACCTACAGTTTCAGGTCAGCAAGGAAGAGACGCTGTAGAACTTGCCTTAAGTATTTTAAAAAATATGCAGTTTTAATCTTTGGCTTCTACTAGCAAAGGTTAGGAGTAGTTTTGTTATGTCTATAATAGAAATAAAAAAATTTAATCTATATTATTCTGATTTTCATGCCCTTAAGGATATAAGTATAAATATTGAAGAAAAATGTGTGACTGCAATGATAGGTCCGTCTGGTTGTGGAAAATCTACTTTGTTAAAATCTATAAATAGAATTAACGATACAATAGATGGCGTCTATACTAAAGGAGTCATAAATATTTCTGGACAAGATATTTATGATGAAGATACGGATGTAGACAAATTAAGAAAAAATGTAGGGATGGTTTTTCAAAGACCTAATCCTTTTCCGATCTCGATTTACGAAAATGTAGCTTTTGGTCTTAAAGTAAACAGAATAACTTCGGATAAGAATGTTATAAATGAAACAGTAGAAAAAAGTTTAAAAGCAGTTTTATTATGGAATGGTATAAAGGATAAACTTCGTAAATCGGCATTATCTTTAACTTTAGAGCAACAGCAAAGACTTTGTATAGCAAGGGTTATTGCTATAGCGCCGCGTATTATTCTTCTTGATGAGCCATGTTCATCTCTTGATCCTGTTGCTACAAGAAATATAGAAGAATTAATTATCAGTCTTAAAGAAGAATATACAATAGTAATAGTAACGCATAACATGCAGCAAGCTGCAAGAGTTTCTCAAGATACAGCTTTTATGCTTATGGGAAAGCTTATAGAGTTTGATAAGACTGATAAAATATTTACTAATCCCTCACAAAAAGAGACTGACAATTATGTCAGCGGGAGATTCGGTTAAGGAGGCGTTTGTATGCGGCACTTTGATGTTGAAATGAGTGATTTACAAAATCAGCTTCTTGATATGGTTGGACTTGTTCAAAAAATGATACAAGCTGCAGCTGAAGAACTTGTTTCTAGAGATCCAAATCAAATAGATATAGTTTTTTCTCTTGAAAAAGAAGTTAATATTCAAGAAATAGTTATTGACGATAAGTGTTTAAAACTTATAGCTTTAAATCAGCCAGTTGGAGCTGATTTAAGATTTATAACTTCTGCTATGAGAATTAATAGTGATTTGGAAAGAATGGGAGACGAGTCGCTAAATATCGCCAGAATGTCTTTAGATTTAATAGAGTACAAGGAAATTGAACCTCTTGTAAATATTCCAAAGATGATAGGTATTGTTCAAAATATGATTATAGATTGTATAAAAGCCTTTAATACAAGCGATTCTGATTTGGCTATGTCAGTTTTATCTAAGGATAATGAAGTAGATGCTTTAAGAGATTCTATTATAAGAGACTTAAAGACTGTTTTAACTGCATCCCCTGACGCAGATACTGTTCAACGTGTTACTGATTTGATGTTTATAGCAAAAAGCATAGAAAGACTTGGTGATCATGCTACGAATATTTGCGAAGATGTAATTTTTATGGTGCATGGCAAGGATATTCGCCATCCGAGAGTCTAGCTATGTCTATAAAAGTTATTGTATTTGATTTAGGAAACGTTATTTTTAAATTTGATTTAATGAAATTTATTAAGGCATATGTACAGAGGATTCCTGATCACAAGATAACAGATTTTAATAAACTTATTGCGACTTATTCAGAATTTGCATATTCTTATGAAAAAGGGAATATTTCTTCTTTAGATTTTTATGATATATTAGCTAAGCGAACGCAGTATAATGGAACGTATAATGAATTTGTACTTCACTGGAATAATATTTTTGAACCCATACCTGAAACAATAGAGTTAATAACTGAACTTGCAAGCAGTTATAAACTTGCAATACTATCTAATACAAATGAGCTACACTTTGATTACTTGAAAGGTCGTTACCCAGAAGTATTTGTTCTTTTTAATGATTTTTTTCTTTCTTACAAAGTTCATTTAAGGAAACCAGAAGATAAAATTTATCAGCATCTAATAAGTCATTATAATATTTTACCTTCAGGAATATTTTTTACTGATGATATAGAAGAAAATATTAAAGCTGCAAAAAAGATTGGAATCAACTCTTACCTATTTACTAAAACTTATGACCTCATAAAAAAGCTCAAAGAAGAAAAGGTTTTGATATGATAGATTTTGGTGTAAGTTTAAGAAAACAGATAGAGCTTGATAAATCTTTTGAGCGTTATGCAATAAAAGAATCCGATATTGAAGAGAGATTTGTACGTTCCTCTGGCAAAGGCGGGCAAAATGTTAATAAGGTGTCTACGGCTGTTTACTTAAAACATTTACCCACAGGCATAGAGGTAAAATATCATCGCGAAAGGAGCCAATGTTTAAACAGATTTTTTGCAAGGCGCTTACTTGTTGAAACAATAGATGAAAAAGTATTTGGCGCAATGTCTAAAAAGCGTCACATGATAGAAAAAATACGTAATCAGAAAAATACGCGTTCAAGAAAAGCAAAGAAGAAAATCTTACGAGATAAAAAACTTGTGTCGAATAAAAAAGAAATACGGATAAGGTGAGTTACTAAATATGCCTGAGAGAAGTCCAAAACCTCATTATATTGGGCATAGAAGTAGACTTAGAAAGAGGTTTTTTGACTCGGGTTTTGATAGTTTTGCAGATTACGAGATCTTGGAATTAGCTCTTACTTATGTAATTCCTAGAAAAAATGTAAAGCTTCAGGCTAAACTATTGATTAAAGAGTTTGGTAGTTTAAAACAAGTTTTTGACGCTGATATAAAAGATTTAATAAAAATAAAATTTTTATCGGAATACTCTGCAGGGTTTTTGGTTTTTTTAAAGAAACTTTTTTCCCTATATCTTCTGCTTGATATAAAACAACAAAACAAAATAACTTCTCCACTTATGGCTAAGGATTTTCTAATTTCATCTTTAAGCGGAGAAAGAATAGAAAAAGTTTATATTTTAGCTTTAGATTCTGGAAATAGATTAACATCTTGCAAAGAACTTGAAAGCGGCACAGTAAGTAAATCTTTTCTAATACCACGAAAAATAGCAGAAGCAGCTTTAAATAGTAAAGCTGCTTCTGTAATAATAGCACACAACCACCCAGGTGGAACATTAAGGCCGTCTCAAAGCGACATTTTGGCAACTATTTCTGTAAAAAAAGCTTTAGACGCGGTAGAAGTTCTTCTTTTAGATCATATAATAGTTTCAAATAATGATTATTTTAGTTTTAAAGAACATATGTTGATATAAAAATTAAAATTTGTTTAAATTACATAGTAATTGCTAATTGCTCAATTTTCTATCTGGGTCGTATCTTATACGGCAAAAAGGAGAGTAAAATGATCAAACATGTTGATGGAGAAAATGACAAAGAGTCGGTGTTTCTCTACACTTTAAGTACTTGTGTATGGTGTAAAAAAACAAAACAATTTTTGATTGACATTAATGCTAAATATGATTATATTGATGTTGATTTACTTGTTGGTGCTGAGCAAGAAAAGACTATGAAAGAGTTGGCTAAAGTAAATCCACAGGGTGGTTTTCCAACAATACTAATTAATAAAGAAAAGATAATTGTCGGCTTCCAACCTGACGCGATAAAAGAAGCTTTGGTATGAGAGAAATAAGTTCTACACAAGATTTGATGGAGTATCTCAAAAAAAATGCGCAAGAGAAAGAGTATTATTTTAACAAAGATTCTTCTTTTGTAAACGAATTGTTAAAAAGCTTGATTACTAATTTAAAGCGTTATGGTTATGCTTCGTGTCCATGCAGACTCTCAACAGGGAATTATGATTTGGATTCAGATTTAATCTGTCCTTGCGTTTATATGGACAATGATGTAAAAAAATACGGCTCGTGTTTTTGTGCTTTATATGTATCTAAAGATGTACATGACGGTAAAAAACAGGTAGGGCCTATTCCAGAGAGCAGGCCAAAAGATAAGCTGTTTGGCATAGACTATGCTAATTCAGACTCAAAAAAAAGTGTTGGTAAAAAGTGGGAATGCGATATATGTGGATACGAGCATTTAGGAAATGATCCTCCTGAAAAATGCCCTAAATGCGGAGCTTCAAAAAAAATGTTTAAAGAAATGAAATAGAAGTTATATATAATTTTTAAGCAAACCCTGCTTTTCTTGATGGGAAGCAGGGTTTAAAGATTAATAGTAAGGGTTATGTGATGGGAAACTTTGAACAATTTATAGGATCTTTTTCCTTTGACGGACGTCTTGTAGAAGTTGACATAATATGCTCTATAGCGCATGTCAGAATGCTTGTAAAAACAAAAATTATCAATGCTTTAGAAGGTAAAAAAATTATTGCAGGTCTTGAGTCTATATTAAAAGATTTAAAGAAAGGTTGGAAAATCCCAAAAGAAGAAGATATACATTTTGCAGTTGAAAAGGAACTTATACGAAGGATAGGACTTATTGGCGGCAAAATGCATACTGCTAGAAGCAGAAACGATCAAGTTGCTACAGACTTGAGACTTTATATTAAATACGCTATAAAAACAATAGATAAATTACTAAACAATTTTCAAAAAATACTTGTAAAAAAAGCAAGTGATAATATAGATGTAGTTATGCCAGGATTTACTCATTTGCAACCAGCTCAGCCGATTTTAGCTGCGCATCACATTCTTGCTTATGCTCAAATGATGCAAAGAGATAAGGAAAGATTAGAAGATTGTTACAAAAGGGTTGACGTTTTGCCTTTAGGAAGTGCGGCTTTAGCTGGAACGTCTTTTAAAATTGACAGGCAATATAGTGCAAAGCTTTTAGGGTTTAGATCTGTAAGTGAAAACTCTTTAGATGGTGTTAGTGATAGAGATTTTGCAATAGAATTTGTTTTCTGTATGTCTGTTATATCTTTACATTTAACAAGATTTTGCGAAGAAATAATTTTGTGGATGAATCCAGAGTTTAATTATATAACTATAGATGATAAATTTACTTCAGGATCATCTATTATGCCACAAAAAAGAAATCCAGACTGTGCCGAAGTAATAAGAGGAAAGTCTGGAAGGATTTTTGGAGACTTAATTGCGCTTCTTACTATTGTAAAATCTTTACCTTTGGCTTATAATAGAGATTTACAAGAAGATAAAATTCCAGTATTTGATGCATTTGATAATGTAAAAATGTGCCTTAAAGTAATGAATGAGATGATCGAAACTCTAAAGTTTATTAAAGAAAATACTTTAAAAAGTACTGAAAAAGGATTCATAGCAGCAACTGAGATAGCCGATTATCTTGCAATACAGAATGTGCCTTTTAGGACAGCTCATGGAATAGTTAAAGATATTGTTCTTTATTGTAAAAAATATTCCAAAACTTTAAATGGTTTGTCTATTGAAGAATTTAATAAATTCTCCCAGTTATTTAAAAAAGATATTTTTAAGTATTTGGATGCTAAAAATATTGCTGACATGAAAGTTTCTTATGGTTCAACTTCAAAGAAGTCTATTATAAGGCAGATAGGGAATATAAAACGGAAATTAACATGAAAAGAAGTGAGTTCTTATTCATTTTGACACTCTACATTTGTTTTCCAATATCTGTTAAAGCCCAAATATTTGAGGAAGTTTTGACAGAAACAACAAGTATAAAACAAGCATTATCTACAAATGTAGATATACTAGAATGCTCTCAAAATATTGAATATGCAAATCAAAAAGTTAAAGAGTCGGAAGCTTTATATTACCCTGACTTAGAATTCAATATAAACTTATCACATTTCAAAAACATGACGCCAGCAATTATATCTAATAATATATCACAGGATCCTATATTCTTGCCTATAGCTAAAAAAGATTTATATTATGCTTCAAAAATTTCAATTTGGCAGAATATTTACTTAGGCGGTAGAATAAAAACAACAAATAGACTTACAAAAATAAATAAAGAAAAGACAGAAAATGAAAAAGAAATAGTCAAAAATAGAGTAATAAACGATATAAAATTGATTTTTAATGAATGTTTATATCACAAAGAATTATTAGAATTTTATCTTGCAAAAATAAATGCTTACAATCTTAGAAGAATACATCTTTCTCATTTAGAGATAAGAAAGTTAAAGAAACAATATCTGGAGGAACAACTTTTTTACAATAAAGAAGTTCTAAATTTATTAGCTACTATAGGAAAAGATCTTAACTCTATTGTAAAAATCTCTGGACAGATGGCTCCTAAGATTAGATATCTGAATTTAAATACTTGTTTATTTTTGTCACATCAATTTAAGCCTGAAATAAAATCGTCTCAATATCAGGAAAGTTTAGATAGTTTGACTCTCAATTTACTTTCATTACAGAAGTTTCCAGTAATAACTGTTGGTGCTGCTCAGGAATGGGTTGGTGAGGAATTATACATTAAAGGCAATAATACAAATTGGTATTTATCTTTAAATGCTAATCTTCCTATTTTTGATGGTGGTAGTTTATTTGCAAGGATTAAGCAAGGAAAAATTAAGCTAAGGCAATCAACTTTGGCAAAAACAAAAGCAGAAAGAGATATTGAATTATCCGTAATTAAGACTTTTTTAGAGTATGATTTTTGGAGAAGCAGAGCGCTTGAGGCTAAATTGTTAGAAAAAAATAAACAATATAATGATGAAGACCTTGAAATAATAAAAGATTTAAATAAGAGTTATTATAATCTTGAGTTTGCTGTTGGGGTAGATCTTGACTCCTATTAAAAATATTTTAGTTTTACTTTCTATCTTATTATTTTTAGCAAAGACTTCTTTTGCTGTGATATCTGATTTTGATGAAGAAAAATTTTTATTGGATATTTTATGGCAGAAAACCAAAACTCTACAGGAAAACAAACTTCCTTGCGTAGCTTTAGTTTTAGGCGGTGGTGGTGCAAGAGGTTTTGCTCATGTAGGAGTTTTGCAAGTATTCCAGGAAGAGCAAATTCCTGTAGATTTAGTTGTTGGTACTAGTGTTGGTTCAATAGTAGGAGCATTATATTGCGCAGGACTTCCTTTTGAACATCTTGAAGATGATATAGAAGATTTTGATATCAAAGACATTTCAAATTTTTCTTCAGCATCTATATTAAAAATGCTTTTATCTGGGCATCTTCTATCAAATAAAAAACTAGAAAATTTCATAGATGGAAAAATCGGATCTATTACTTTTGACCAATTGCAGACACGTTTAGTATGTGTTGCTACAGACTTAATTACAGGTGAAAGAATTTTACTTAGAGAGGGAAGTGTCTCTTTTGCAGCTAGAGCCAGCGCCACAATCCCTGGTATTTTTCAGCCAGTTGAGTATAACCAACGATACTTAGTTGATGGAGGTTTAGCTGAAAATATTCCTGTTGGCGTTGCTAAAGTTTTTAAAGCGGATGTTATAATAGCTGTTCCAGTTTCTGCAGATATTACAAAAAGTGATATATCCAGTGTATTTTTAACTCTTATGCAAGCCATTTATATACAAGGACAAGTGCTAGATCAGTATAACTTAAAAATAGCTGATATTATAATACGGCCAAATGTTGGGGATTTAAATGCTATAAATTTTAAAGAAGCTTATAAAACTATAGATAAAGGTTTTATCGCAGCTAAGAGTGCTGTTAAAGATATAAAAAAGGCTATTATAAATAAAATAGAAGAGAGTGTTTTAATTGAATAGTATAAAAGTTTATACTATATCTATATTTAGTTTATTTGTTTTTTGTGCAAATGTTTTTGCTACAGAAGCTGAACAACAATTTTCTTATGATCCTAAAGAAATAACAGAATCTTTGAGTAACATTAATATTTCTAATAACAAAAAAGAAAGAATAAAAGAACTAGAGCTTTTAGCAGAAGAATTTACTGATAAAAAACTTTATAATAAAGCAATAGATATTTATAGCGAAATTTTTAAAAAGAAACACTCTAAAAAGAATCTTTTTAAATATTATGTAAAAGTAGGGGATCTATATAGCCTTAAAAAGAATTATGTTTTGAGTTTGGATTACTATGAAAGAGCTTTATCTATAAATAAAAAAAGCTCTGATGTTATGATTAGAATTGGACGTATTTTCCTTGATGGGAATCTGTTTGAACTTGCTGAAGAAAAATTTTTAGGTGCTTTAAAGATAGATAAACATTCTGTTGGATCTAAAAAAGGGATTGGCGACGTTTACTATAAACGAGGCATTTATACAAAAGCTATTAATTATTATAATAAAATTCCTAAAGATCTATATGATAGAGAAATTGCAAGAAATATAAGTCGTAGTTTTATTAATTTAAACAAAAGTGACGAAGCTGCCGCTATTTTGGAATATTATTTAAAAGAACACGATGATTCTGAATTGATGTTTAATTTAGCTGTTATTTATATTGATAAATGCGACTACTTGCTCGCGCAAGATTGGCTTTTAAAAACTTTAAAAATAAACGATGGTGCTTTTAAGGTTTACGTTTACCTCGCTTATATTTATGATTTAGAAAGTAAATATAAAGAATCTTTAAAGATGCTTAATAAAGCTTATGCTCTAAACTCTTCTTATGGGGCAATTGATTTTATGAGAGCTAAAGCAGCTTATAAAGTTGGAATGATAAAAGAAGCGAAAACGTATGCAAATGAGGCATACAATAAAGCTAGAACTATATTTGTAAAAGATCAAGCTCAGAAACTTCTTGAATATTTAAACAAAAAATAGAGAAGAGAGAATATTTTTGACGTCTTTAATATATTATATATATTCTTTGCTTTTTTGTTTTTATATAGCTTTTTTTACTTTGTTTGATTTAATGCAAGATGTACAAACATACTCACGTGTCTTTTTCCCATCAAGAATAATATTTAGGCTCTGAAGATTAGGTCTAAAAAGCCTTTTAGAAGCTTTATTTGAATGACTGATAGTATTTCCTGATGTTGAACCTTTGCCGCAAACTACACATTTGTAAGACATTTTTAAACACCCCCAATAAGTCCCTAGATAACAATTATATCTTATTTCATATTTTTTAGTCAAACGCAGTATATACAGCATCTAAAATATGATTTTAATATTTTGTAAAAATTTATTTTGCTATAATATCTTTTTTACTATTCTTTAATAAAATAAATAGATTTATTCTGCAACAAAATCTTCTTCTTAACTAGACTTCAATCTATGGAGTTGATAATGATAATAAAGACAATTTCTTTTGTTGGTGTTTTGTTTTGGACAGTTGGATTTTCTTTTGCACAAACCAATGATGCTATTACAATTGAATCTTCCACAAGAGCTTTAACAGTACCAATAGATATAGATCATTGGCCATCAAAAACAGCATATGTTCTACCTAAAACAATTTCTAATACAAAAGCCAAAATTTCTGCTGCACAAGAAGCTTATAAAGAAACTGTAACTGCTTTTAAGGAAGGAGCTTTTGAGAAATCAAAAAAATATTTTTCTATTTTTATGGAAAGGCTCTCAAAAGCAGATATAGACCCAGGAGCGTTCTTCTTTATCTTTGAAGATATAGATGAAATTCTTGCCAAGCTCAATCAATTCTATACTTTAAATGATCCTGCTCTTTTCCCAAAAAATTATTCCATATCAATAACAACATCCGGCGATTCTCTAGTGAGAAAATACATTGAAATTTATTCTTCAGGCAAAGGGAAGGAAAGAGTTAAAACTGCTTTTGAACGCAGCGGTGCCTATAAAGACATGATTTTAAATACACTAAGAGACTTTAACCTTCCAATAGAATTTTTCTATTTGCCAGTTGTTGAGAGTCTATACAATCCAAATACAGTTTCCCATGCAGGCGCTGTTGGACTTTGGCAAATTATGCAGCATAGAGGCAGAGCGCTAGGATTGCAGATAAATTATTGGATAGATGAAAGGAGAGATCCTGAAAAATCTACAAAAGCAGCATGCACATATTTAAAACAACTCTATCTTATGCTAAATGATTGGCATCTTGTTCTTGCAGCTTATAATAGAGGCGAATATGGACTTATAAGGGATATGAAATTTTCAAATGCTTCTGACATCTCTGAAATGGTTTCAAGAAAAGCAGTGCCAAAAGAAACACAAAACTATGTACCACAGTTTATAGCTGCTGCAACTATAGGGGCAGACCTTGAGAGCTATGGATTTACTAATTTACATTATGACAGTCCTCAAAAATATGACATTTATAAAACTGATAAAGTTATAGATTTAAAAATTGTGGCACAATGTTCAGAGACTACAGTTGAGGAAATAAAAAAACTAAATCCAGCATTAAATGCTTGGTGTACTCCACATGGATATCCAGATTTTGAATTGAAGATCCCTTACGGCAGCAAAGACTCTTTTATAGAAAATATAGCACAGGTAAAAGATTTAAACCCATCACATGGGTTTATAAAACACAAGGTTACTAAAGGTGAATGGCTTGAAAAAATAGCAACAAAATATAAAACAACACCTAAAGAAATCTATAAAGATAACGCAGATCTATCAAGACAGCAATATTTGCGACCTGGGCAAATTATAATAATAAGGCCTGGAAGAAAATATTTCGTTTGATAAGAAATAAATGGAATTCTCCATTGATTTTCCAATTCATTAGCAGTCTGGTAAAGCCAGGATCTAAGTTGATTTTGTAATTGCTGACAATCATATCAAGAACCTATTACTAAGCCGAGTGATGTGCTACAAATAAAAAAACAATCTAACTATTCGTAATTTTTGTAAAATAACAAATGCTTCTTATTTACAATTAAGTATTAGTATTATGAATATATAGTCTAAATTAGACAAAATCTAATTATATTTCCTATAATGCATTTCTCATAGTACATATAGTATTCTTTCGTGCTCGCAGGGGCCATAGTTAAACGGGAGAACGTATCGTTCGCAACGATAAAATGCGGGTTCAATTCCCGCTGGCTCCACCTGAGTTGGTTTTCGCTCATTTCAGAGCCAAAACTGCTTATAAAATCAGGCGTTTCTTTGAGTTCGATAACTTTTTCTTTCCAAACGAAGCCTTTTGGCGTTATCAAACTCTGAACGTCTTTTTTTATTTCCAAAATTCCCACTTCCCAAATAACGTCAGCGTAATTCATAAAGAATTTTATGAAATCCCAACACTCTTCCGTAATCTTATTTATTTTCTCTTCGTTCATTAAATACCCTTTCTTCTCTTGTATTTGAGACGATAATCTTTCTATTTCTTTTTCCCCCATTTCTTCAGTTAAGGTTTTATTCCTGATTAACGGAATTGTATCTGATTGCTCTTGCTCTAATTTGCGAATTTCATTTTGAAGTCTTTCATTTTGGTTTTTAATATGAGTTGTTTTTTGCTCGTAAATATCAAACGCCATTTGCTTAAACATTCCAATATGTTCGTCTTTAGTCTTTAATGTTTTCAAGTAATTAAGATAGGCATCCTCAACATCTTTTTTACAATAACGGCAACAGTTATTACCCTGACAATGATAATAAGGGAATTTCCTTTTAGAGCGACTTGCAGTCATTTTATGATCTTTATCGTGGCAATAAATATAATCTTTTAGAGGCAATATAGGATTATCATAATCTCTGAATTTATTACTTCTTGACCTGCCGTTTAATTTATTTTGGACTGAAAAAAATAATTCTTCTTCCATTATTTCTATAACTTGTAGTTGATTATAGCCGTCCTCTAATAAGTTGAAAATTCTCTTAACTTTTGGAGCGTCTTCATTTTGGTAAATTTGTTTTTTATTGTCTTTATTTACTCTAAAAGAATAACCAAATAGTCTATGCAAGTGTCTTCCATTAGCCAAAGCAGATCTTAAATTTGAGGGTTATTTATAAGGCTGTATTCTTTATTAAGTTCTTCTCTCATAAGGCTTTCAGTCTCTTGTGATAATTTACTTACTTCAGCTCTTTTATACTCTATGCCAAGCTCTTTGGGATTTTGACGATATTCCTTGATTAACTCAAAGAAATGAGATTTTGATATATTAAGAGTTTTCTGTATTTCACCTCTTGTAAGTTCCTCTTTCTCATAATAAAAAAATAACTCTTTAACTTGCCCTGTATTAAATCTCTTATGTAATTGTTCCATTTTATAGTTTCTTGTATTTGCTTTAATTGTTTAAGTGTCTTCTTTTCAGCTTTAAGTTCTACTACAACTACTTACTTTGGGAGTAAGCTTCATATATGAATTCAAACTTTCATTGTTTTGATATTTTATGTATAATTGGTGAATAAAAGGCTTGTTCTTTAGGCGGTAAATGCCGTTTAGTTCATTGGAAAGAGTTCGATAAAAATTTAATTGGCTCCACAACACAATGTAAGCAACTCGCCGTACTAAATTATTAGTATGTATAAATTCCATATAATATTGCCGGAGGTTTTGATGCAGGCAGTCATTATGGCAGGCGGCTTTGGTACAAGATTAAGACCCATAACTTGTAATATACCTAAACCAATGGTACCTGTTGCAAACAATCCAATTCTTTGCCATACAATCAATCTTTTAAAAAAACATAAAATTTCAAAATTAACAATGATGTTATATTATCAACCAGAAGTAATTACAGCCTATTTTGGTTCTGGTAAAAAGTTTGGTGTTGACATAAAATATTTGCGTCCAGAATTAGATTTAGGCACTGCAGGAAGTGTAAGATTTGTTGGTGAAAATATAAGAAGTACTTTTCTTGTTATTTCAGGAGATGTTTTAACTGACATAGATCTTTCAAAAGCAATAGAATTCCATAAAAAAAAGAAAGCATTAGCGACAATTGTTCTTACAAGGGTAAATAACCCTTTACAGTTTGGTGTTGTTATAGCAAATGCAAATGGCAAGATTGAACGCTTTTTAGAAAAACCTTCCTGGGGAGAAGTATTTTCAGATACAATAAATACTGGGATATACATTTTAGAGGCTAAAATTTTTAAATACATTCCCCAAGATGATTTTTTTGATTTTTCAAAGGATTTGTATCCTTTACTTATTAAAAAAAATAAAGCTCTTTACGGATATATTGCCGATGGTTATTGGAAAGATATTGGAAATCATGACGATTATAGAGCGGTACATTACGATATACTTGATGGTAAAGTTAAAGTTGATATAGAAGGCAAAAAAATAAAAGTTGGCAGCAAAACCATAATAGCAGGGGAAAATGTCTCTTTAGGGAAAAACATTGATGTTGATGGACAAGTAATTCTTGGAGATAATATTATAGTTGAAGATAATGCTGTTATTTCACGTTCTGTAATAGGAACAGGCTCAAAAATTTCTACAGCATCAGAAGTTTTAAGTTCAGTTTTGTGGAGCAACGTAACAATCGGCGCTGAAACGCAAATAAAAGAAGATGTTATTGGCAACGATACAAAAATAGGTTGTAGAACAGTTGTTCAAGTAGGAACAGTTATTTCCGATGAATGTACAATTGGGTCTGATGTTGTTATAAGAACAAATTTAAGAATATGGCCTAATAAAGTAATTGAAACTGGGGCCGTTTTATCAAACAGTTTGGTATGGGGTGAAAAATGGAACAAATCTCTATTTAACGCTTATGGAATAAGCGGACTTGGAAATATTGAAATTACTCCTGAGTTTGCGGCAAAAATAGGTTCCGCATATGGAGCCTTTGCTGGTGAAGGAGCATATATTCTTACCTCTCGTGACGAACATCGCTCAGCAAAAATGATAGAAAGAGGAATAATTTCAGGACTTTTATCTGCAGGCATAAAAGTCGGCGATTTGAGAGGGCTGCCTATTCCTGTCGTAAGATATCAAATAGGAAGCGAGAGTGAAGCTGGTGGGATTTATATAAGACAATCCCCTCGTGATGGGCGAGCTATTGATATAAAATTTTTCAACTCTAAAGGCACAGACATATCTTTAAATCAGGAAAAAGCTATAGAACAACTTTTTTTTAGGGAAGATTTCAAGCGTGCTAGCATGAGCGAAGTAGGAGAAATTACCATACCACCAAACGCTGTTGACTACTACAAAACTGGATACCTGACAGCAATCAAAGAAGAAGTTATAAGAGATTCAAAGCAAACAATAGTTATAGATTATGCATCATCTTCAGCTTCAATAGTATTTCCTTCTATTCTTGGAGAGCTTGATGTAGATGTTATATCATTAAACGCTTTTACAGACTCTTCTAAAACTATAAAGTCTTATGAAGAGTTTCATAATTCTTTAAATAAATTATCTGATATAGTTATAAGTCTAAAAGCAAATGTAGGATTTTTAATTGATACTGGCGCAGAGAAACTTTTCTTGGTTGATGAAAATGGTAAAGTTGTCAGAGATGATATGGCTATGATGGCAACAGCATATCTTGCTATGAAAAGCAAAAAAGGTGCGATTATAGCTGTACCAATAAATGCTTCTTCTATAATAGAGACTCTTGCTAAAAAGTTTGGAGCAAATATCAAAAGAACTGCAACAAGTTCTAGAAATATTATTGTTTCTAAAGACGATTCTGATATTGCTCTAGTTTGCGATAGTATGGGAGGATTTATATTCCCAGAGTTTCAAAATGTCTTTGACGCAATGTATGCTATAGGCAAAGTTCTTGAAATGACTGCAAAAGAAAATTTGTCTTTAGGGAATGTAATAAAAGAAATCCCTCACTTTGAAGTACTTCATAAATCAGTCCCATGTCCTTGGGATAAAAAAGGGCAAACTATGCGCAAAGCAATTGAAAGCGTTAAAACCAAGAAAGCAGATTTAATAGACGGTGTAAAAATACATATAAATGACAACACCTGGGTTCTTGTTGTTCCAGATCCTGACCAAGCATTATTCCATATTTGGGCTGAATCAAAAGATAAAACAACAACTCTTGATATCTTAGAGAGATACTCTGAAAAAATAAAATCTTGGCAAAAATAGTCTCGCAAACAGGGGTTTCTCTAAAAGTCAAAATTTGATAAAGTAAGTTAATGTCTCCAATAGTTAAAACCTTTAAGCTTATTAAAATTGATTTATAAGGATAAAAACATGATTAAATTTGGTACGTCAGGTTGGAGAGGGATAATTGCTGACGATTTTACTTATGCCAATGTTGCTATTGCAACACAAGCAATAGCTAATCTGTTAAAAGAACAAGTATCTAATGCTTCTCTAATCATAGGATATGATACTAGGTTTATGTCTGAAGATTTTGCAAAATTCTCAGCGGAAATTTTGGCAGGCAATGGTATAAAAGCATTATTTTGTAAAAGAAATACACCTACGCCTGTCTTAGCTTATAACATAATAAATTCTAAGCTTTCAGGTGGAATCAACTTTACGGCAAGTCACAACCCTTACAAATATAATGGATTAAAATATTCTCCTGACTGGGGAGGTCCTGCTCTTCCTGAAACAACACAAAAAATAGAAAAATTTTGTTTTGAAATCCAATCCAAAGATATAAAATCTATTCCTTTTGTTGAAGGTATAAAAGATAATCTTATAGAGCTGTATAATCCTCAAAGCTCTTATATAAAAAAAATAAAAGATCTTGTAAATTTTAAAGCTCTAAAAAAGTCAAAAATCAAAATAGCTGCAGATGTATTGCACGGAACAGGCGCAGGCTACATAGACACATTGCTTGACAATGCCGGAATTAAAAACATTACAATAAATAAAAACAGAGACACTATGTTCAGCAGTGGAGCGCCGGAACCATCAGAAAAAAATCTTTCTGAACTTAAAGATTTAGTGAAAAAAGAATCTTACAAGTTGGGATTTTCCACAGACGGAGATGCCGATAGATTTGGTATTATAGATTCCGACGGAACTTTTATAACGCCAAATCAGGTAATTCCTGTTTTGCTATACCACTTAAATAAAACTAGAGGCTGGACAGGAATTGTAGCAAGAAGCGTTATGACTACGCATCTTATAGACAAACTTGCTGCAAAGATAGGCGTAAGCGTTGAAGAAACGCCTGTAGGCTTTAAGTATATTGGCGATATTATGGTAAATAATCCTGATAAATTTATAATCGGCGCAGAAGAGTCCGGTGGACTTACCATAAGAGGGCATGTTCCTGAAAAAGACGGTATTTTAGCATGTCTGCTAATGGCTGAAGTCGTTGCAATGAGCAAAAAATCAGTAAAAGAACTTCTAAAAGATATTAAAAAGATTACAGGTGAAGTTTTTACATCAAGACTTAATTTTCAACTTCAACATGAAGAAATGGACGCTTTTAGAGAAGCTTTAAAAGAAAAAATGCCAAACAGTATAGCTGGAATGAAAATTAAAAGGAATATAACAATTGATGGGCATAAATTTATTTTAGACGATAATAACTGGATAGGGTTTAGACTTTCAGGCACAGAGCCAGTAGTTAGGTTATACGCAGAGTCCGACTCACAGAAAAAACTTAACAAACTTTTAAAAGCAGGAGAAGCTTTTGTCTATGGAAAATGAAAAAAATAATACAAAATGGAAATTAAGCAATGCGATAAAGAAATATATTATTACTGGATTAGTCGTTATAATTCCGTTGTGGTTGATGTATTTTGTAATGGCAATCCTTTTTAAATGGATGAGCGGTTTTACTTTTCATATAGTAAAATATTTTTTGGTTGACAAATACTGGATCCAACTTGTTGGCAAAATTTCAAGTTTTTGTTTGTCTTTTATAATCATAATAGTTCTAGGCTTTATTGTAAACAGGGCATTTGGTAAAAAAACTCTACTTTCAATTGAAAAGCTTATAGAAAAGCTTCCTATATTTGGGACAGTTCATTCTGCGGCAAAACAGTTTGTAAGTTTTATATTTGGCAAAGACAGTAAAAAAAGTTTTAAGCAAGTTGTTTTTATTCCTTATCCCTCAAAAGGTGTTTATTCTGTCGCCTTTTTAACAGGAGAGCAAAAAGTTAATAATGAAAAGCGCATTTGCGTGTTTATGCCTACAACTCCAAATCCTACTACGGGCTTTCTGTTTTTAATGAAAGAAGAAGATATTATACATACCAATTATAGTGTTGAGCAAGCTTTCCAGTTTATTATTTCTGTCGGTGTAATAGAAATGGATACTACTAACAAGAGCATACAGTTAAAAGAAGAAATACAAGATATAAAGGACGTGAAGAAAAATGGATTATAAAGCTCCTCGTGGAACTCATGATATTTTTGGAACAAATGCCTTGGGATTAAGCTTGCTTGAACAACAAGCAAAAGAAATTTTTAGAAGACATGGCTTTGAAGAAGTAAGGACACCTATATTTGAGGATGCAGCTCTTTTTACAAGATCAATAGGCCAAACCACAGATATAGTTGAAAAAGAAATGTATGTATTTGAAGATAGAAAAGGCAGGAAGCTTGCTCTTCGCCCAGAAGGAACCGCATCTCTTGCAAGAGCTTTTATTGAACACAGGATGGACATCTCAAGCCCTGCAGGGAAATTTTTCTATTGTGGAGAAATGTTTCGTTATGAAAGACCTCAAGCTGGTAGATATAGACAATTCCAACAAATAGGAGCTGAATTTTATGGTAGCTCTTCCCCTGCGGCAGATGCCGAAATAATTACTTTAGCTAAAGATGTTCTTACATCGCTAGGAATAGACAAAATAAATGTACATATAAACTCTTTAGGTTGTGATAAATGTCGTCAATTTTTTAGAGAAGCTTTAGTTAAATATTTTAGTTTTGCCAAAGATTTATGCCAAGATTGCCTTAGACGCCTTGAAAAAAATCCATTAAGACTGCTTGATTGTAAAGTAGATTCTTGTAAATTTACTGCCGTGCCAGAGATATCAGATTATCTTTGCAGCGAGTGTAAAAATAATTTTAATACTGTTCAATTTCTATTAAAAAAAGCTGACTGCCAATATAGCGTAAATGGAAGACTTGTCAGAGGATTAGATTATTACAATAGAACTGTTTTTGAAATTTGTTCAGATACAGTAGGTTCACAAGATGCTATCGCAGCTGGCGGAAGATACGATAATCTTGTTAAAGAACTTGGTGGACAAAGTACGCCTGCTGTAGGTTTTGCACTTGGTGCGCAAAGAGTTCTGCTTGCAGCTCAAAGTGTTGGTTTTTTAGAGAGCGTAAAACAACCTGAAAAAATATTTGTAGCTATAGCCGATCAAGAACTTTTCGGGGAAGCTTTTGCATTTTCTGCAAAGATAGTAAAAGATGGGTTGAACAGCGATAAGAATATATCTGTTTTTGGACCTATAAATGGGAAAAGCCTAACAAGTCAGCTTAAATTTGCTGATAAAATACAAATATCTAAAACAATAGTCTTTGCTAAAACAGAATTTGAAAATGGTAAAGTTTTAATAAAAAATATGAAGGATAAAACACAAACTGAAACAGAGATAGATAAATTGTAAAACAAAGAGGTCACTATGTTGGACTTGATTAAAATCCGTCATGACTTACATCAAATTCCAGAAACTGGCTGGCAAGAAAAAGAAACAAGTGAATATTTAAATAATGTAATCACATATTTAATAAATGAACATAAAGATATTGAAATTACAAGATATAAAACAGGTTTTGTTGTATATATCCCGGGAACTGAAGGCAAAAAAACTATTGGTTGGCGTACGGATATAGACGGTTTACCAACAAACGAAGAAACAGGTTTGACTTTTACCTCTAAACATAAAGGTACTATGCATGCTTGCGGTCATGACGTTCATATGGCAGTTGCTCTTGGTTTTCTGGAATATGTTTTACAAAACAAACAAAAGAACAATATTCTAATCTTGTTCCAACCAGCTGAAGAGGATCCTGGTGGAGCAGAAGAGATGTACGACAATATTATAGAACCAAAATATAAAGTAGATGAATTCTATGCAATGCACGATTCCCCAGAATGGGAACCAGGAATAATTACAACAAAAACTGGAGAATTATTTGCAGGACTAGTAGCCTTAAAAATAGAGTTTGTAGGTATTCCTGGTCATGGAGCTATGCCACATATGACTCGCGATCCACTTGTAGCTGCGGCAAGTTTTCTTTTAGAAGTTCAAACGCTTATATCTCGTAATTTAGATCCTCTACATGCCGAGGTTTTAACTTTTGGAACAATAAACGGTGGAACCGCTCCTAATTCTGTTGCCAAATCTTGTGACCTCACAGGTACTTTGCGTATTGGCAGTAAACAATCTTTAGAATTTTCTAAAAAAAGAATAGCAGAAATAGCGCAAGGCGTTGCACAAGCTATTGACGTAAAAGTCAATATTGAAATTCATGATAGCTACTATCCTGTTATAAATAATCTGGAAATAACAAATAAATTTATAAATTGGATGAGAACTAGAACTGATTTTAAATTTCAAGAAGCACCTATAACAATGACGTCAGAAGATTATGGATACATTATAAGCAAGGTACCAGGAATGATGTTTTGGCTTGGAGTTGGAGGTAAAGAAAAAGGTATCTCTTTACATAGCAGCAAGTTTTCTCCCGATGAGAATATTATCATACCTGTAGTCAGATTGATTGGAGAATACATAAGCAGTATTTCATAAGCTGAGCCTCCAAAGATTAAAAGTTTCTTCTTCCATGATAAAAATCAAGATTAGATTTAGGAATCTACTCTGATTTTTCATTTTATTTTTGATATTTTTTTATTCCAATACCCAATTGTTGAGATCCGCAAATACCCACTCATTTTTTTAGTGTCCTGTATATTATCTCTCATCTTTCTTGCTGTTGCTATTATTGCCTTTCCGCTTCTTTTCTTGTTCTTCAACCTTAAATAAAATTTCTTTAAGTATTGGTTATTTTTTTTAGCCCAATTTTTACTTTAAAATTCGAACTCGAGCTGCTCATTGCCTATTTCCTTTACCTCAACGAGACTTGGAGATAAAAAAGTTTATAAAATCTTAAAGGGTTTTTTACACAAAAATCTACAAATTTTTTCTTGCTACCTTTAAAGCCTACAGATTCATATGGAACTTGGTAAAAAATTTTGGGCGGTGATTTTATTTGCCGCCTCAATTGGTCTTCCCTTGCTAAACTTATGACATTGTTTTTTAGAAGGCCGATTTTATTAAATCAATTGCAATCCCACCAAAAACAAGCAAACTAAGTATTCCAATTAGACACATCGCAAACATTTCAACCCTCCTTTTCAAATTATTTCACATACAAAGATCATTGTCATTTTCATGACTAACTAGATGCGGCATGTGTATATAGCCATTATTTATTTACACATCAAAAATAAATTAATTTAATGCTGAAGCCAAAATCACTAAAATTATAACTTTTAACTTTTCGTCTCCCAGAATTGTCATATTATACAAAAAAGATTTTATTTTCACACGGGATTGATCGTTCATTGTCACGACAAATGCATTAAAAAATATATACTAATACTCAAATCTTTCATGTGTTTGCCGTAGTGATGCTTTATATTATATTAAGATGAAATAGATTTACAAAATTGCTAAAATAATAAAGATGAAACAAAAAGTTTATAATTCATAAAAGATTTAGTGATGCATTATATAATAATAAGTGATTAAATGGTTTGATTTATTAAAGGAATAGGAATAATTATTATGTTAACAGAGAGATTAATAAAGTGGAGTAAAGAGTCTAAAGAATTTTTTGAAAAGGCAGAAGATAACAGTATAGTTTTAGATTTGGTTATATCTTTTGGCTGTGCAAGCCAAACAGGAGACGGATTTGAAGAACTTGTAAATACAATCAATAGTGAAAATATAAAAAGTAAATTAAAGAAAATAAATATTATAGATACATCTTACTTATATAGACATGTGATACCAAATCTTTCTGTATATTCAGATCCTAAAATTCCTACAGAATG
>JAITJN010000059.1 GCA_031278895.1 Candidatus Endomicrobiellum guadaloupense
AACGACGGACGTTACAAGAAAGGTGTCCACTTCTTTTTTGGTTGTTTCCAGACTTTTAGGCAGTTTAACGACTATTTTGCCTCCTATTTTCACCTTGCATGTCTGCGATGTGCCGCTTAAAGAGGCAGGATTTCTTTCCTTTGACCAAATTTCTGTAAAAGTGGAAAATCAAAAATTGGTTATTGAGATGCTGGAGAGAGATTAACAAAAAAGTAAGGGTAGCCGTTTTTTGCTTCCCTTGACTTTTCATATTTTTAGGGGATAGAATTATTCAGCAGGGGAAAGCCACTCTTTTTCTGTCAAAAACTTTTCCATATCTAAAATTAAATTTTCTGCAATGGGTTTCAATGAAGGTAGCTTTTTTGCATATTTGATTATTGATTCTTTGAAAAAAGGATAAAAATACTTTCCCATAATTTTCCTTTGCGTTGCCATATCTTTCTTGTATGGAATAAATTCTATTTCAGACATAATTATATCAAAAGAGAGTGCATTGTGTTTTTTATAAAAAGTTACTTTACTTTTCCATCCTGATTCTATTGCATTATCTGTTAATGCTCTAAAACAGAACCAAAATGAAAAATCAATTGAACTATATTTATCATTTAAAATTACTATAAAATCTAAGAGTTCATTTTTAATCTCCCGTAATTTCAGATAACTTGGAACATCTGATGTTAATTTAATTATTTCCATATAAACTATAATTAATGCCTGCAACTATTTCCTGTAGGCTTTTTACCAAACCTTTTTGTATGTTTGTCTATCTTAGCTGTTTCTAATTTTTGGAAAGATTTTTTTGCTGACCTATTTGGAGAATTTTGCAATCTGACATACTCTAAATTATTCTTTTGTAGCCAAACTTCACTATACCTCTTTTGCTTTCCAACTTTGTTAAATTGAGTTGTTTCTCCAATCTTATAGGTTTCGCCTGCTTTTAGATATGTTCCACCTTTAACAGTTGGTTTGCCATATTCTTTCAAATCATAGTAACCATCTTTAGTTGCTGTTAGCTTATATAATTCTGCTGTTAAACCAAACGGGTCAATCCAATTATTAACATCTCTAACGTAGGAATACAAATTAAATTCCTCACTCATTAACCCTATGGGGTCCTGACTTAAATAATTCCCAATATCAGGATCATAATACCTGAACCGGTTATAGTACAATCCTGTTTCCTTATCCTGATACTGTCCCTGATACCTGAACGGACAATCGCTCAAAGAACGTCCGGCAAAAGTACGCACTTTTCCGTAAATGTCCAAATTTGCCTCCCAGGTTTTCTCTCCTTTCGCGTCATACATAGCCGTGGGAGTGCCGAGATAATCCGTTATAATGCTCTGACTGTTATCGCCTTTAATCCGGGCGGCGGGGACAAATGTGCCCTCTTCAAATACATTATCCTAATCACCCAATATTCGTGTACTTATAAATTTGCCATCCTTGACTTCCTCAAATCTTTCTTCAAGTAACGGAATAAAAGCAACGGCATCAAAATCTAAAAAGCGGTCTTTGTATTTTAAGATAATATATTTAAAGTATAGAAAAATATCATCACAAAGTGCTTTTCTTGTTTCATCTTCTGATAAATTTTCATACTTATCTATTATAAGCATTTGGTCTATTATAAGTTTATCATCTTTTTTAATATATCTGGCAAATGATTTTAAATTGCCTGCTTCAATATTTTTTAGATGAAAAAACCTAAGAATTGTACCAAGCGCAATATGACTATACTTTTGATCAAGGGTTGTTAATTTAGCGGAAATTGACTCCTGCCAAGGATAGTCATTTAAGCCATCAATAATATAAGATAAAATCTTTTGGTTTACAATTGCTTTTTCTGCAGTTTTCCCTCCTTGTGATTGATAAGTGATTTTTAAAAATATCCCCATAATATATTATCTTTCAATGTTAATGATATGTTTTATTGCCCGCTGGCAAATGTCTATGATTTTGTTCATAAGCTTCTATTCTTTCTGTTTCAATTATACGATCCGCTTGTTTTGTGTTCCCGATAGTACTTGGATCAATTTTCCTTTACAAACCAGCAGCAGCTGTATTTCCATTTGCGTCTAATTTTACTTTCCCACTAGCATCAATTACAACAGAAGTGGCAGTTGATCTATTAATTCTGGCTTCATCTAATCTTGTTTGAGAGTACCTTCTATTAGGATTTTGAGATTCACCAATTTTATATACATCACCCTTATTCAGTCTTTCATACGAAGTGGGATTTAATTGTCCATACTCATAAACCGGATACCATCCGTCTGTTTTATTCCTCATTTATATTTTCAAAATATTTGTTTACGTCATTATCGTGAGCAAGGTTGTAAACAAGTGAATATGCAGAAATTCCGTAATTATTTTTTTGAAAAGGATTGGCTCCATTATCAAGTAATACCTTAATATAATATCCGTAATTTATCCGATCTTTAAGATAATTAAAAATTGCACTTGACAATATACTATTACCATTTACGTCAGTTGAATTAACGTCTGCTCCCCTGTTAATTAAGAAATCAAAAATATCCCTAATATTAAGTATTACGGCTATTTGAAGACAACTCCTTTGATATTGACCTGTCGATTGTTTTGAATTAATGCTTATGCCCCTTCCTAATAATTCGTTTATTATATCTTTGAAATCCAGAGATATATCCTTTGTATGTAACAAATAATAATGAAGTATGTTGTTACCAAATTTATCATGCTCACAAATATCATATTCATATAGAGCTTTCTTTAATTCAGTAAAATCAGATAGTAATAATATTTTTTTTAAATCCTCTATTGTTTTCATATTCTTAAATTTAATGTTCATGACCTTTCAGCCGACCTCCATCACTTGAACTTGAGCTCTTATCTTCATAGCCCAAATTACTTACATCGTTATAATCATCTATAACTTGAGACCTTGTTTTTTGAGCGCTTGTCGGATCTTCTTGATATTCTCTCCAAGATTGATGTTGATGGCCTATAACTTCATTTCCGGGTTCTATTGGCTTCCCTGTTTTTACATCAACAAATTTACCATCTGCTGTTTTAGGATTAGTCATGTTTAATTGATCAATTACTGACTGTCTCCATTTAGGACGTCTCTGTAATGCTTTGGGTAATTTCTGAGTTCTTATAGATCTTGTTAGCCCTAATGTATCAATCCAAATATTAGTATCATGTACATAACTATATAATCTATCACCTCCTGCCAGCCCAATCGGGTCCTGACTTAAATAAGCCCCGATACTTGGGTCATAATACCTGAACCGGTTATAGTACAATCCTGTTTCCTCATCCTGATACTGTCCCTGATACCGGAACGGACAATCGC
>JAITJN010000009.1 GCA_031278895.1 Candidatus Endomicrobiellum guadaloupense
TTGCTGCGCACAAAGTGTGTTCAGGTATTTTAAAATCTATGTTGACAGTTCTTCCTGCGTAGGAAATATTATAAAAAAAGACAAGAAGAAAGAGGGATATAAAAAGAACTAAAAACTTGTTGAATTTTAGAAGCATTTCCCATCCAAAAATATCTTCCTTTTCTTTCAATCCGTCTCTCATTTCTTTCTCCGTACTTCTCTCAATACTTCTTTTCCTTTGTCTGTTCCAGCTTTTAGCAACTTCTCTATCTTTGCCTCTTTCCCATGTTTTATTTCCACTACTATCACTTCTTTCCCTTTCTTTAACACTACATCTATCTGTATGTACTTCCCCCTCTACTTCATACCCGATCAGTCGTGCTGTTAACAGAAATAATGGATTTGTTTTACTCCAATCCCATTTGCCATATATATACAATCCTCCAAATACCTTTTTATTCCCTTTAAACAATTCTTTAAACGTACCTATCGATAATGACTTCCCAAATCTTCTTGGCCTTGATAGAAAATATACTCTCCCGCTATTTATCAATTTGTATATATGTTCTGTCTTGTCTACATATATTGCCCATAATTGCGTAACACTTCAAATGTTTGGGTCCCTATTGGCAGTATCTTCATTCTTTCTTCCCTTATTTTTAAACCTATTACTATCTTTTCTTTTATCTTTCTATCTTAATTATACCAATTTTTTAATTCTTTGCTGGATAATATGTACGCGTTCATGACAAATTAGACATTTAAAGTGCCAAGCTACTGATTTAAGAGCCTGCCTTGTAAAATCAAACAGTGTTAGTCAATTTAAGCCCTTATGAACTTTTTGTGTATTATACAAAATAAGTAATCTTCTACGTCTTGCTCTATATTTTCAATATCCATTAAGTTGTATTTGAATATATCACATATTAAACCACAAAAATTTTTCTCTTTCTCAACTCCTCACTTTATACTTCCATGATAGAATATTATATATTTTCAAAATCTAATATCTATTTGAACTTTTGCTTGCAGCTCTAATATTTTCACAATGGTATTTAGCTGATTGACATAAATTTATCATGTTTATTGCCATAAGGGACAAGATGGGAACTCCAACCACCTGACTTTGCTTTTAAATACGCATCTATTGGATTATCTTTACCGCTTAATAATTTGGCTGTTGCTATTTTACTTTCTGCATAATTGATAGCAATAGCTACTTCAGCCGCTCCTATAAATGGAATTGCATAAGGGCCAAATAATGACGCGTTGACTATAGCTCTTTCCATCAAGGCTAATTGGCCAAGAGAAGCCGTTTCAGTTAGAACCATAGTCGCTTTTGTAGCACCAGTAAAGGTATCTTCTACTTTTGGAAACATTGACCCTTTTGTATTATATGGAGATGCAGCTGAAAAAGTAACTATTTGAGGATAATGTATACCTAAAAACTTTGAGAATAAAGGTTTTCTACTTTTCGTCTTCTTACGAAGAACTACTTTAATTTTCTGCTTACTAAAATTATCTCCTTCAACAAACCACGAGGATTTGCTTTGTCTATATTTATTTGGCAATAAAAGATGGAAATGCAGAGATTCATCTAAACATATGCAAGCAAGGTTTGTAGTAGAATAGTAATTTATACCTTTTGAATTCCTTTTTAATCCTAAGTTTTTCTGAGGGCAAGATGGGAATAACACCACATTATAATCTTTAGAGATATTATCGGACAATATGCTGCAATGATAAGCATAATAGCTCTTTATTGCTAAGTCTTGGGCTTTTTGTATAGCATCAACTATATATTTTATTTTTCTTATTCCATAACCTTTTTTATTTCCAAAAGTTTCATGTTTTAAATCTGACAATGGGTTTTCAAAAGAGCTTTGCATTGTAGCAGGAAAACCACCAATCGCATCTGTTGAGTATGAAGCAAGCTGAGTAACTCTTGGATTCATTCCTAATGACAATATTCCACCCATAAGATAATTTGTATTACCTAAAAAATTTAAAACTCTGGCTTTATAGGTTGCCAGCGATACCGCTATAGCATCGCCTTCATTTTGCAGTCTAATCCTATCCCTTATAAGGCAGGCAATATTTAACATTATAGCCCAGCTTATGATAAGAATTACAGTAAAAATCAAAAAATAATACAGAGTTTGGCCTTTATTATTTTTCAAAACATTTTGCTCCGAGGAAAGCTTTGTAATAATATTTTTCATCTGGTGAAGGAATCATTCTGTTTCTTGAGGACTGATATCTTTTGTTTTTAAAGGAATTTCCATGCGCAACTAAAGATCCAAACATAACTCTTGTGAAGTAATACATTTTTACAGTATTTTTAGATATACTTTTTCCTGAGTAATCTCTAAATTTCTTTTTGCCTTTCCATATAGTTATAGATTCACTTCCACCATTTCCTTCAACAATACTATCTGAAATATCGCGACCATCTGTTTTGTTAAAGCATTTTTCAACGGTCTTCTTATCTGACAAAACAAATCTTGAGGAATTAAATACATTTGTTCCAAAAATAATCCCTGGATAAAAAAATGCAAGATACCTTTGTGCCCTTTCTTTTACTTCTTTAGAACGAAATTTATCCTTTGTAACTGCTGCAGACCGCATAGCTACAAAAGCAGCTTCATTTGCAATCATATCATCTACAACCATAATACAAACCTGTATAAATGCAAACATTATAATCGTTGTAAATACAATAACAAAAAGCACTTCTACCATTGATTGCCCTTTATTATTCTTTAAACAGTTATAGATATTTATTTTCATTTTACGTAATTAACTTTTGATGAACCCACAACAAGTGTACCAGGGAAAAATGATACTTTTTTGTACTTTGTTTTCCAAAAAGATTTATAAATAGCTAGAACACCTGTTGTAGCTATAAGCAAAGCAACAAAAATAAGAACCACTTCAATTAAAGCCTGACCTTTTTTGTTTGTCATTTTATTAGTTTTGTAGTAACAAAAATGATTACATTTGTCTTTTCTTCATTGTATCGTGTAACACCAAATAACAACCCCAAAACAGGGACATTACATAAAAAAGGTATACCTTTTCTTGTTTTAGTTTTTGTTGTTTCTATAAGACCTGCAAGAGCAACAGTGTCTCCATCTTTGATTTGTAAATGTGAAGAGACTTTTCTTTTTTTGATTGCAGGATAACCTGCGACTTGTATTGAATGATCTATTCTTGAGAGTTCTGTTTCTATAACAATATCGATTTTGCCATCTTTTGATATTGTAATCTTAATACTCATTATGATGCCGTACTTCTTCCATTGTACGTAAGAACTACCAACACCAGTAGCTACTATTGGAATTTCGCCACCGACCATAAAATTAGCGCTTGCCCCTGATTTTGTAACAAGTTTTGGCTGGGACAAAACTTTTGCTGCTCCATTTTCTTCTAAAGCTTTAAGCGTTGAAGAGAACTTTGTATCTCTTCCCCAAGAACCGGACTCTAAAATAGATGGGATGTTAAACTCAGAAATATTTATTGAATCTGGAAATTCCAACCCCAAATTTTTAGCTTTATTTTCGTACATTTCAGTAACTTCAACTGAAATTTCAATCATTTGTTCTGCTCCATAAACTGAAGGAGTACAAAACAAAACCGCAAATACAAAAAGTTTTTTCATTTCGCCCCGCACCAAAGAAAAGTCTCTTAGCTTAAACCTCAGTAGATCAATTCTCAAAAGAGAGATCTACTATATTTCTCTTATTAAATATTTTTAAGAATTTAGTTATTTCATTGATGGTATTCTGAAAAACCTTAGTACAAATTCTGTCCCTTCTCCTTCTTTTGAATTTATCTTAAGTTTTCCATTCATTGCTTTTATCGTTCCCATTATCTGTTGCATCCCTATTCCATGCCCTTCTTTCTTTGTTGTTCCTACTT
>JAITJN010000022.1 GCA_031278895.1 Candidatus Endomicrobiellum guadaloupense
TGTCTTTAGAAGATATTGCAGAAATTACAGGAATATCATTAGAAGAAGTTCAAAAATATAGAAGAGATAATTGATATTGTATGTTTGGCAATGACTGGACAACATCATTAATATGTACTAGTGCATGTAATATTAAAAACTTCTTTTTCTTCTTTAGTTAAAGACTGGATAAAGTTCTTCTGATACCTTATCTTTCATTTGGGATTCTTTTTATCTGTACGACCTAAAGTAACAATATATTTTTTTATGTCAGTATTCGCTTTTCTTCTACTAGCTTCTTCTTAAAAATATCTAAGAAGCTTTAGCTTGAGAAATTAGAATTATTCCTTATTGCATAGTCTAAATCATAAAAAATCTCTTGGAGCAATAGTCTCTATAGTTGCACCCATGCCAAGCGCATGAAAGAATTATTAAGATTTATAGATATTTATAGATAGAATAAGAAGACAGAAGGCAAGAAGAAAGTAGAGCATAAGTTAAGACATATAGCAGTGATAGTATTGTTAGCAAGGTTGGCGAGTGCAGGAGACTTTGTAGAGATAGAAGTATTTGCATAAGTAACTAAAGATGTATAGTGCTCAACGAAAGAATACAAAAATTAGAAGCTGAAATAAAAGAGCCTAGCATATTTGTAGCTTTGATAAATAAATATAGATAGGTTGCATCTTTTATTTTTATTGGTTTGACGACAACCATGATCACTTTAATTTTGCATTCATGGAGTGAATACAAAGACTATAATGACCATAGATTCTCTATGTTAAAAGAAACTGTTGGCATTCAAATCCAGTCAATTAAAGATATCTAAGAGATATTCAAATTCAATAGGATTATATAGGAACTTGAAAATCTAGAGATTAAGTTATGTCACTAGTTTTTTAAAAGACTTAACTTCAACATTATATATTTTCAAAGTCTAACATCTATTTGAACTTTTGCACGAGTTTCCAAATAAGACTATTCTTTTTTTCAAAAGAATAGTCTTATTTTAGATACTATTAGCAATAAAATATTACTTGTTCTTGCCTACGATTTTAAAAACTTTTGTTGAGCACTGAGGACATACTCCAGAAATTGCTTTCATTCCGTTTTTCATAACTACATCCTGAGAATCTTTTACTTCAACCTGCTTTTTACACTTCATGCATCTTGCTTCTGCCATAGTAAACACCTCCTGTTTTATAACACTTAATCGCAAGACTATATAGTAAGTGTATAATATTAGTATTTACTAAATGTCTTTAATGGAAGGATGTTATTTTGAACATCTATATCTTTTAGCTTTTTCAAGAGCGGGCGATGGGAATCGAACCCACATCTCTAGCTTGGGAAGCTGGGATTTTACCACTAAACTACGCCCGCAAAGAATACTTCAAAATTAAATTTCGTCAGATTCTATACTTTTTTTTGATATGTGTCAATTTAGATGAAACCAACTTTAAAGCTTGCGTTTTACTCAACATTCCTCCATTGTATTGGATTTCATTTACAAAGCTTAAAAGATCTCCAATCCAAGGGCCAGGTTTCAACTTAAATTCTTTCATTATTATATTACCATCTATTACCTTAGACACAGGTTTGGCATTTTTTACTTCATAATATTGTTTTACAAGTTCTCTTGCAGATTTTTCTTGAATCTTTAATTCTTTTGGAGAAGAAAGCTTTAAATTCCTATAGGAATGCCAGTCAGACATTGAAAGAATAACTAAATCTGGAGTGTTGTCACCAATATCTCTAAAAAACTTCATCGCTGCTTTCTTTGTAACAACATTATTTTTTGTCAGTGTAGACATTCTCATATGATATCTTACTAAAAATATCGCTATTTCAATATCTTTTTTACTAAGTCTTAAAGAAAGCATTATTTCTTTTAACTTATTTGCCCCAAGCTCTTCATGCTCAAAAAAACGCATTTTACCATTTTCAAACTTTGCAGTTTCTGGTTTGGCATTATCATGAAATAGCGCTGCAAATTTTAATAAAGACCCTCTTGTGACATTTTCCGAAAATGATTCTCCGCTATTAAAATGTTTTTGTAATTCATTAACATTCCTAGGGAAATATTTTTTAAAATTGTTTAAAATATTCTCAGAAGACTGAAATGTTTCAAAAGAATGCTGGAATAAACCTCCAGGATGATAATAATACTTTTTCTTTGCTTTCTTCATCCTCTTAATTTCATGAAAAATTTCTGAAAGAAGTCCACAAGAGTCCATAGATTTTATTAACTCTGAAGAATTTTCTGCAGCAAGAACTCTAAAAAATTCATTTTTTATTCTCTCAGGTGCTGCAAATTTAATGTGTTTTGCATTTTTTTTAATCTGAACCAAAGTTTTATTAGAAAGCTTAGAACTAGGGAATTCTGCAACAAGTCTAAAAGCTCTAAGCATTCTTAAAGGATCATCTTTAAATGTTTTATCAGAAAGCACATCAAAAGTTCTGGTCTTTAAATCTTTGGCAGTATTTTTATTAGGGAAGATGATGTGTTTCTTAAAATCTTTGAAATATTTAAGATTAAAAGCTATAGCATTAACAGTAAAATCTCTACTCTGTAAGTCTTCTTCTATAGTTTTCCCATTAAAAAGCGATACGTCAATATTAGGGATTTCACAGTCTTTAAGTATTATTCTATAAGTTTTAGTATCTTCATCTAGCGTTATAAGTTTAGCTTTAAAAGCTGTAGCTATTTTTTTTGCATAATTTAAGGCGTCACTTGCAACAATCAAATCAATATCTTTATACTTACGCTTTAAAAGCAAATCTCTTGCAAAACCGCCTGAAGTATATACATCATATCCTTTAGAAACGCTGCCAATTTTCTTTATTAATTCTTTCATACTATTTTATTTATCCTTCAGGATTAACAATTACACAAACAGATTTTTCTGTAAATATTTTATTTGCAACATCAAAAATATCTTGTTCTGTAACTCTTTCTACATCATTTAAATACTCTGCGTCATATTTGTACCCTTGTCCAACTATTTCGCGCCAACCGTTATAGTAGGATTTCTTATTTATTGTTTGCCTATCTAAAAGATAGACACCCTTTATATATATTTTAACATCTTTTAATTCCTTCTCTAGAATTTTAACAGAACAAAGATTTTTTAATATCTCGTCTATTTTTTTTAGAGTTAAGTCTATATTTCCCTTATCAAGGCCTATATATACTGCAAAATAGCTATCTTTTTTTCTTGATGGATAAGATGTATTTACATCATATGCCAAGCCAAGCTTTTCTCTCAGCTCAACAAATAACCTACTTGTCATTCTACTACCTAAGACACTATTTATCACCTTAGCGGCAATCAAATCTTTATTATTTATACTTGGAGCAGGAAATCCTTTAAAGATATATGCTTGGTTAAATTTACCTTTAATTTCTTTTTTTACATCTTCTGTATGTATTATATTGAAAACTGGAAGCTCGGACTTATTTCCTAAAAAAATATCTGAAAAATATTTTTCTAAAGATTCTTTTACAACATCAGAAGGAATATTCCCTGCAACTGAAATCAAAATATTTGAAACATTATATGAGTATTTATGCCAATTTATTAAATCTTGACGAGTAATTTTTTGGATAGAGTCTTTGCTCCCAATAACAGGCAAAGAGTACGAAGTGTCTCCATAAAACAATTTTGTAAATATATCAATAGCTGTAGCACCTATGCTGTCTTTCCTGGAGTTTAGTGCTGCGATAGCATTTTCTTTTTCAAAAACAAACTCTTTTTCATCAAATACAGAATTTAAAACCACATCTGCAAGGAGTTCTGTTGCTTTATCAAAATATTCAGATAAGCAAGACATACTAAGACCTGCCATATCGTAAGATAAATCCAAAGACAAATCTGCTCCGATATTGCCTATATGTTTTGCCAAAACTCCGCTTGAACGCTTTTTTGTTGAATATGACATCAACTTCAACGTTAGTCCAGATATCCCCGCATTAAATGCTCTTTCATTTATAACAGAAATAGGGGTTAACACTCTTAAAGAAACAATTTCAGCTTCATTTGTTTTATCAAATAATACATTAATACCATTTTTAAGTGTAAAAACTTCCATTGCTGGACCTCTTAAAACCAAGTATATCTAATATATCCCCTATTTTACAATAAAATTGCTGTATAAAACTCTCCCTTATATAGAATAGATACGGGATAATTGTATGTCTATTTTCTTATATAATATGAAATGTATATCTGAGAAGTAACATTACCAGAGTTTATGCAACATTACAACAAGCTCAACAACCTTGATCTCCACTATCAGGACATAAGAATTTTTCTCTTTCAACCTTTATTTTGGCAACAAACTTACATGGGATATTTTATCTTTACAATAGTACCTTTTAAAAAATTTTATGACATCTTGGCATGTCAAAAATTTTAGTTTATCTAAATAATTCGGCACAAAATTAGAATTTCCCATTAAGCTCCAATGGCCCACCTTATCTGCAATATCATAAGGCGTCTCATTGGAAAACTGCCAATCTGTTTTTAATAAAAGTTTTGATCTGTTCAATTCTTCTTCACTAATACCGTTATTTACAATTTTCTCTATTTGTCTTTCTATTTCTTCTTTTATGCTCTCAAGGTTTTTTGGTTCAAACACTGAAGTTATGTACATATTACCTGCTCCCTTCTCTACAGAGAATGTTGAATCTATCGCATATACTAAATGCTTTTTCTCATAAAGGGATTTATAAAGTCTAGCACTCTTACCTCCACCCAAAATATCTGAAGCCAAATCTGCAACATAAACATCTTGAGCATCTATATCAGAAGCTAAAAAACCAGAAAGCATGTAACCTACTTCTATCTTTCCGTACTCTATTATATGTTCTCCTGCATGTGTACCTTCTTTAAGAATTGGTTCTTCAGGTATTGGCTGACTTTTAAATTTTCCGAATGTATTTTCTATAATTTTTTCAGTTTTATCATTGTCAAAACTACCTGAAACAACAATAATTATTTTTTCAGGAACATAATGGAGTTTATAGTACTCATATATTTCTTTATGAGTTACATTTGCAATAACTTCAGCTTTACCAATAATACTGTTTTTTAAAGGGCTCTTCTTGTATATACTTTTGTAAAATTTTTCATATAATACAGAATCAGGATTATCCATGTGTCTTTGAATTTCTTCAATTACAACTTTTCTCTCTTTATTTATTTCATCTTCTGGGAAAAGTGGGTTTTGTATGATGTCAGCAAGCATTTTTAAACTTTCTTCAACAAAATCTTTTTGCATGTTTATGTAATACATTGTGAACTCTTTTGATGTTGCGGCATTTATTTCTCCGCCAAAGTTCTCAACGTTTTTACTAAAAGCATATCCAGGATAATTCTTACTTCCCTTAAACAGCAAGTGTTCTACAAAATGAGATAACCCTGCCTGCGAAGGACTTTCGTTAACAGCTCCAACTCTAACAAAAGCTATTGCTGAAGCAGTCATGCTGTTTTTGTTATTTATTAATATAGATGTAAGACCATTATCATATTTCATTTATTCCTCATAATTTAAAGATTGTATCCAACCATTTTTTAAGCCTAATTTTTCAAGATGATTTACAGTCCGTTCATATTCTTCTCTATTTAAAGAGCGGGATAGTTCTTTAAAATTATTTGATTTATTTGCACTATGATACTGAGCCATCAAACTTATAAAAGTATCTGTCGACAATTCTTTTGCTATGAAGTCTAGAGACTTTTTGGAATTCTCAATGTTTCCTGGCAAAACTAAATGCCTTATGATTATTCCCTTTTTAGCAATTCCATTCTTGTCAACAATCAAATTACCTACTTGCCTTTTCATCTCTTTTAAAGCTAGTTGACTTACTTCAACATAATCTTTAATACCTGAATATTTAAAAGCTGTTTCATTATTTGAATATTTTATGTCTGGAAGATATATGTCTATTATTCACTCTAGCAATTTTAAAGTTTTAGGATTTTCATAACCGCTACAATTATAGAGTATTGGAATTGAAAGTCCTTTTTTGCGGGAAAGATAAACTGCTTTTGCTATATGTGCACTGTAGTGGCTTGGAGTAACGAAGTTTATATTATGAACACCGCGATCTTGGAGACAAAGCATAGAGGCAACTAAATCGTCAAGCGAGATCTCTTTTCCATTTCCAAGCTGACTTATTGGATAGTTTTGGCAAAAAACACAGTTTAGAGAACAGTTAGAAAAAAATATTGTTCCAGAACCTTTGTTGCCACTTATAGGAGGCTCTTCACCAGTATGAATATTACAACTTGCAACAAATATTTTATTTGACGAGCGACATAAACCCTTTTGACCATTGATTTTATCTACTTTGCACCTCCTTGGACAAAGCTCGCACTTATCCATAAAAGAACAAAGTTTTTCTATATTGCTTTCAAAGTCAACCATATTACATTCCTGCTTTAAGATAACCCATTTGGCTAGCACCGTCCTATACAACGTTGGCTCTACCGACCGTTAACTACTGGATCCTATGCCTATGGCCTTACCCACACACATGATGAAAAAACGGTAAAAAACACCACAGTGGTTGAACTGATAAAAAATCGCGCTCGTCCGGACTTGAACCGGAATCACCGGCTCCGGAGGCCGGTGCTCTATCCATTAAACTACGAGCGCATACAATCCATATGATAAGTTCTCTCTATATACTTACCCCATACCAATACTTCTAATGCAAACAATAAATGATCGGGCATTTCCTGTCTAGGTTTTGCGCTTGTTGGTAAACTCACCAGTTCCAACTTTATCTAGACTAGAGCCTAATTTGGCATATATAGCAAGAGTCCGCTGGTAGCGTGTACATCATCTCATAAATTCTCCAAGAAATATTTCAATAAAATTAAAATCTTAAATTTTAAAAGTTTTAATTTTGGACTATACAAGCCTATAAAAAGTTACAAATGTACGATATGTGACAACTTTTCAAAGTCAACGTCTAAAAACATCCGTCTTTAATGATGAGATTCTATCTAGGAAAATTTTGCCATCAAGATGATCTATCTCGTGTTGAAGTACTATTGATTCAAACCCATCTGTTTTTAAGTGTTGCTTGCAACCGTTTATGTCTAAGTAGTCTATTTCTATCTTTTTCTTTCTTGTGACATATCCAGTAAAGTCTGGCACGCTTAAACAACCTTCCATGGAACTTATTTTCCCTGAAGAATAAGCTATCTCAGGGTTAATCATTATAAGAAGTCCATTATTTCTATGCTCTTTGGCGCTCCTAGAAGCGTCTATCACAACAATACGTTTTAATACTCCAACTTGAACCGCAGCAATACCCACACATCTATTATGGGAATATAAGGTTTTCTTGATATTTTCAATTAATGTTTTTGTTTCTACATCTATTTTTTCTACAGGCATAGAAATCTTTTTAAGTAAATGGTTTGGAATTGTTAATATAGGCAATATATTCATAAATTACCGCCTAAATATCTGCCGAATCTGCTTTATTTAAAGATATAGTAACATTGATAAGCCCAGCAAGCCTTAAAAGATCTTTGGAGAACTTTTCATAGGACTTCTTTTCTGGGATATCGCATTCTATTATCATTATATATGTGTCTTTCCCCTTGCATTTTGACAAGATTGTATGTACATCTGCAATATTGATTTTATTTTCAGCTAAACATTCGCTTATATTGTGAACTATCCCAGTTCTGTCTGCTCCATAAACAGAAATTACATATGGATTTACAGGTTTATGTTTTTTAGGAACATAAGAAGACAATTCAGCATAAGAAAATGCCATGCATAATGGTTTTGTAGCGTTTTGTAATTTGTTAAAAAGTGCTTTTATAGAAAGATTAACAGCAATTTTAATTATTAAAATCATGGTAAATTGACCATGAAGGATGGTCATAGTGGAGTCTTCTACATTGCATTTTTCTTCGTAGATCACTTTTGTAACAGAACTGACAATGCCAGGTTTATCTTTACCAATTGCAGTCAAAGAAATATACTTTGCCATATAAGCTCCAATAATTATGCTAAATATTTTTGAGCGTTGTTTAAAGATTCTTCTATCTTAGATAAATCTTTTGAACCGCCTTGAGCAAAATCTGGTTTTCCTCCGCCAGAACCAGCTATATCTGCCGCAAAAGCTTTGGCAATCTTGCCTGCATTTACGCCTTTCTTAACATAATCTTGTGTTGCAGATACAACAAAAGCAGCTTTTCCGCTACTTTTTGAAACCAACAATAAAACTAAAGATTTAACTTTTTCTTTTAATTGGTCTGATATTGTCCTTAGTTCTTTTGCATCTAAGTCTTTAAGTAAAAGTGACAGAAAGTTAAAACCATTTACACCTTTAACTTGTTTAGCATAAGAATCTACTTCGTTTGATATTAAGCTGCTTTTTAAAGAGTTTAACTCTGCCTCAAGCTTTTTATAATCAGCAACATATTTTTGTGCTCTATTTATAAGTTCATCTTTTGAAGTATTTAATATTTCTGCTGTTTTAAAAAGAGAGATCTCTTCATTTAAAATGTATTCTTCCGCAGCAACTCCAACAACAGCCTCTATACGTCTTACGCCTGTAGCAACAGAAGATTCTGACACAATTTTAAATATGCCAATGTCGCCTGTTCTATTGATATGTGTTCCACCACATAGCTCCATTGAATACTTATGTTCACCAGTTTCATGTTTTAGAGAGACTGTACGGACAGTGTTGCCGTATTTCTCGCCAAACAATGCCATTGCTCCAGCACTGCGAGCTTTAGCAATATCCATAGTTTCTATACAAACTGAAGAGTTTGCTCTTATAACTGAATTGACAATCTTTTCTATCTCTATCAATTCTTCCTTTTTTACAGCATAAAAATGAGTAAAGTCAAAACGTAAAAATTTATCTGTTACAAGAGAACCAGCTTGGACAACATGTTCCCCAAAAATTTCTCTTAAAACTTTCTGTAGAATATGTGTTGCAGTGTGGTGTCTTGCTGTTTGTTTTCTGCGTTCAATATCTATTATAGTAGATGCTTCTTGACCAATTTTTGCAGTGCCTTTTATTACTTTTACTTTATGTACAAATAAATTCCCTATTGGCTTATATACATCTAGAACATCGCTTTCAAAATTACTGTTTTCTATTTTGCCTAAATCTGCAGTCTGGCCACCAGAATGAGCATAGAAAGATGTCTGCGATAAAAGTATTTCACCCTCTTGTCCCGCATTTAGTTCAGCAGTTTCTTCCCCATCTTTTACTAAAGCTAAAATATTCCCAACGCTTGTGTAATTATCATAGCCTGTAAAAACTGTATCGCCAACTTTTTTATGTAGGATAGAATAAAAAGTTATATCTCTCTCTCCTGATCCATCCCAAGCCGCGCGAGATTTCTCTTGAGCTATTTTCTGTTGCACTTTAAAACCTGCTTCATCAAAACTAAACCCGTTCTCTGCTGCGATTTCCCTTGTTAAATCGTGAGGAAATCCGTAAGTATCGTAAAGTTTAAAAATATCTTTGCCGCCAAGAACATTTATACCTTTAGTTTTATAAGAGTCCATTATACCTGAAAGCATATCAGAACCTGATTCTAAAGTCTCTAAAAACTTTTCTTCTTCTTTTTTTATAATTGAACATATATTGATCAGTTTTGAAGAAAGATCAGGATACGCAGATTCCATGATATTAAAGACTGTTGAGGCGAGCTCATTTATAAAAGGCTTGTTGTACCCAAAAAGTTTTCCTTGCCTTAATGCTCTTCTTAGAATTCTTCTTAGAACATAACCTCTGCCTTCATTTGACGGGAGCACTCCATCTGAAATCAAAAAAGTTACTGCTCTAGAATGATCTGCTATCATTCTAAGTTTAGATATATTTTTTGCTTCATATTTTATTTTTAAGAGTTCTGCTGTATTTTCTATAATAGGGATAAATAAGTCTGTATCAAATATGCTTTTCTTTCCGTTTGCTACAGCTGTTATTCTTTCAAGTCCCATACCTGTATCTATATTTTTTCTTGGGAGATTTTTAAGTGAGCCATCTGCTTGTCTGTCAAACTCTGTAAATACTAAATTCCAAATTTCAAGGTGCCTATCGCAGCTACAATCTGGACCACAAGTTGACTTTCCACAACTCATCTCAGGACCTAGATCTATAAGTATTTCAGAGCATGGACCGCAAGGGCCAGTGTCTCCCATATTCCAGAAATTTGTTTCATACCCCATTTTTACAATTCTATTTGCAGGAACAATCTTTTTCCATATTTCTTCAGCTTCGTTATCATCTTTGTATATAGTTATATAAAGTTTGTCTTTAGACAAATCTATATCTTCTGTTAAAAACTCCCATGCCCAAGCTATAGCTTCTTCTTTGAAATAGTCTCCAAAAGAAAAGTTTCCAAGCATTTCAAAAAAAGTGAGATGTCTTGCAGTTAAACCAACTTGTTCTATATCTGAGGTTCTAAAACATTTCTGGCAACTTGCCGCTCTTGTAAAAGTGTCTTTACTTTGACCTAAAAAATGCTGTTTAAATTGAACCATTCCCGCTGAGGTGAAAAGTAATGTTTTATCTCCAGAAGGAATAAGTGAATCTGAAGGGGTAACAGTACAACCGTTGTTTTTAAAAAAGTTAAGAAAATTTGTTCTAATTTTAGATGATGGTTTATTCATAATGGAAAGATTTTACTAAAAAATTTATACCGTCGCAAACTGTGAGAGGCAAGAATTAAGGAATCAACATAGACCTCTGCGTGAATTTAAAAAAGACTTCTAGTGTGAAACCTTAGACTGACAAAACATAAACACCTACTAAATAGAAAAGAGTAGAGATCAAGGCTAATCTCTACTCTTTTCAAACTTCACACCAATCGCTTCTAGTCACAATGATCGTCCCAATCTCGTGCTATCTGATAAAGATAGCATATATAACTTCATTTACTCTTATATACTTTTACGAAGGAACTAAACAAAGAACTGAATACCGTTTAGAATTTTATATTATATCTCTATAATTTCTAGTTATATTAGGTATAATATAAAATTCAAGTTTAGATTGGATGTCAAATTGTGAATTTTTTGAAAAATAGGAAAGTTAGCAAGTCCTATAGATGCTTTAATCATGTCTTAAAGCATCTATAGGATTTAGTTTAGAGGCTTTTCTGGCAGGCCATACTCCAAAAACTAGCCCTATGAATACAGAAAAACAAAAGGCAAGAAGTATTGAAGAAGACGTAATAACAGTATCCCACTCTGCCAATTTGGTTATTATAATAGATATTCCAGATCCAAATATTATACCTATTACTCCGCCAACACAACAGACAAAAATTGATTCTATAATAAACTGAAATAAAATATCTATATTATTTGCTCCTATAGCCTTTCTTAAACCTATTTCCTTCGTTCTTTCAGAAACAGAAACAAACATTATATTCATAATACCAATACCGCCAACAAGCAAGCTTATAAAAGCTATGGATCCCAAAAGGAGAGAGAATGCTTTTGCCATTGCCTCCATTGCTTCTTGAATTTCTGCCATGTTAACAACTCTTATAGCATCTCTTTCAAACGATGGCAATCTATGCGTAAATAGTAGCCTAGTTTTTATATCTTCACCTATTTTATTCATGTCTGCATAATCTTCAACTTGAACATCAAGATACTTCAGCTCTTTTGCTCCTGTAAATCTATGCATTGCTGTATTTAAAGGAATAACAACTTTATCGTCCTCATCGCGTCCCCAATTAGACCCTTTTGATGGCAAGACACCTATCACTTTAAAATCTATTCTGTTAATTTTTATATATTCCCCAACTGGATTAAAATTTTCACTATTAAATATTTCTTTTACAACTGTCTCGCCTAAAAGCACAACTCTTGCTCTTGAAGAATCTTCTTCTTTAGTAAAAAATCTTCCTACAGATGGGGCCAATCCTCTTATTTCAACAGCGATCTGCGACGCTCCTTGAACATGTGTGCTGTAATTGTTCCCTTTTGCAACAACCTGCCCCACTCCACTAACATATCCTGCAATGGCTTTTACTCCCGGAACATTGGATTGCAGATCATTAATATCTTCAACTTGTATTCTCATGCGCGCACCAACATCAGATGAAATACCTTGTTTTTGTGATGTACCTCGCATAACCATTAAGAGATTTGAGCCCAGCTGCGAAACTTCAGATTCGATTGATCTCTTTGCGCCATTGCCTACTGCAAGCATAGCTATTAAACTCGCAACACCAATCATGACTCCAAGTATTGAAAGGATGGATCTCATTTTATTTCCCATTAGAGACCCTACAGCCTGGACACAATAATCTTTAATTCTTGCTAACGAAAATGGCTTACGTTTAAACTGTCTTGAATGATGTTTTGCAACACCAGCACTTTCTGACTCGTTTCTCTCATCAGACAATATAAGACCATCTTGCACTTTTATAATTCTGGTCGCATAAGATGTAAGTTCAGGTTCATGCGTAACCATAACTATTGTTATTCCTGAAGCGTTTAAATCTTTAAGTATTTTTATAATTTCTTTTGTTGACTTTGTATCTAAGTTTCCGGTCGGCTCATCAGCAAAAATTACAAGAGGCCTATTTATCAATGCTCTAGCGATAGCAACTCTTTGCTGTTGTCCACCAGATATTTCACTTGGACGATGGCTTATACGTTCTGAAAGTCCAACCATATTAAGCAGTTTTTTAGGATCTTCATGATGATCTTCATCTTTTGAACTTGAATATATTGAAGGAAGTGCTACATTTTCTAGGATTGTAAGTTTTGGTAAAAGATTAAACTGTTGAAAGACAAATCCAAGATAATGATTTCTTAAAGCAGCAAGTTCATCATCTGAATATTTAGAAATTGCTATGCCGGCAAGCTTGTAAGAACCTTCTGAAGATTTATCTAATAGTCCAAGAATATTTAAAAGGGTTGACTTTCCACTGCCAGAATGTCCCATAATGGCAACAAACTCACCTTGTTCAATTGTCAAGTCTATTCCGTAAAGAACAGGAACGTCTAGCTTCTCTAGATGATATGTCTTCTTTATACCTTTAAGCTCTATTACATTCATTATCTTTACCTTAATTTAGCTTTCAAAGATTTTTTCTTATTTTCTTAACTTTTTTCTTCTGATTAAAAACTACAACTATTTCATTAGATTTTAGTCCAGACAAAATTTCGGTATTTTTATCATCTGAAATTCCTAATTTCACTTCTCTCTCTTTAAACTCAGGGTTTCTTGAATTTCCAGATTTGACCATTACCGTTTTCTTTCCATCATTATCAGTAATAAATATACTAGGTATAGATAATGCATCATCTTTTGAAGCAAAAGTTATAATTGTTGTTACCGTCATCCCAGATCTAAACACGTCAGGCTTTTTTAAAGGTCTTATTTTTACCTCATAAACTATAACATTATTTATGGGAACAGAATCATAGGCTATATGTTCTACTATGCCTTCAAAATATTCATCAGAATAAGCATCTAAAAACATAGTTACTTTATCACCTATTTTTATATACCTAAAGTCCGTTTCGTCAATATTAACAGAAACAATCAAATCATCGGCCATACGTAAAACTTCATCTGATTCAATTATTGTCTGCCCTGGTTCCTTTTTCCTACCAATAATAAAACCATTCATTGGTGCAACAACTGGGGTAGCTTGATATATCCCATGCCAACGTTTTAATTCGTCTTCACTAATTGCCCTTGCAGCATCAATCATAGCAGCTCTTTCACTTGAACTTACCCAGAATATAATTTGTCCCTTTTTAACATTATCACCTTCATTGACAAGAACTTCTTCAATTCTGCCACGTATAGGAGATTTAATAGGAATCATATTTCTTGGAGTTACGATACCAGCTACTCTAAATTCTTTACGAATATCTTTAGGTTCAAGCTTTGCCTCTCGCAATACTGTTTGTTTTGGCGACTTGAACATAGATATAACTATAAGTAATAAAACAAGAATCGCAGCACTAACAATAATCAGTTTCTTCTTTTTCATTTATTTACCCTCTTCTTATTATTCTTTCAATGAAACTTCCCCCAGAAATTTCATCCATGCTATTTTAGCATCGGCTTCTTTCTGTTTGTACAATAACATGTCGGTTTGACTTTTCATATAACTTTCTTCAATACTGTACCAATCTTCATAGGTAATAAGCCCATTTATATACTTCCTTTTTGCTATATCTGTCTGTAATTTACAAGAATTCTCATAAAACTCTCCAACTTCGATAATCTTATATCTATCAACCCAATTAGTATATAGTCTAACGGAATCTGCTTTTAAGGAATTCTTTGTACTTCTAAAAGATTCTGCAGCTTTTTTCTCTTGAGTAGAAGCTGTTTTAGTTTCAAAGTATCTTTTTCCTCCAACAAATAGAGGATAGATCAAAGACAAGGAAGCGTCCCACCCTTTATTTTCAGGATCCCATTGTTTATCAAATCTCCGATGACTTATATTTCCGTTAAAATCAACTTTTGGTAACCATTGCCCTTTTTGTGTCCAATTTAAAGCTTTAAATGAATCCAATGTGTACTTACCTATCAAGAATTCTGGAATCTTTGATATAAGATTGTCAAAATCAGGCTTTGAGATAATCTCTTTGTCAACATTAATTTTTTCATCAGTTTCTAGGATTGTTACTTCATCATTTCTTCCTATAGCTGTTAATAAAATTTGTGAAGCAGTCTCTACTGCTCTTTGAGTTTTTTCTAGATTATATTCAGTCATTTTAACATCAGCCTCAGATCTCTTTAAAGAACCTAAGTCTATATTTCCTGAATGATATCTAAGGTTTACTAAATCTCTACTTTCTATCTTTCTTTGATGAATTTTTTTGTATAAATCAATTGACTCATAAGTATACATAAGGTTTACGTACGCACTATACGCATCGCAAACTGCATCGCAAACTGCTCTTCTATAAGACTCTTCTGCTGCTTTTACTTTTGCAGATAAACTTTTCATTTTATTATAATCACTAAAACCAGAAAACAAAGATATTTTTGCATTCAACCCATAATCATATCTTTTATTACCTTTCCCGCCATCAGAAACGATTGTAAATCCTCCATCTCTTTCGGACAAAGAGGCCAAAAAATTAACATCTGGCAAGAACGAACTCAAAAAACTTCTATATGTCTGTTTTGCCATGTTTAACTCATACTTAGCAGCAGCAATGGATGGATTATTCTGTAGAGTTTGAGATCTAACCATCTCCATAGTGATCTTCTCAGCCGAAACGTAAGAACTTGCAACAAAGAAAAATGCCAACATTATAAAAGTTTTTCTCATATAATAATTCCTTCGTATTATAATTTTCAAATTGGTCAAATTATACTAATCTTTTTTCTAAAAACTCAATCATATTTAAAAATATTGTAAATTTTTTATATTGAAAAGTAGTTGCAAAAATTAATTGGACTCGTGTACTTTGTAGAAATGTGAAAATAATGTGAATATATTTTTCTCTTCTCTCGTATACAAAAAAACTCTGGACATTTAAATACGTTTTCACATCTTGTTTTCATGATTAAAAAATTATTATTATTATTTTTAAAATTTCGTTCTTCAGGAGATATTCAACATGGGAAATCTAAACAAGGATTGGATTCTAACCTGTTTTGGAACAGCAGTAGGAGCAGGAATTTTATTTTTACCTATCAGGGCAGGTCTTAGTAATATCTGGTCTATAATTTTCTTAACTATTATTATATTCCCTATAACATATGTATCTCATAGAGGCATAACTCGAATAGTTGCTTCTTGCCCCAAAGAAACCAATATAGTAGGTGCAATTGAGTATGATTTAGGACATACGGCAAGTTTTGTTGTTTCTATTCTCTATTTTTTATCCATTATTACAATTTGTGTTGGGTATACTACCGGACTTACAAATATGATATACTCATTGTTAACAAATCAGTTTAATATAACATTTATATCTAGACCTTTACTCACATTTATTATTCTTATTGTTATGACTTCTGTAATGCTTTTTAATGAGAAGGTAGCGGTTTTACTTACGTCTATTATAACTTTGCCTTTAATAATATTTCTTACTGCGATATCATTATATATGATTCCAAAATGGGATTTCTCTGCATTTCATAGTACTTTTAGTTTAACTCTATTTTTCAGAGACACTTTATTGCTTCTTCCTCTACTTATTTTTGCAATGAACTTTTCCCCGATATGTTCGTCACTAGGAGCTTTTTATAGGAAAAAGTTCAGCTCTACTGAAGAAGCTGTGAAAAATTCTGACAAAGTTATCAAATACGCATCTCTTCTTTTACTTACATTTGTTATGTTTTTTATTTTTTCGTTATTTTTCACAATAACCCCTGAAATATTGTTAACTGCAAAAAACCAAAATATTGATGCATTGACAGCTATAGCTCTGGCATACAAGACACCATTACTTTTATATACACTTCCATTAATAGCATTCCTCGCAATTTCAAGCTCTTACTTTGGACATTTCGAAGGAACAAGAGAAGGTTTTTGTGGTATCATAAAGCAAGCTGTAATATGGAACAGACCTGAACTTAAAGAAAAAATAAATTTAGATAAAATAAGAGTAGTATCTACTATTATGTTAGTTGCTTTGTTATGGGTTCTAGCGGTTTACAATCTTTCAATACTTTCAATAATTGGAGCTGTATCTTCACCAATTATTGCTATGTATGCATATTTAATGCCCGTCATTTTGATGAAAAAAGTTCCACGACTTCGTATATATAAATCAAGAATTGCAGCGTTTGTTTTTATAATGGGAATCCTTACAATTGTGGGATACTGTCTTGGACAAGTTATGATAGTATATAATATGTAACAAAATAGGGTCTTTATGGGAATAAAAAATCCAGATAAAACAATCTCAATATCTGTTTTTGACCTCTTAAAAACTGGACCTTCTAGTTCTCATACTATATCCCCAATGAAAGCAGGATTTGATTTTGCTTTGAGAGTTAAAAATTTAAGTCCTAATTATAGTGTCAAACGCCAAAGGTCTCCGTGTTCGTTTGTATGGAACTTTGTCTGCAACAGGGAAAGGACACGGTACTGATAGAGCAGTAATAGCAGGACTTATGGGGTATGCCCCTTCAACATGTCCACCAACTCTACTAAATGATCTTGATAAATATCCCAAAGAAAAAAAGTTTTTAGCTTTAGGCAATAAAAATTTAGATATCTGTTTGAAGAATATAGAATATTGTTCAGTTGCACATAATTTTCCTCATAACAATACTCTTATAATCGATCTACTCTCAGAAGAGTTTGACAATAAAGGAAACACTTCTCCAACTAATGGTAATGATGCCTTAGAAAAAAATATACTTTTCTCTTGGGAATATTATTCTGTTGGTGGAGGCTTTCTTCAATGGAAAGTCTGGACTGCACCAAAAACTGCCACTCCTCCTCATAAGTATAGCAATATGACTGAACTCTTAGCTTTGTGCAAAGAAAAAAATTATCTTTAGATGAAATTATCTTTGAAAATGAAATGGCGATCTCAGGATTGTCAAAAGATGAGATCAATGCAAAATTGGACAATTTAATTAAAATTATGAAGGATACCGTAGCAAGAGGCATAGCAGGTGACGGCCAATTGCCTGGACCTATAGGTCTTAAAAGAAAAGCAAAGAGACTTAAAGAGCGTGCTGAATCTCTTAGAACCTGCGATACTTATTTATGTCTGCTAAATGCATATGCTTATGCAGTTGCAGAAGAAATGCAGCAGGAAACACTATAGTTACAACACCTACTTGTGGAGCTTCTGGAGTACTTCCTGCTGTCCTTATGATAATGGAAGATCACTTTAATTTAAGCAAAAGAGCTCAACGAAAAGGTTTATTGGTAGCTGCAGCGATAGGATTTATCGCAAAAAACAATGCTGGAATATCCGCAGCAGAAGTAGGCTGTCAGGGAGAGATTGGCGTTGCTACAGCAATGGCTGCAGCTATGCTTGCACACGCTCAAGGCTTTTGTGCTAAAGTTGTTGAGAATGCTGCAGAAATAGCTCTTGAACATCAACTTGGTTTAACATGCGACCCTGTTGGTGGATATGTACAGATTCCATGTATTGAACGTAATGCTATAGGTGCAGTAAAAGCCTGGAACGCTTCTCTTATAGCCTCAAACGAGTTTATAGATCCACATAAAGTATCGTTTGACACTACTGTTAATGCAATGCTTGAAATTGGTAAAGATATGAGCTGTAAATTAAAAGAAACGGCAATGGATGGTCTTGCCGTATGTATGGTGTATTGCTAGTTCTCATAAGATTGGAAGATTGGACATAATGATTTAATTTATACTATACTTTCCTCTCAAGTTAGGAAAAAATCTTAAGACCTGTTACAAAGCTGCCATCGTCTAGCGGTTTAGGACATCGCCCTCTCAAGGCGGAGATCACGGGTTCAAATCCCGTTGGCAGCATTTGTTGTTTATAATTTTGCAAGTGCGCCCATAGCTCAATTGGATAGAGCATTTGACTACGAATCAAAAGGTTAGAGGTTCAACTCCTCTTGGGCGCGCTACTCTGCTTCTCTACTCCAAATAAATTCTTGAATACATAACTGAACTCGGATTTAGTGACCCTGTCATTTCTTTTTCTCCTCTCAATATTCCCTTTAGGCAATACACGGCTTTTTGACAAGACTATAGGACTCGCACACTCTCTCTTTCTACAAAAATATCTGCCAATCATAAGTTAGTAACATTATTCCTTCTTTATATGTGTTAGAAAATCTTCTAAAATATACTCTTTTTTTAGTCCTAAATCAAATTAATGTAGAATATCACACACGCCAAACGCATGAA
>JAITJN010000026.1 GCA_031278895.1 Candidatus Endomicrobiellum guadaloupense
AAAATATCATAGTTGTAGCTCCAACAACTGCAGTTCCTATAAGAACAGGCTTTGCTGTAGCTTTGAAAGTATTTCCTGCACCGTCGTTTTCTTCAAGCAACAATTTTGACTTGTCAAAAGCAGTTTTAAATCCAAAATCTTTTTCTATTTCTTTATCTATGTTAGGAATACTTTCAATTAAAGATAACTCGTAAACTGACTGAGCATTGTCTGTAACAGGACCATAAGAATCAACTGCAATTGTAACAGGACCCATACCCAAAAACCCAAAAGCTACAAGACCAAAAGCAAATACAGCAGGGGCAATCATAATTGAGCCAAGGCCTAAAGAGCTTATTGCATAAGCAACACCCATAAGAATTAGAATTGCAATGCCCATCCAATATGCGCTGAAGTTCCCAGCTGTAAGACCTGAAAGAACGTTAAGCGAAGCTCCTCCATGTCTTGAAGAGTTAACAACATTTTGTACAAAAGCGCTTTTTACAGAAGTGAATACTTTTACAATTTCAGGTATAACTGCGCCTGCAATTGTTCCACAGCTTATAATTAAAGAAAGTTTCCACCAGAGAGATCCATTACTTAAGTCGCCGATAATAAGCTTTGAAACAATAAAAATTAAAGCTATTGATACCATTGAAGTTATCCATACAAGAGAAGTAAGAGGTGTTTCAAAGTTCATTTTATCTGCATGAGCAAACTTAATTTTTGATATTGTAGAATTTATCCAATAAGAAATGGCACTTGATATAAGCATTATTAAACGCATTACAAAAATCCAAACTAAAAGTTTAACCTGTAGAATAGAATCGCTTACTGCTAAAATTATAAATGTTACTAAAGCAACACCTGTGACTCCGTAAGTTTCAAAACCATCAGCGGTAGGACCAACGGAATCACCAGCGTTGTCGCCAGTACAATCTGCAATAACTCCTGGGTTTCTTGCGTCATCTTCCTTAATATTGAATACAATTTTCATTAAGTCAGAGCCAATGTCTGCAATCTTTGTAAAAATTCCGCCAGCTATTCTAAGAACAGATGCTCCTAAAGACTCTCCTATAGCAAAACCTATAAAGCAAGCGCCTGCAAAGTCTGAAGGTATAAACAAAAGAATAATAAGCATTATCAAAAGTTCTATGCTTATCAAAAGCATTCCTATGCTCATACCTGCACTTAGAGGAATTGCATATAAAGAATATGGCTTTCCTTTTAAGCTTGCAAAAGCTGTTCTGGAATTAGCAAAGGTGTTGATTCTCATACCAAACCATGCAACAGCGTAGCTTCCAACAATTCCTATAATACTGCATAAAATAATTATCGCTACTTTTATTGCGCTAAAATGTTCTAACCAACCAAAATAAACAACTATTATAAGAGCAAGCAATAATTCAAGAATAATTATAAATTTCCCTTGCGTTATAAGATAGGTTTTGCAGGTTTCATATATAAGCTCAGAAATAGCTTTCATTGAACTGTGAACAGGAAGTTTTTTAATACTTATGAAATGGGAAATACCAAACAACAAACCAAATACACAAACAACAAAACCAAACATCAAAAGGGACTTGCCGTCTACTGCATTTCCCAAAAAACTTACCAGAGACAAATCAGGAACAACCAAGTTTGCTTCACTTGCCAATGCTTTTGCAATGAATGCAATAAAAAATACAAAAACTGCAGCAATTTTCTTCAATGACAACACTCTGCTTAACATACCTATCCCCTATTTTAGTACAGACTTATGTCTTTTATTTTCTTTTTCTTTAATCTTCTTCCACATAACTTCTATATCTTTTGCGTCTTTTACTTTATGATTACCAAAAATATGAGGATGCCTTCTAACAAGCTTTTTATTAAGCTTTTCTATAACACCTGTTATATCAAAATCTTTATTTTCTTTAGCAATTTGAGCATGAAAAACAACCTGCATAAGAATATCGCCAAGCTCTTCTTCAAGGTTTTCTTTATCTTTGTTTTCAAGGGCTTGTTTAACTTCTTTGGCTTCGCAAAAGAGATATTTCACAAGGGTTTCGTGGGTTTGTTCTTTATCCCATGCGCAGCCATTTTTGGAACGCAAAGTTGAAAAGATGCCTACAAGTTTATCAAATTCCTTTAAATATTTTTTCATAACGCCCTTAAAAATAATCATCTTCTTAAATGTGATTATACCATTTCTTTTATGTGTTCTTCAATGGAGCAAACTTTTTTCCTTTTTTGTTTCAGGAGGAATATATTATGGATTATCTGCAAGATATGAGTTTCCTGTAGGCATAATTATTGACTTGGCTTATTGCGTGTACAAATTTGGGCTGGAATATAAATATTGTATCCCTGTTGGAAGCGGCAGAAATATAAAGGTAGCTATGTAGATAGACTATACAGTGCAAGTTGTTGCTTTAAACGTAGGTTACAAATTCAAAATTAAAAGTAAAAGCTATAATCCCTCAGAGACACATAGAGCAGCGTTTCTGAAGAGATCTTTTTTTATAGACAATTTTACACCAAACTTCTTTAGTTCTTTTATAAGTTTTATATATGGAAGTCCAACAACAGTATAGTAGTCTCCGGAAATTTTATCTACAAAGCTATCATCTGAATCTTGAACAGCATAAGATCCAGCTTTGTCCATATGTTTGCCAAAAAATTTTTTAAGTTCTACTTCTGGAAGTTTTTTCATTTTCACGCAAGCAATATCATAAAAAATAGTTTCTTTATCTTTACATATCAAAGCAACGCCAGTATACACTTCATGAGTGCTTCCATTTAGTTCTCTGACAATACGCTCAGAGGCTTTTTTACTTTTAGGTTTGCCTATAATACGTCCATTTAATACTACAATAGTATCTGCAGATATAACTAAACTGTTTGGATATTTATCAGCAATAAAACGTCCCTTTTGATAAGCAAGACTTTTTACTAAATATGAAGGTTTTGTAAAACTTGTTTTCTCATCTATTTTGCTTGGAACAACATCAAAAGAAAGACCCCACTCTTTAAGTAGGGTTATTCTTCTTGAAGACGATGATGCAAGAATAATTTTATTGTACATAATTACTTAAGAAATTGTACTAGAACAGCTTTCTGTGCATGAAGTCTATTTTCAGCTTGTGCAAATATAGAGTCTTCATATTTTGCCATAATATCTTCAGTTATTTCTTCGCCCCTTACAGCAGGAAGGCAGTGCAATACTATACACTTTGGAGAAGCTTTTTTAAGAAGTTCAGCATTTACTTGGTAAGGCGTAAATAGCTTTTTTCTCTTTTTTTCTTCAGCTTCAAAGCCCATAGAAATCCAAACATCTGTATATATTACGTCAGCATTATCTACAGCATTTATATCGCTTGTAACTTTAATTTGAGCTTTGCTCTTTGATATATATTCCAAAGATTTATTCAATAATTCCTTGTTAGTTAAGTATTCTTTTGGCGCTATTAAAGTTAAATCCATACCTAAGATAGAAGCTATTGCAAGGAGAGAATTTGCAATATTGTTGCCGTCACCAATGTAAACAACTTTACTCTTTTTTAAATCGCTTGGATTGGTTATTTTATGAAATTCCATCATGGCCATAACATCTGCCAAAATTTGGCAAGGATGTTCACGCTCGGTAAGACCATTTATTACTGGGACAGTTGAATATTTGGCAAATTCCTCAACGTCAGAATGTTTAAACGCTCTTATCATTAGGGCGTCTAAATATCGAGATAATACTATGGCAGTATCATGTATGGACTCGCCTCTTGAACGTTGCATTTTTTCAACGTTGAGAAAAATTGGTGTTCCGCCAAGTTGAACCATTGCCGCTGAAAATGAAACCATTGTTCTTGTTGAAGGTTTTTCAAGCATCAGTCCTAAAGTTTTGCCTCTAAAAACGTCAAGAGGTTTTCTTTTTTTCTTTAATTCAAATGCTTTGCTTAACAAATTTTTGATTTCTTTTAATGACAGATCGTAAATTGATAATAGATCTTTTTTGGCCATGATAAAACTCCCTTATAGAAGATGGATTTTATCAAAAATATATGCTACAAATCAAATTAATTTTAGATGGTCAATGATGGAGGTAAGAAAAATGGAGCTTACAAAAAGCGCTGCAAGAGCTTTAAAAGAGTCAAAATATGCAGTTGCTTTTACAGGGGCAGGCATTTCAGTTGAAAGTGCGATAGCGCCTTTTAGAGGTGAAAACGGAATTTGGAATAAGTATGAGGAGAAACTTTTTGAAATAAACTATTTTTATTCACATACAAAAGAAGCTTGGGAAATGCTCTGTGACGGCTTTTACGAAGCAACTATTAAAGCAATTCCAAATGCTGCTCATAATGCTCTTGCAAAACTTGAACAAAAAGGAATAATTAAATCTGTAATTACGCAAAATATTGATAATCTTCATACAAAAGCAGGAAGTAAAAATGTATACGAACTTCATGGAAATGCAACTAAATTAACATGTATTCGTGATGGGAATAAATATCTAGTGCGAGATTTTGATTTGAAAATTGTTCCTTCTTGTAAAAAATGTGGAGCAATGTTAAAACCTAATTTTGTGTTTTTTGGAGAAATGCTTCCAGAAAAAGATATGAGGATGTCTATTGATGCAAGCAGAAACTGCGATGTTATGCTTGTTATAGGGTCTACAGGTGTTGTGTATCCTGCTGCGTCGCTCCCTTTTGAAGCAAAAAGAAATGGCGCAACAATTATTGAAATAAACCCCAAATCATCAGCTTTTACAAACGAAATTGTAGATATTTTTATTCCAATGGAATCTGCAAAAGCAATGATGCAAATATCAGAATTATTGTGACACTAAAATAAAACATATAAATCATGTATGTTTTATAAAAATCTTGACTTATATACAAAAAAGTGGTAGGATACGATTTAGCTACTTTAGTTTTTTAAGAGGGCATACATGGCTGCACCATTTATAGAAATAAAAAATGTTTCTAAAATATTTAAAAATCAAAGCAAAGAGTTTAAAGTTCTTAAGGACATAAATCTAGAAATACAAAAAGGTGATATTTTTGGAATTATTGGGTTTAGTGGAGCTGGCAAATCTACCTTAATACGATGTATAAATCGGCTTGAGACAGTTTCTTCCGGTACAATCCGCATGGGCAACTACGAAATAGACAAACTTTCCAAAAAAGAGATGAATCTCTACAGACAAAAAATCGGCATAATATTCCAACATTTTAATCTTTTTGACTCAAGAACAGTTTTTGGCAATGTTGCTTTTCCTTTAGAAGTAGCAGGTAAAAGCAAACAAAAGATAGAAAAAAAAGTAACTGAAATTCTAGACCTTGTAAATATATCCGATAAAAAAGACTTTTATCCTGGACAGCTTTCAGGAGGGCAAAAACAGCGTGTTGGCATAGCAAGAGCATTAGCCAACAATCCAGACATTTTGCTAAGTGACGAGGCAACTTCTGCATTAGATCCTGTAACTTCCCTTTCAGTATTGGATGTTTTGAAAGACATAAATAAAAAGCTTGGACTTACAATTATTTTGATTACACATTCTTTGGATGTTATAAAGTATACGTGCAATAATATGGCTGTTCTTGAGAATGGTTTAATAGCAGAAAAAGGAAGTGTCAGAGAAATTTTTGCAAACCCTTCAAGCGAAACTACAAAAGTTTTTATAAAAAACAATTCCGATTTAGCAAAAGTTGACTATCTGGTCGGGGGCGAAGGAATATGAAAGAGTTTTTAGCTCAAGTTTTTAGTGTAGAAGTATGGGAATATGTTTTGCCTGCAACATGGCAAACTATATATATGACAGCTATATCAACTACCATTACAATAACTTTTGGTTTGTTATTTGGAGTTTTGCTTTATGTTACAGATAAAGACGGTCTCCACCCTATGCCCATTTTTAATAAAGTGTTTGGGGCAATTATAAATTCAGTTTTGTCTTTACCTTCAATGATAGTTGTTATAATCTTTTTACCTTTGTCAAAATTTATAGTAGGTGTATCATACGGGCCAAAAGCATTTATTGTATCTTTAGCTATTGTCTGTATACCCATATTTTCAAGATTAGTTGAAAACAGCATTCTTGAAGTATCTAAAGGCAAAGTAGAAGCAGCCAAAGCTATGGGCGCGTCAAATTGGGACATTATTTTAAAAGTTATGTTACCAGAATCTTTGCCTACTTTAATAAGAAATTTTGTAGTCCTTACAATTACACTCATCTCAATAACGGCAATCGCAGGTTCTTTTGGAGCTGGCGGACTTGGCGAGCTTGCCGTACGCTTTGGATACAACAGGTATCGTACAGACATTCTTGTAGCTGTTATCATCGTTCTATTGGTTGGTGTTGAATTTCTACAGCTTTTTGGGGCATTTATCTCTAAGAAAATACTTAAGAAGAGACACCTTGTGTAAACGTTTGGTGGTCTAAAGGAAAGAAAAATGAAAACAAAAAGACTTCTTACAATGGTATGCGTGGCGTTGTTTGCAGGGACTATTAGTTTTGCAGCAGGCCAAAAAAAAGTTGTTTTAAAAATTGCAGCAGATGCTGTTCCGCACGCTGATCTCATAGAACTTGTTAAGCCAGACTTAGATAAAAAAGGTATCACTATAAAGCTTTATACAGTAATTGATACAACACTGGTAAACACACAAACTTCTGATGGAGAGTTGGACGCCAATTATTTTCAACATGTTCCATATATGAACGCTCAAGTAGAAGATAAACATCTAAGCTTAGCTAATGCTGGAAATATACATATTGAACCAATGGGAATATATTCTGACAAATATAAATCAATTTCAGATTTACCGTCAAATGCTAAAATAGCTATTTGTAATGACGGTACCAACGAATATAGAGGACTTTTACTTTTAGCAAAAGCAGGATTTATACGGTTGAAGAAATCTACAACCCCTTATAATGCAAGTATACATATGATAGAAAAATACATAAAGCCTGTTAAAATTATTGAGCTTGATCCTTCTTTAGTGACAAGAGTAAGAGATCAGTTTGACGCTTACATAGCATGGTCAAACAGAATTATAGAGGCAGGTATTGATATAAAGAAAACAAGAATATTTAGCGAAAGAGAAGATTCTCCTTTTGCAAATATAATTGCTGTAAATCCAAAGAGATTAAATGACCCAGCTATTATAATTTTGGTAAAAGCTTTAAAGTCTGATAAAGTAAAGAAATTTATTGCAGAAAAATACAAAGGCGCGGTTATACCTGCAAATTAAGGTTTAATCTCAAATTTAAATAGAAGAGCTATCTAACTTAGATAGCCTTTCTATTTTTTTACTTTTAGGGAAATTATTAAAAAATTATTGACATGTAGAGAGAAATATACATATAATATATAAAACATATATATATTATATGTATTAAATTAAAGGGAGATGCCAAGTATGAAGAAGTTTCTAAGTAGTTTGCCGGCAAAACTTGTTTTTAGCGTTATTATAGGAATTGCTGTCGGCTGTATCTCGAATGTGTCTGTGATGCAAGTTGTTGTTACCATTCAAAATATTTTAGGGTCTTTAATATTTTTCTGTGTACCTTTAATTATTATAGGTTTTATTGCTCCTTCAATTACAAAATTGGGTAATAATATTTCAAAAGTGTTATTGTTAGCAGTTGGGTTAGCTTATGTTTCAAGCATTGGTGCAGCGTTTATGTCTGCTCTTGGTGGTTTTGAAATTATACCTCATTTACAAATAAGTTCTCCACTTGCCGAGTCAAAAGAGTTACCAAAGGTTATATTTAATTTAGGTCTTACACCTATCTTAAGTGTAATGAGTGCTTTAGTGCTTTCTATTTTGATAGGTGTTGCTGTAATTTGGACTAAATCTACAACAACAGCTAATTTGCTTGAAGAATTTCATAAAATTATTCTTTCTATAGTGACAAAAGTAATTACACCAATTTTACCTCTTTTTGTAGCTTTTACATTTTGCTCTTTGGCATATGAAGGAGTTATAACAAAGCAGTTACCTATTTTTGTTAAAGTAGTTTTGATTGTGATTATAGGGCATTACATATGGCTTACAGTTTTATATACAATTGCTGCTGTATATTCAAGAAAGAGTCCATTGCACGTTTTAAAATATTATGCTCCTGCATATCTTACAGCTTTAGGGACAATGAGTTCAGCTGCAACACTTCCAGTAGCTTTGGAAAGTGCACGTAGGTCAGATGTTTTACGTAAAGATATGGTAGATTTTGGAATACCTTTTTTTGCAAATACACATGTTTGCGGCTCTGTACTTACTGAAGTGTTTTTTGTTATGATTATTTCGCAGGTTTATTATGGAGTATTGCCTTCACTAGAAACTATGATTATGTTTTGCTTGCTGCTAGGTGTTTTTGCAGTAGGTGCTCCTGGTGTTCCTGGGGGGACTGTGATAGGTTCCTTAGGCTTAATTACTGGTGTGTTGGGTTTTGACAGCAATGCTGTGGCACTTGTTATTTCAATATTTGCTTTGCAGGATAGCTTTGGGACTGCTTGCAATATTACTGGAGATGGTGCTTTGACGCTTATTCTTTCAAAATCTGTTGATGGTTATAAAAATGATGTTTTGAATAAATCCTGAGACTTTCAACTAAAAAAATGGTAGAATCGGTTCATACAAAGTGAATGCTATGAGGAGTATTCCATAGTAATAAAAATATTGGGAGACTACAAAGTGAAAAGAAAAGTGACAGCATTTTTGATAGCAAGTTTGTTGTTTGTTTCAGCTGATGCGTTTGCATCAGACAGTGTATCTCAAAGTTTAGGAATTAAAACAGATCTTTGTGGATCTTTTGTTTTGCAGAGTACTCCTAAAGCAAATGATGGCGACGATAAAGGTTTATCTTCCGCTTCATATTTATTTGACTTAAAGCTTACTAAAGAATTTGAAGAATATGGAAAGGGTGTAGTACGTTTTAAAGGAGGTAGAGGAAATGGTCTTGAAGTTGACGGAAGTGATGATAGAGGTGTTAATACTTTGTCTAAAGTAAATGCCAATGCTGATGAAGCTATAGAAGGAGAAATTGAACTTGCAAAAGTTGTGGAATTGTATTATGAACAATCAATTCTTAATAGCAAGCTTACAATAGATTTTGGTAAATTAAACTTCTGGTCTTTTTTTGCTGCTAACAAGTTCGCTGATGACGATGGAACCAAATTTATAACAGGTGCTTTTGCTAGCGATCCAATAATAGACTCTGTTGCTCAACGTACAGCTTTAAGATTGAAGTATGCTTTAAATGATAAATTTGACATTGCCTATGCGTACTTTACAACAGATCAAGATCATTTTGATGCAAGCGGAATAAATATTGCTCAAGTTGATTTTAAACCTTCTATAAATGGTAATTACAGATTATATCTATGGGGAAATAATCAAGTTCACTATAAATATAGTGATAATGCTTCAAAAACAGGTTCTTATGGTTTTGGTGTAAGTGTTGATCAAACTATAAATGAAAATATTGGTTTGTTTGTGAGGTTTGGGTATAAAGATAAGTCTGCTGGTTTTCATGTTACCGATAAAGATGGTAATGATGTAGTACCTTCTACTTTTGTTTTACCTAAGTCATTATCTTGGAGCTTTGGCACTCAAATCAATGGTTGCGTATGGTCAAGAACAAAAGATACAGTTGGTATTGCGCTTGGTCAGATATATGGGTCTTCAGACGCAAAGGGGCATATTACTAAAGCTGGTATTTATAACGTAAGTAATAATGGGAATTATAAAAACGGAGCAGAAACTGCATTTGAAGTATATTATAAGTTGGTTATCAATGATTATCTTGCTATTACACCAGCCATTCAATATATTGCAAATCCAAGAGCTGGAAATGTCCCTGATAATGGCGACAATAATGTATTTGTGTATGGCATTAGAACAGTGTTTAACTTTTAAGATTAATAAACTTTTTGTTAACTCAAAAGAAGATTGTTTTTAGTATGAGATAGTCTTCTTTTTTTTATTGAAAAGTCAAATTTTTATAAATAAAATAAACCTCTCAACCATTTAAGATTGGGAGGTCTATCAAGCTTCGTTACCTATTTTTTGCTTACATACGTTCTTCTACAGTAGAGTAGGTTCCGCAGCAGGAATTGCTGTTGTTGTATCTTGTGAAACTTCAACTACTTCTTCTTCGACTACTTCAGCTGTACCTGGAGTTTCTTCTGCTGCTTTTTTCACGCCGCATGCTGCTAAAGTGCATGCTGAAAATACTGCTGCAAACAACACAAATTTCTTCATCTTTACATCTCCTTTAAATAATTAACTGCCGAGCGACATTCTATATCTTTTGTTTTTCTTTTGCAAGTTCTGCTCATTTATGCTAAGCTGCAGTCGTGACTACGATTCAATACTTTCTTACGGCAAAAGAGGGAGCTAATGGAAAAATTTTGCGCCTTTGTAGATTGGTTGAACTCGTATCTGTGGGGTCCTCCAATGTTGATTTTCCTCCTAGGCACTCATCTTTATCTTACTTTTAAGACTCGCTTTATCCAAAAGAAAATTTTTTTAGGCATAAAACTTTCTGCTAAACACGATAAAGAATGTGAAGGTGATATCTCCCCCTTCGGTTCTCTTGCTATTGCTATGGCTGCAACAGTAGGCACTGGGAATATTATAGGTGTTGGTACGGCAATTGCTCTTGGTGGTCCAGGTGCTGTTCTTTGGATGTGGTTTACAGGAGTTTTTGGTATAGCAACTAAATATGCAGAATCTTTAATAGCAGTTAAGTATAGAGTAAAGACTAAAAAAGGCGCTATGCTTGGCGGTGCTATGTATGTGTTAGAAAGAGGGCTTAATTTAAAATTTTTAGGTATACTTTTTGCTTTATTTGGCAGTATTGCGTCTTTTGGTATAGGCAGCAGCGTGCAATCAAATGCTGTAGCAACAGTTTTAAATGAAAGTTTTAATATCCCTATGATGGTTTCGGCCATAGGGATATCAGTTATTTTGTCTTTGATTGTTTTAGGTGGACTAAAAGCAATTTCTGATTTTTGTATAAAATTTGTTCCATTTATGGCTTTCCTATATATAGTAGGATGCATAAGTATTCTTGTAATTAACAAAAGCTATGTTTTGCCTGCTTTATCAGAAATTGTTACATCGGCTTTCTCTCCAAGAGCTGCTGGTGGTGGGTTTATAGGTGCAAGTATTATGATAGCTGCAAGGCATGGTATGGCAAGAGGGTTGTTTTCAAATGAATCAGGCATGGGATCAGCTTCGATTATAGCTTCAGCTGCAAAGACTAGAAATTCTGTTAGGCAAGCTCTTATATCAAGCACAGGTACATTTTGGAGTACTGTTGTTATCTGTGCCATAACAGGCATTGTATTAGTTTCAAGCATTATGGCTCATCCCAATGCAGTAAAATTGAATAGTATCAACGGAGCTATTCTTACACATATAGCTTTTGGCCAAATAAAATATGTTGGACCAATTATTTTAACTTTTGGTCTTATTACATTTGCTTTTACAACTGCATTGGGATGGTCTTATTACGGCGAAAAATGTGTTGAATATTTATTTGGTGCAAAATCAAATATCCCTTACAGAATTATATATATCTCTACAGCTTTTTGGGGTGTGGTTATGCCTTTAGGTGTAGTGTGGAACCTTGCGGATACTTTTAATGCTCTTATGGCCATACCTAATTTAATTGCTGTACTGTTGTTAAGTGGTTTGGTTGCAAAAGAGACAGACTATTATCTTTATGACGATAATCTAGATAAATTTGATGAAACGCCAATCCCAACACTTTTTTCGTCTTCAGCGCTTGAAGATATTGAAGATGACGACGATGATAAGGGTGATGTCATAGAGTCTGTTTAATTATTGTTAATAAAAAAACTACTCTGATATATATTGGCGTAGCTTTTTGGATGGGTTGCGCTTAAGATGCGCCCATTATAACAAACATACTGCCCATGACTTCATTTGGACAACCAATCTTCATGCTATTCCCCTGTCTCTTATGGTCTTATGATGATACGATTGTGTAGATATACAAAGTTATACAATGCTTGCTATAAAAGTTGGTAGAAAGCAAATATTATTTATTGAGGGATTATTTTTTCAGTAACTTTAGTTCCAGTTTTCTGATCTGTCCCTGTAAGAATTAAATAAGATACTTTTGGAATCAATGCATCGCTTGCTGATACATAAACTGATGAGAGATAAGCTTCTTTATTGTTTATGAGAATTTCAGCTTTAGGTTCGCCGTTTACTAAAACAATTGTCATAGGTTTATCTTTAACAGCTTTCAATACCAAGTTATAGGAATTATCTTTTTTTTCTGTTGCATTGTAACCGTAAGCCTTTTTTTCAAAAGCAGAAATTTCTTTGCGCTGGCCTTGTTTTGTAAATAAAATCCAATAAGCATCAATAGGATTTTTTTTATCTATGTTACCGTTTGCGTCTAATCTTGCATCATACATAACAACATTAGCATTTTTGTTGCGTTCTATTCTAAAAAGGGGTTTATTTTCTGCAGAAACTCCTGAATTTAATAAAAATAAACAAGTAACCCACAAACTTAAAGTGGTAACCGCTTTTTTCATTTTAAATCCTGCCTTCTTGGTTTATAAATTTGCATAATTATACAAATTTCTTGCCAAAATATAATGTTTTGTATTTTACGTCATAAGTTTTCAGCTTGAAACACAGGTATGATTTCGTATAAATTGACATTTATTTATTCTATGTATAGAATACTCAAATCAGTTAATATAAGGAGTTTTTTATGAGACTGTCTACTAAAGCTAAATATGGGTTAGCTGCCATGATATGTTTAGCGCAAAGATATCCTAGTAATGGAGACTATGTTACTGTTTTGAGTTTGGCAGAAAGACTAAAAATTTCAAAAATATATTTAGAACAAGTTTTTGCTCTTCTCAAACGGGCTGACCTTGTGCTATCTATAAAAGGAGCGCGTGGAGGATACCAACTTTCCAGAGATCCTAAAGATATAACTGCTTTTGATATAATATCTTCAATAGAAATTTCTTTGTTTGAAAAAAACTCTGACTCTTTTCTTGATGGCGAAGATTCTATAGAAAAAACAATTCAAAGTTCTGTTTTAGAAAGATTAGATAATTCAATTCATTATGCTCTTTCTGAGATCTCTCTTGAAAGCCTTGCGCTTGATGTTCAAAAACGTTCTTCAGAAAATGGATATATGTTTTATATTTAAGAAATTTTTGTTATTTTTAATTATTTTGTATAATTAAAGTATTAAAAGTATAGAGAGGTTTTTTATCTATTCCCTTTAGAGCAGCTCGTAAAGGGAATTTTGGGTTTACTAATGAAAAATTTTTCAGTTGTAATACTTGCCGCAGGCGCAGGAAGTAGAATGAAGTCTTCTTTGCCTAAAGTTATGCACAAGCTTTCAGGTAAACCATTAATAAAGTGGGTTGTAGATACTGTTTCATCTTTAAGGCCTGACAATATAGTTGTAGTGTTAGGGCATGGCGCGCAAAAAATTGAAGAATATTTGTCAAAAATTGATGTAGAGAGCATTAGAATTGTTTATCAAAAAGAACAGTATGGTTCTGCGCATGCTGTGATGCAGGCAGAAAAAGTTTTAAAAAAGTATACTGGCAATATTTTGGTTTTAAGCGGTGATGTTCCTTTAATTAAAAAGGCTACCTTATCTTCTCTAATAAAAGGTAATCAAAAAGCTAATTCTTCAGTTGGAGTTTTAGCTACAGAAGTTGTAAATCCTTCTGGTTATGGCAGGGTTGTAAAAAAAGATAATAATTCTTTAGAAAAGATAGTAGAAGAAAAAGATGCTGATATTGTTGAAAAACAGATAAGATTAATAAATTCCGGCATATATTGCTTTGATAAAAACTTATGGAAAGCTCTTTCAAAAGTAAAACCTAATAACGCAAAAAAAGAATACTATATAACAGACACAGTTACAATTCTTAAAAGTATGGGCAAAACTACATATTTAACTATAACAGAAGATGAAAATGAAGTAAAAGGTATAAATAATAGAATAGACCTTTCTCAAGCTGAAACTTTTTTGAAAAACAAAAAAGTAGAAGAGCTTTTAGAAAGGGGGATAAGTATTGTAGATACAAGTAATGTTTATATATCCTACGACGCAAAAATTGGTAAAGACAGCCTTATATATCCTGGTGTTTTTATTGACGCAGGTGTTGTTATAGGGCAAGGGTGTGTATTAAAAGGGTCAAGTTATATAGTGGGTTCTAAGATAGACTCAGGAAGTACAGTTTCCTATTCATATATAGATGGAGCTATTGTAGGCAAAAATGTTAAAATAGGTCCCTTTTCACATATAAGGCCAGGCTCGGTTTTAAAAGATAATGTAAAAGTTGGCAATTTTTCAGAAACGAAGAAAGCCGTGATAGCAAAAGACTCTAAAGTTAATCATCTTTCTTATATAGGCGACGCTGAAATAGGGGAGAATGTAAATATAGGCGCTGGCACAATTACTTGTAATTATGATGGAGTAAATAAACATAAGACTATAATAGGAAATAAATCTTTCATAGGTTCTAATGTTAATTTTGTTGCTCCTGTTAAAATCGGAGAGAATGTTTTAGTAGCTGCAGGTTCAACAGTGACGCATGACGTACCGTCAGGGAAACTTATAATAGCAAGGTCAAGACAAGAATTGAAGCATAAAAGAAGTAATACAAAATAGAAGTTTTAATTAAAAAGGGGAATCATGAAACTCAAAATTATTTCAGGTAACGCTAACATAGAGCTTGCAAAACAGATTTCTCAAAAACTTGGCGTTGAATTGAGTGAAGCAAAAGTCGGGCGTTTTAGCGATGGAGAAAGTCAAGTAAAGATAGTTGATAATGTTAGGGGTTCAGATTGTTTTATAATACAGTCTACATGTCCTTCTGTCAACGAAAATTTGATGGAGCTTTTAATTATTGCCGACGCTTTAAAAAGAGCCTCAGCAAGAAGAATAACTGCTGTTGTTCCCTATTATGGGTATGCAAGACAAGACAGAAAGTCTGAACCAAGAGTACCAATTACCGCAAGACTTGTTGCAAACCTTCTTACAACCGCAGGTATTACAAGACTTTTAACTATGGATTTGCATGCAGGACAGATTCAAGGATTCTTTGATATTCCTGTAGACCATCTTTATGCAAAACCTATATTGTCAAAATATTTTGAAGATAAAAATTTAAAAGATGTAGCTGTAGTTTCGCCTGATGCAGGAGGTGTAGAAAGAGCAAGATCTTTTGCAAAGCTTATCCATGCAGACTTAGTAATTGTTGATAAGAGAAGACCTAGGCCTAACGAAGCTTCTATAATGAATATTATAGGAGAAGTAAAAGGCAAGACATGTATAATTGTAGACGATTTGGTTGATACAGGAACAACATTAACAAAAGTTGCAGATGTTATAAAAGAAAAAGGCGCTACAAAAGTTCTTGGAGCAGCGTCTCATGGAGTTCTTTCAGGGCAAGCCAAGCAAAGAATACAAAATTCAGCTTTGGAAGAGCTTGTAATAACGGACACAATTCCGCTATCAAAAGAAAGTCCAAATGAAAAGATTGTTGTATTAAGAGTAGCAGCAATCTTAGCTGAAGCAATAAAAAGAATTTCAAAAGATGAATCAATAAGCGCTTTATTTTACTAAAAATAAACTTCTTATGTAATAAAATGGAGGATTTGAATGAAAGAAGTAATTTTAGATGTTGAATTGAGACCGTGTTGGTCCAAAGGAAATCTGTCTTCTTTGAAAAAAGATGGAAAAATCCCTGCCATATTGTACGGGAAAAATGTTAAAACGGAGCAAATATCCGTTATCGCTAAAGCATTTATATCAATAATAGAAACAAACGGAGCAAACATAATTATAGATTTAAACTTCAAAGATGGGAAAAAGCCTGCTATTGTAAAAGAGATCCAAAGAGATGTTTTAACACAAGCACCTATTCATATAGATTTTCATGCAATCTCTCTTGAAGATAAAGTTGAAGTTTTGGTGCCAATACACATTGACGGAGTTGCAGATGGAGTTAAGAACTTTGGCGGAACTATGGAATTTATCGTCAGAGAAGTTAAAGTTAATGCACTTCCTAAGAGCATACCTCAGAAGATCAGTGTAGATGTAAGCCATCTTGCTATAGGACAAGGGATAACAATAGCTGATTTGCCTAAACTAGATGGAGTTGATTATGTTCAAGATCCTTCAACAATTATTGTCAATGTTATAGCTACAAAGGTTGAAGAGGCTCCACATGCAGATACAGCAGCGGTAGCAGGCCCAGAGACGGCGCAGCCTGAAGTTATAAGCAAGGGAAAGAAAGAAAAAGAAGGTGAAGAAGTAGCAGTAGCTTCAGCAGCAAAGAAGTAATAAAATAGATTATGGAGTTGCCAGTGTCTAAACAAATTAAACTTTTTGTCGGGCTTGGCAATCCTGGGCATAAATATAAAAATACGCGCCATAATCTTGGTTTTATGGCTTTGGATTGTATAGCGTTAGCTAAAGGGCTTGAGTTTAAAGATTGGGATAATATAGGGGATATATCTTTTTATGAGGCTTGCGGCAGCAAAGTCTGGTTTTTAAAACCTACAACTTTTATGAATCTTTCAGGCGATGCTGTATCGTCTTTTGCAAAATATTATAAAATCGATCCTAAAGAAATGGTTATTTGCTATGACGATTTTTACATACCTCTTGGGCAATATAAAATTAGAATGTCTGGCTCTGCAGGCGGGCATAACGGAATAAAATCCATTATAGAGCGACTTCACACAGATAAATTCCCTAGAATAAAGTTTGGTATAGGTCCATTCCCAGAATTTATGGATATGGCAAATTTTGTGCTTTCAAAATTTTCAAAACAAGATGAAGATAAAATAGATTCAATAAAAAAGCTTTCAGTTGAGATTTTTGATGAAATAGTTGCGTCTGCTGATGTTGATAAAGCAGCTTCTAATCTAGCAAACAAAAAAACGCTTGTATAAAGATTTTATGAATTTGTAGAGCTAGAAAAGGTTTAAGAGTATAGAGTTTCTAAGACAGAGTCTTGGGAAGTGGATGTCCCTGAGGTTAATTCAAGTAAGCCATATTTTGAGTAATTAAGAAAAAGAAATTTTTTACTAATTTGAAAAGGGCAAAATGCATAAAAACAGAGCCAATAGAAAAGAAGCGTTACTAGAAAATATTATATATGGCCGCAATTCTGTTTTAGAACTTCTTAAAGCAGGTAAACGTACAGCTAACAAACTGATGGTTTCAGAGACGGCGCGAGGGACTACAATCTCAGAAATAATTTCTCTTGCAAAGCAAAAAGGTATAGCTGTCCATACTGTCCCGCCTGAAAAGTTTAATAAATATTCACAGCAATCGCAAGGTGTTGCTGTAGAAGTATCTTCTATAGAATACATTGAGATAGAAGATTTAATAAACCAATCAATGCAGTCATCTTCAAAACCTCTTCTTGTAATATTAGATGGAATAGAAGACCCTCATAATTTAGGAGCAATTATAAGGAACTGTGTAGCATTTGGTGCTGACGGTATAATAATACCAAAGTGGAGAGCTGTTGGCGTAAATGAAACTGTTTCAAAAGCATCTGCAGGAGCTGTAGAACATATATTAATATCAAAAGTTTCAAATTTAAATCAGGCTATAGATTTATTAAAAGAAAACAATTTTTGGATTGTTGGGGCAGAAAACGGTGGACAAAGGCTAGAAAGTTCTGAGTTGCCTTTTCCATCAGCAATAGTTATTGGAAGCGAAGGTTTTGGTCTCCATAACCTTACCAAAAAACATTGTGATTTTTTAATATCAATTCCACAAAAAAATGTCATCTCTTCACTTAACGCTTCTTGTGCTTCTGCTGTAATTCTATATGAAGTTTCTAAAAAACGTTGAAGGTTTTTCAATTTGTCAAAGTCTATGCAAAAGGAGTAATAATCAAAACATTGCATAAACTTTAACTTTATGTTACTTAAAAGGTATTTCAGTATAGGCAATATTACGTTTATCATTATTGTCAATCGCGTAAAAAAGACCATTATCATTTAAAAGAAAGTAAAATTCATCAAAGATCTCAATACGGAAAATTTTGTTAATAAAATAGTCATAAATTATTGACCCCCTAACATGAGCAGCATAGGAAAATACAATAACAGTTGCAATCTTATAAGGGTCATTACCAGTGATACAAAGAAGAGCAGCATATAATGGCTTTTTATTTATATATCCAACTAAACTTCCATCAATGTCTTGGAAATTTTCTATAGAGACTAAAGAGTTCATATCAATTTGATACTTGTATAAAACTACTTTCTTTGTTTTTGCAGTCCGTATATCTGCAAATATAACCAAGACTTTGTAGGAATCGTAATGTACAACACTTATTTTATCTCCGCTGACAAACATAAAAGGATCTCTGCTGGTGCCAGTTCTTGTAGCTGAAGGCTTAATACAGGAACAAACGAAAGATAGTGCAAACAATAAAATAAATAAAATATTTTTTTTCATAATATTCATATGTTCTCCTTTTGATAAACTTATGGAACAAATAATACTATATATTATTTTATTTATGAAGAAAAGTTTTTTTTGAGAAATTTTTGGAAAAAATTAAAAAAGAAAGGTCTGCACTTTATAAAAATAGACACATCAAAATGAAATTGATACAATGTCAGATATAACAACGATGGGTGCCTCATTGATGGGGCTGAGAGAGGAATTTAAAATTCTTTAACCATTGGAGACAAAGTCTCTGGAACCTGATACGGGTAATGCCGGCGTAGGGAAATGTAAAGCTAATTTATAGACTCCTTTAAAGAATACAGGTTCTTTAGGGGATTTTCTTTGGGAGAAAAAAAATGAAAGATGATGTTTTAAGTATTGCAGGGTTAGAACTTAAAAGTAGGCTTTTTCTTGGCAGCGGCAAATTTCCAAACAATAATTTGATACCAGATATTATAAAAGCCTCGGAGTCACAAATAATAACTGTTGCTGTTCGTAGATTTGACTTTGAAAATCCTCACGAAAATATTTTGAATTTTATTCCTAAAGATATGCATATAATGCCAAACACTTCTGGAGCAAGAAATACCTCTGAAGCTGTAGATATTGCAAGAATTGCCAAAGCTGCTTGTGGAACAAATTTAATAAAAATAGAAATAATCAACGACAATAAATATCTACTCCCTGATAACTATCAAACAGCAAACGCCTGTGAGATTCTTTCAAAAGAAGATTTTAATGTTTTTGCTTATATGAATGCAGACTTATATTCTGCTAGGGATATGCAAAACGCAGGAGCAAAAGCCATAATGCCGTTAGGCTCTCCAATTGGCACAAATCGTGGCCTTAGAACCGAAGAAATGGTGCGTATTTTAATTGAAGAAATAGACACGCCTATAATAGTTGATGCTGGGCTTGGCAAAGCATCTGATGCTTGTAAATGTATGGAAATGGGCTGTGCTGCAGTAATGGTAAACACGGCTATATCGTCAAGCGCTAACTCTGTTTTAATGGCGCAAGCGTTTAAAGATGCCGTAATTGCGGGACGTAAGGCTTATCTTGCAAAACATGGTGTCGTTTCGAATGAAGCAGTAGCATCGTCGCCACTAACAGGATTTTTAAGAAAGTAGAGGTTTATATGAGCTTTTATAATAAAGTACAAGAATATAAAAAATTTGATTTTAGTGGTTTTACAGAAAAAGTTTCAGACAGTGATATTATAAAAATTATCAATAAGGAGAGCTTGTCAGAACAAGATTTTCTCACTTTGCTTTCTCCAAAGACTTTTAATCATATTGAAGATATGGCGCAAAAAACAAATGAAACTGCTGTAAAGCATTTTGGCAAAAGCATATTATTGTATGCTCCATTATATGTGTCAAGCTTTTGCATAAACAATTGTTTATATTGTGGCTTTTCTACAAATAACAATATTAAAAGAGAAGTTTTAACTTTTGAAGAAATAGAAGAAAACTGTAAGATAATAGCTGGTTATGGCATACGGCACATTTTGCTTGTATGCGGCGAGAGTCGTGTAAAAACTTCTTTAGACTATTTAAAAAAGACCGTTGAAATTTTAAGAGACTATTTTGATGCTGTTGACTTGGAAGTTTATCCTCTTGATGAAAATGAATATAAAGAATTATTTGATGTTGGCGTTAACGGCCTTACAATATATCAAGAAACTTACAATGAAGAACTTTATAAAGTTTTACACACAAAAGGAGGAAAAGTCGATTATAGATATCGCCTTGAAACTTGCCAGAGAGCAGGTATGGCAAATTACAGAAATCTTAATGTCGGCGCGCTTTTGGGCTTACACGATTTTATAAGTGAAGTTTTTTTTGCTGGTCTACATGCACAATACTTAAGAAAAAAGTTCCCTCATGCAGAAGTAGGAATGTCTTTCCCGCGTATTCGTCCTGCTGTTGGCGGATTTCAACCCAAAATAACAATAAATGATAGGCAAATTGTTCAAGCTATATGCGCTGTAAGGCTTTTTATAAACAGAATAAATATTACTGTTTCTACTCGCGAGAGCGCAACATTAAGAAACAATCTTATACCACTTGGCATTACAAAAATGTCAGCTGGGTCAAGCACTGAAGTTGGTGGATATGTAAAAAGAATTAAAAATGAAGAAGTCTTATCCAAAGGACAATTTACAATAAACGACGCAGCAAGTGTTGAAAGTGTTAAAGAGATGATATACAAAGCTGGGTACCAACCCATAATGAAGGATATGTTTTAAAATGAAAAAACAGTTGCCAGAATGTTTGTACGCAATTACTGCTGAGAATTTTTCAAATGGAAAAGATAATATAACTGTTGTAAAAGAAATGCTTGATGCTGGTGTAAAAGTTTTACAATACCGCGACAAATATAAAACGAAACTAGAAAAGTTCAAACAGTGTCAACAAATACGTAAATTAACTTCAGAATATGGCGCATTTTTTATTGTAAATGATGATGTAGATATATCTATTGATGTTGCAAGCGATGGACTGCATTTAGGACAAGATGATTTAGCAATTTTGAAAGCAAGAGAACGTGTTGGAGATATTGTTATAGGCATTTCAACACACTCTCCAACTCAAGCATTGAAAGCACAAGAACAAGGCGCAGATTATATTGGTGTGGGGCCAATATTTAAAACATTTACAAAAGATAATGTCTATGCTCCCGTTGGCCTTAAATATTTGGAGTACTGTGTAAAAAATATTAAAATTCCAAAAGTTGCAATAGGCGGAATAAAGCTTTCTAATATTAAGCAAGTATCCAACTTTAACCCAGAAAATATTTGTATGGTAACAGAAATAACTTCTTCAGCAAATATAAAAGATACAGTAAAACAAGCTTTAGAGGCAATCAATGGTAACAATTAAATTAAATGGAAAAGATGGAATTATTGGAGAAAATTTGTCGCTTTTAGAAATATTAAAAGAAAGAAATATTATTCCTGAAACTGTTGTCGTTGCATTAAATATGAAAGTTATAAATCAAAATGAATTAGAAAAAACTTTCCTTTCAGATGGCGACAGTGTTGAAATTTTAAGATTTGTTGCCGGGGGATAAATATGCATAATTTTTACGAGAGATATAAAAGTCATATATTGCTTGAAGAAATTGGTATTTCAGGACAAGAGTGCATAAAATCTTCCCGCGTCATTATTGTTGGAGCTGGCGGACTTGGTTGTCCTGTTGCTGTATATCTTGCTTCAGCAGGTGTAGGAAATATTGGCATTATTGATTTTGATAATGTTGATGTTTCAAATTTGCAAAGACAGATTCTTTACGGTGATAAAGATGTAGGTAAAAGTAAAGTTGAAATTGCTAAAGAAAAAATTGAAAGATTAAACTCAGAAATAAAGGTTATAACATATAATGAAAAACTCACGAGTTTAAATGCTTTAGAGGTATTAAAAAATTATGATGTTGTTGTAGATGCAGCAGACAACTTTCAAACACGGTATCTTGTAAATGACGCCTGTGCTATTATAGGCATTCCTGATGTTTGGGCATCAGTGTATAGGTTTGAGGGGCAAGTAAGCGTTTTTGATGTGAAGAAATGTGCATGTTATCGTTGTTTTCATCCAGTGTCTCCAAAACCTGGAAATGTTCCATCTTGCGGTGAAAGTGGTATTGTTGGTGCTATAACAGGTATAATTGGCTCTATACAAGCATGTGAAGTTATAAAGATAATAACAGGAGCAGGAAATTCTTTAATTGGACGTTTATTATACCTTGACGCTTTAAATATGGTTGCTAAAGAATTTAAAATTGCAAAAGATAGCAAATGCGTTTTGTGTGGCAAAAATCCATCAATAAAGGAATTGATTGATTACGATGAATTTTGTCATATAAGTGAGTCTTCAAAAAACGAAATAACTTCAGACGAGCTAAATATAAAAATTAAAAATAATAAAAATATACAGCTCATAGATATTCGCGAAGAAAATGATAAAAACGATCTTGTTTTTCCGCAAGCTGCAACTATTTCTTTAAAGAATATTGTATTTTTAAAAGACAAGCTAAACAAAAACTTCGATGCTATTTTTGTATGCAAGTATGGATACAAAAGTATTTATGCTGTACAGTTATTAAAAGAGTCTGGGTATAAAGGTAAAATGTATAGTCTAAAAGGCGGTACACTTAAATACTTAAAGTAGTTTCCTATATTTAAAAATTCTCAAGGACTCACAAGATAACTTACATTTACTTTAATCATACTTCCATAGTATTTCTTTTACTTGTTGGCTGCTAAATCTATTGTGGATTTGGACAATAGCTTCATCACCATTTTATTGGATTCAAAGTATATTCTTTCAGTTTTCTTTTAACTTTATATTGATAATTATTATGTATTATTCACCAAAAAGTTAATAAAATTGGTATAATAAGGTAGAAAGATAAAAGAAAAGGTATTAGTAATAGAGTTAAGAATAAAGGAAGAAAGAATGAAAATACTACCAATAGGGACGCAAACGTTTGAAGTGTTACGCAATGATGGAGCAATATATGTAGACAAGACAGAACATATATACAAATTGATAAATAGTGGGAGAG
>JAITJN010000043.1 GCA_031278895.1 Candidatus Endomicrobiellum guadaloupense
AATGTGACGATGGAAATAGAGTTGATAATGCCAGTAGCAATGGACCCTCAGTTGAGATTTGCAATAAGAGAAGGCGGAAGAACAGTAGGTTCTGGCGTTGTTACTGAAATCGTTGAATAGGGATATAATTCTATATAAACCAAAACCCGAATATTTATTTATTCGGATTTTGATTGACAAATAGTATGTTTTAGTATGCAATACATCTTCATCAAAATTTAAACAGGGTTAAAATTTATGGTAAATGAAAAAGCAGGAGCGGCTCAACGTTTAAGAATTAAATTGCGTGCATACGATCATAAAATGTTGGATGATTCGCTTGCAAAGATAGTAGAGACAGCAAGACGTACAGGCGCAGCTATAACTGGCCCAGTACTTTTGCCTACTAACATTAAAAAATATACGGTAAACAGATCTGTACATACAGATAAAAAGTCCCGTGAACAGTTTGAAATGAGAATTCATAAGAGATTGCTTGATATTCGTGAACCTTCTTCAAAAACAGTTGAAGAACTTATGAAACTTGATTTACCTGCAGGCGTTGATATTGAAATCAAGATGTAATTAAAATAATGAAAACAGTAGAGAGATAATATGTTAAAATCAATTATTGGGAAAAAAGTAGGTATGACACAGGTTTTTGATGATAAAGGGAACCTCATACCTGTAACTGTAGTAGAAGCCGGTCCTTGCGTAGTAACCGGGATCCGTACAGCTGAAAAAGACGGATATACCGCAGTTCAGCTTGGATTTGACGATGTTAAAGAGAAGAATCTTAACAAAGCAAAATTGGGATTGTTTAAGAAAAATAGTATAGCCCCAAAGAAAGTTGTTAAGGAATTCAGAGTTGCAGATGTTGCTGAATTTTCTGTAGGGCAGGAAATAAAGACTGATGTATTTAAAGCTGGTGACTATGTAGATGTTTCCGCTATAACAAAAGGAAAAGGATTTGCTGGTGTTATAAAGAGACATAATTTTGGTATGCAGCCTACAACACACGGACAGTCTGACAGAACCAGAGCCAGAGGATCTAGTGGCGGTCAGGGGCCTCAGAAGGTGCTTAAAGGCATGAGAATGTCTGGACATTTAGGCAATGAATTTGTTACAATACAAAAACTGCTCGTCGTAAATGTTGATGCGCAAAACAACATGTTGCTTATTAAAGGTTCTGTTCCTGCTGTTAAAACTGGAACTTTATTTATAAGTAACACACTTAAAAAGATTCCTGTTGTTCAAGAAGTTAAAGCAGGAAAAGCAAAAAAGAAATAAAGGGGAATATCAATATCCGTTGGTAGAAGTATTGCTGATGGGACAGAGAGAGAATATGGATACAATAGTTTATACCGCAAAAGGGAAAGAAAAAGGGAAAATAGATCTTCCAGAGTTTTTTAATACGGAAGTTTCAACCGCTCTTTTGCACGAAATTACAACAGCGTATTTAAACAATCAAAGAGCTGGAACACATAAAACAAAAACAAGAGGCGAAGTATCTTTTTCAGGGGCAAAACCTTGGAAACAGAAAGGTACCGGTAATGCTCGTGCAGGACAGAGAAACTCTCCTTTGTGGAGAAAGGGTGGAATCATTTTTGGACCACAGCCTAGAGACTACTACACAAAGATGTCAAAACAGAAGAGAAGACTTTCTTTAAGTATGGCGCTTTCTGTCCAATTACAGAAAGAAGATATCATAGTTGTTGATTCTGTAAGAGTTGAAAAAGTTAAAACAAAGAATGTTATAGAGCTTTTAAAAAATCTCCAACTTGAAGATAAGAAAGTTGTTTTTGCTATTGCTCACGATGCAGACTTTAGGCTTGCAGCAAGAAATATAAAAAATGTAGTAGTTGAAAACGTAAATAACATTAACGCGTATCAAGTTCTTTGGGCAGATAAATTGGTTCTTACACCTGAAGCGGTTGATGCAATAAAAGAAAGACAATCTATATAAGAGATTGTCTTTAATATTATTAGGAAATAACATGGATATCAGAAACATTATTAAGAAACCTATCGTAACTGAAAAAGCAGCTGTTTTAAAAGAAAAGCATAATAAATATACTTTTGTTGTAGATAAAAATGCTAATAAGTTTCAAATAAAGCAAGCTGTTGAATCATTATTTAACGTAAGAGTTGAAAGCGTTCATACATCAAACTACTTAGGAAAGAGGAAAAGAATGGGTATGCATGCAGGATACAAGAGCGATTGGAAAAAAGCTATAGTAAAGCTTGGCGAAGGGCAAGAAATTCAAATGGCAGAAGAGATTTAATTAAGATACTAGTCATAGCAATCAAGAAATGATTGCAAAAAAATATGGGCAAATAAAATAATTGCAACTCAAAATATAAAAGTTGCTGCCCGATAACAGGAAAAAGCAATGCCGATTAAAACATTTAAGCCGTATACCCAGTCTAGAAGACAAATGTCAGTTTCAGACTTCTCCGATATAACAAAAACAGATCCTGAGAAATCCTTAATCAGAATCATAAAGAAAAAAGGTGGTCGCAACAATACCGGACAGGTGATGGTTCGCTTCAGAGGCGGCGGGCATAAAAGATTTTACAGAATAATAGATTTCAAAAGAGACAAATGCAATATTCCAGCCAAAGTAATAGCAATTGAATACGATCCTAACCGTTCAAGCAGAATAGCGCTTCTGCAATATCAGGATGGAGAAAAAAGATATATAATTCAGCCTGTGGGTGTAAAAGTTGGAGATTCCTTAATGTCCGGACCGGATGCCGAGATAAAGCAAGGAAACTCTCTTCCTCTTACGAATATCCCTGTAGGTACTTTCATCCATAACTTGGAACTTGTTGCAGGAAAAGGCGGACAGCTTGTTCGTTCAGCCGGAGCTGCAGCCCAGCTTCTTGCTAAAGAAGGCGAGTATGCTCACGTAAGAATGCCTTCTGGCGAGATAAGGCTTGTCCGAGTAAATTGTTGTGCAACAATTGGTCAAGTAGGAAATTTGGACCATGAAAACATTACGGTGGGATCTGCAGGAAGAAACCGTCACATGGGTAAAAAACCTCATGTTCGCGGAACTGCAATGAACTCTGTTGACCATCCACACGGAGGCGGTAGAGGTAGATCTAAAGGTAACAACCAACCCAGAAGCCCTTGGAATCAACCTGCTAAAGGGTTCAAGACAAGACCTAAGAAAGTTTGGGATTGGGTAATAGTAAGCCATCGTAATAAAGCTAAGAAGTAATCGGAGGAAATAATAAATGAGTCGTTCCACAAAAAAAGGTCCATACATTGATGAGAAGCTTTTGAAGAAAATGCAAAAGCTTAATGAAACCGGAGATAAAAAAGTTATAAAGACGTGGGCAAGAGCAAGTGTTATAACTCCAGAATTTGTAGGGCATACTGTAGCAGTACATAACGGCAAAAAGTTTTTGCCTATATTCATATCGGAACAAATGGTAGGTCATAAACTTGGCGAATTTGCTCCGACAAGAGTTTTCAAAGGGCACGGCGGAATGACTAAACAGGAAACGTCTCTAACCTAGAAATTAGATAGTTTGAACTTTAAGTTCATAAACGACAATAGTCGCCATATGGCGATTGTCAAACAGAGAAAAAGGATATAAGATGGAAGCAAAGGCAACAGCAAAATTTGTTAGATATACTCCAAGAAAAGTTAACCAAGTTCTTTCTCTTATTAGAAACAAAAAAGTTGAGAAAGCATTTGAAGTCCTTTCTTTTCTTCCTAAGGCTGCCACTACTTTAGTTGAAAAAGTTTTAAAAAGCGCGACAGCAAATTCAGGAAAGCTAAGCGATTTTTCAGGCTTAAAAGTTAAAGAAGCTTGGGTAGGTAACGGTCCTATACTTAAGAGAATGAGGCCTGGTCCGCAGGGCAGAGGTATGTCTATAAAAAAGAGAACGGCTCACCTTACGATAGTCGTTACCGACGTAGGCGTCTCTGATGGAAAAAGAAAGAAAAAAGTGCTAAAAGCCGTTGAAGCAAAGTAAGATAAAATTTTTTTAGGAAAGGTAGGAAACATGGGTCACAAAGTACACCCCAAAAGCGTAAGATTAGGATATATTAGAGATTGGGAATCTAAATGGTTTAATTTAAAAGAGATGCCTGATTTTATAGAAGAAGATCGTCGTATAAGAGTTTATTTGAAAAATAAACTTAAATTAGCTTCTGTATCTAAGATTGTTATAGAAAGACCTGGTAAATATTTACGTGTAAATATTTATACTTCTCGTCCAGGAATTGTTATAGGCAAAGGTGGACAAGGTATAGAGTTATTGAGAAAAGAAGTTGAATCCATGACTTCAAAGAAAACATTTGTAAATGTTATGGAAATAAAGAGACCAGAAGTAGATGCTCAGCTTGCTGCTGAAAGCATTGCTTTTCAATTGGAAAAGCAAATAGCTTTTAGAAGAGCAATGAAAAAGACTATAGAAAAAGCAATGGTAGCTGGTGCTCAAGGTATAAAAATTATGGTTTCTGGAAGACTTGGTGGAGCAGAGATTGCAAGAACTGAGTGGCTTAAAGAAGGTAGAATTCCGTTGCAAACTTTCAGAGCTGATATAGATTATGGTTTTTCCGAAGCGTATACGACGATGGGTCAAATTGGCGTTAAAGTTTGGATATTTAAAAAAGAGCTTTTCAAGAAAACGGCTAAAGAATTGCTTGAAGAAGCAAAGCTTGTTGATGCAAATGCCGTAGCATCTGAGCAAACGCAAAGTAATGAAGAGCGTAAGTAAATTAAGACATAAAAAGACAGAGGTCATTATATGTTGATGCCAAAAAGAGTTAAATATAGAAAGACGCATAGGGGAAGAATGAAAGGCAAAGCCAAAGGCGGCGCTTACTTGGCTTTTGGTAAGTATGGTCTTCAAGCTCTTGAACCTGTGTGGATAAATAGCAATCAAATAGAAGCAGCTCGTGTTACACTTACTAGATTTACAAAGAAGGGCGGAAAAGTTTGGGTCAGAATATTCCCTGATAAACCAATCACAAAAAAGCCTGCAGAAACAAGAATGGGTAAAGGTAAAGGCGATCCCCTGTTTTGGGTTGCTGTAGTAAAGCCCGGAAGAATAATGTTTGAGATGGAAGGTATTGCGGAAGCAGAAGCAAGAAAGGCTTTGACTCTTGCATCAAACAAGCTACCTATACACACAAAAATTTTAGTCAGAGCAGATATTTGAGGATAAGATGAAAAGTAAACTTTGGAATGAAATGAAGAATATGACTGAACTAGAGCTTAATGCAAAGTTTGCTGAATTGCAGGATAAGCTTTTTAAGCTGAAGTTTCGTCATTCAACTGCGCCTGTAAGGAATCCTCTTGAAATAAGAGAAATTAGAAGAACAATAGCAAGAATCAAAACGCTTATTGCTCAGAAGAAAGAGTCTAAATAAGATAAAATAATAGGAAGGAACAATGTCACAAGAACGTGGAAAACGCAAGTGCCGCACAGGCATAGTTGTAAGTGATAAGAGCTCTAAGACAAGATTGGTTTCTATTGAAAGAACATATCGCCATTCTCTGTATGGTCGCGTGCTTCGCAGCAAGAATAGATTTGCTGTGCATGATGAACAGAACGCTTCCCATTTAGGGGATAAAGTTGAAATAATGGAATCAAGACCTATCTCAAAAACAAAAAGGTGGGTTTTGATAAAAGTCGTAAATAAAGCGGCAGAAATCTAAAAACTAAGTTTAACGAAGGATACTGTAATGATTCAGGAAAGAACTATTTTAAACGTAGCAGATAACTCAGGAGCGAAAAAAATTCGTTGTTTTAGAGTAACAAAAGGCATGAAACGTCGTTATGCAAGTATTGGCGATGTTATACACGCATCTGTTCAAGACGCTTTGCCGCACGGAAATATAAAAAAAGGGGAAGTTGTTAAGGCAGTAATTGTGCGTACAGTAAAAGAAATTCGCCGTGCAGATGGAACATATATAAAGTTTGACGACAATGCAGCTGTTATTATTAATGATGAAGGGGAACCAAAAGGTACGCGTATTTTTGGACCGGTGGCAAGAGAACTTAGAGAAAATAATTATCTTAAGATAATCTCTTTGGCGCCTGAAGTAATATAAGTCTTTTAGTATTTCTACTTTCTATTGGTAAAAGTAGAAAAATTAAAGATTATGCTTCTGTTATCATTCCAGAAAGTTTTAATTGGGAGTCCCATTAGAAGAGGTAAGAGCGAAAAACAAAACAGGATAATAAAATGTTTAACATTAAGAAGAAAGACAACGTTATAGTTTTATCGGGAAAAGACAAGGGCAAGAAAGGTGAAGTTCTTGATGTTTTTCCTAAAGAAGGAAAAGTCATAGTTTCAAAAATTAACTTTGTAAAAAGACACACAAAGCCTACCCAGAGAGATTCTGGAGGAATACGCGAGAAAGAAGCTTCTATAGCTGCAAGCAAAGTTATGCTTGTTTGTCCAAAATGTGGACAATCTTTTAGGCCTAAATTTGACAAGCTTTCCGATGGTAAAAAAGTAAGAGTATGTCGCAAATGTGGAGAGATGTTAATATAATGCTTTGCCTTTTAAATTTTTGCTTTGCTTTGAGAAACTTTCGTTCATTTGCATGTATAGCAAACTTCACTCACTGTTTCTTAGCAAAAAGCTTAAAATACCTTGCATTAGGTGTAAGTAACGAAGAAAGATAAGGAAAGAATTATGAACCAACCTCGGTTAAAAGAATTTTATCAGAAAAATGTAGAAAATGAACTTAAAAAACAGTTCAATTTTAAGAACGTTCATCAGATTCCTAGGCTTAGCAAGATTGTTATAAATATTGGATTAAGTGAAGCAAAAGAAAACATTAAAGTTTTAGATATTGCAACTACTGAGCTTGAGGCTATCACCGGTCAAAAACCTTTGGTTTGCCGTGCGAAACGGTCAGTATCAAATTTTAAAGTCCGTCAAGGAATGCCAATAGGTATAAAAGTTACTCTAAGAAATACAATGATGTATGAATTTTTAGATAGACTTATAAATATAGCAATTCCTCGTATAAGAGACTTCAGAGGGATTGAGCCTAATGGTTTTGATGGAAGAGGCAACTTTAATTTAGGTCTTACAGAACAGTACATATTCCCTGAAATCAATGTTGAAAAGTCAGACAAAGCAAGAGGAATGAATATTACTATTGTAACGACGGCTGAAAAAGACGAGCATGCGAAAGCTTTATTGGAAGATCTTGGGATGCCGTTCAAAAAAAGAGAAAATAAATAGCAAATAAAGCAAAGGATATTTTTCTATGGCAACAACTTCAGCAGAAGCAAAGATGCGTAAACCTCAGAAATTTGCAACGCGCTACAGGAATAGATGTCGCTTGTGTGGAAGACCGCGCGGCTTTTATAGAGATTTCGGTCTTTGCAGAATATGTTTGCGCAAATTGGCACATAATGGTGAGATACCAGGTCTTGCAAAGTCAAGCTGGTAAGAGTACTAAATTTTAAAAGAGGTCGGTTTAATGATTACAGATCCAATTTCAGATATGTTCGCCCGTATTCGCAATGCAAATGCGAAATTACACGAAAAAGTTGATATTCCGTCTTCAAAAATGAAAATGGAAATAGCTAGAATCTTAAAAGAAGAAGGATATATTATAAGCTATAAGAATAGTGATGATAAAAAGCAAGGTGTTTTAAGAATTTATCTTAAGTATAGCGCTCATGGAAAACCTGTTCTTCAAGGAATGAAAAGGGTTTCTAAATCTTCTTTAAGAATTTATAAAGGCTATGAAGATATGCCAAAAACTGTAGGTGGGTTAGGTGTTACCTTAGTTTCCACTTCAAAAGGTTTAATGACCGACAGCCAAGCTAGAAAAGAAAAAATTGGTGGAGAAGTAATAGGATACGTTTGGTAATATCGGCTTTGAGTCGCCTTCTGTTACTGGGGATTTGTGTATTAGCAAAAATTTTATATTGAGGGTCAAAACGATGAGTCGCTTAGGGAAAAAATCGGTTAAAATTCCGGAAAAGGTGAAGGCAGAGTTTAAAAATGGCGTGTTAGAAATAACAGGTCCTGCTGGAAAACTTTTGCAGGTTATAGATAATAAGATAAACATAAAAGTTGATAAAGATAGCATTCTTGTTGAAGCTCTTGGAGAAACTCGTGAACATAACATGATTCATGGTCTTACAAGAGGTCTTGTCGTTAATATGATTGAAGGTGTTACAAAAGGCTTTAAAAAAGAACTAGAAGCTATAGGCCTTGGTTACAAAGCAAATATAGAGGGTGGAAAAAAGTTGGTTCTAGCTGTAGGATTTTCACACCTTGTAAATCTTCCTATTCCGTCGACTGTAAAAGTAACGGCTGCTCTTACGCCAGATAAAAATACTTTGATTACAGTGACTGGAATAGATAAATATGAAGTTGGTGCTTTTACTGCTAAGATTAGGGCAGTAAAGCCGCCTGAACCATATAAAGGGTTTGGCATAAGATATTTAGGCGAGAAGATAATAAGAAAAGCCGGTAAAGCCGCGGCAGGCTCAGGCAAAAAATAGAGGGTTTTAGATGAAATGCTCAAATAAAAGATTTGATTATCGTATTAAAAGAGTAAGAAGTAAAATAGAGGGAACACAAGAAAGACCTCGTTTAAGCATCCATCGTGGACATAAGCATATCTATGCTCAGGTTATAGACGATAGCAATAGTTCGACTATAGCATCAGCTTCAACATTATCTCCTGAACTTAAAGGTAAGCTTAAAGTTACCGATACTGTTGCAGCTGCAAAAGCTGTAGGCGAATTGATAGCTAAAAAAGCATCTGAAAAAGGCGTTAAGAAGATTGTATTTGACCGCAGAGGTTATGAGTTTACAGGAAAAGTTAAAGCTTTTGCAGACGCAGCAAGAGACGGTGGTTTGGATTTCTAATGCGTGTCTTGGCGAATATAAGTTTTAAGATAAAGATATGATAAAACATTACAGCGTATAGTCTTAGGAGGACAAGTTGGCTGAAAAAATAGGAAAACAACAAAATGATAATGGATTGAAAGAAACTGTTGTCGCCGTTAACAGAGTAGCAAAAGTTGTTAAAGGTGGTAAGAGATTTTCATTCAACGCTTTAGTGGTAGTTGGCGATGGTGATGGTAAAGTAGGCTGCGGGCTTGGAAAATCAAATGAAGTTCAAGCAGCAATACAAAAAGGAAGTATGCAAGCTTCAAAACATATGGTTTCAGTGCAGCTTAAAGGAAGCACGATTCCGCATGAAATAATTGGTATTTCAGGGTCAGGCAAGGTTTTGCTAAAGCCTGCAGCTCCTGGAACTGGTGTTATTGCTGGTGGAGCAGTAATAGCTGTTCTTGAGGTTGTTGGTATTAAAGATATTCTTACAAAGTCAATGCGTTCTTCTAATCCTTTTAACGTAGTCTATGCTACTATAGAAGCGTTGAAAGCTCTTCGTTCAAAAGAATATGTTGCTAAAATCAGAGAGAAAGAGGCTGTAGAAATATGATAGGTTTGGATAATTTAAAGCCTGCAAAAGGCTCAAAGCATAGAAAAAAAATTGTAGGACGTGGAGTTGGTTCAGGCCATGGTCGTACTGCTACTCGTGGTTGTAAAGGGCAAAAAGCTCGTTCTGGCGATGGAGCAAAAAAGATAGGATTTGAAGGTGGACAGATGCCTATTTTTAGGAGAATTCCTAAGAGAGGCTTTACCAATCAGTTCCGTAAAGAATATGAAATTGTAAATGTTGAAAGTTTAAATAAATTTGATGCAGGTACAGAAGTTACTCCTCAAATTCTTAAAGAAGCAGGCCTTACAGAAAAAGCAAAGCTTGTAAAGATTTTAGGTGTTGGAGATCTTAAAAAAGCTTTGACAATTAAAGTTTCTGCTTTCTCAAAGTCTGCTATTGAAAAAATCAATGTCGCAGGCGGCAAAGCAGAAGTTATTAAATAATAAATTAACATTACTAAAGTAATGGGATTAATTATGCTAAAAAGTTTCGGTGATATCTTTAGAGTGCCTGAGTTAAGGAAAAGAATTCTTTTTACTTTACTTATTATTGTTGCTTACAGAATAGGCGCTACGGTTCCTATTCCTGGCGTTAATGGTGAAGCTGTAAAATCTTTATTTGCTGCACAGGCTAATGGACTGCTGGGCTTTTTGGATATGTTTTCAGGTGGAGCGCTCAACAAGATGTCAGTTTTTTCTATGGGTATAATCCCATATATCAATGCGTCCATTATTATGAGCTTAATGCAGGGGGCTCACATAATCCCTTATTTGGACAGACTTGCAAAAGAAGGTGAACAAGGTAGAAAAAAAATCACGCAGATTACTAGATATGGCACGCTTATCTTAGGTTCTATTCAATCTTTTGGTCTTACGATGATGATAACAAAAATTCCAACACCTTCTGGTATGCCGATAGTTCTAGAACCATCTTGGTCTTGGATATTTTTAACAGTTACTACACTTCTTACAGGGACAGTTTTAATAATGTGGCTCGGGGAGCAGGTTACTGAAAGAGGGATAGGAAACGGCATTTCTCTTATAATTTTTGCAGGTATTGTTGAAAGGCTTCCTCATGCTGTTTTAAGTATTGTAAAACTTGTCCAAATGGAGGAAATTTCAATACTTTATGTTTTAGCTCTTACGTTTATTGTAATTGCAGTTTTAGTTGTTGTTGTTTGGGTTGAGACAGCTCAAAGAAGAATCCCTATTCAGTATGCCAAGAAAATGGTAGGCAGGAAAATGTATGGAGGACAATCCTCATTCCTTCCTATAAAAGTTGATCAGTCTGGTGTTATCGCTGTTATTTTTTCCGTTGCTATTTTGACAGCGCCTTTAACTATAGCTCAATTTGCTCCGAACTGGACAATATTTAGTTTTCCAATAGCAAAGAAAATTTTAACATGGTTTAACGGCGGCTCTATTTATTATAGTTTGATTTATGCTTCGCTTGTTATTTTCTTCTGCTATTTTTATAATTCAATATCTTTTAATCCTAAAGATTTGTCTGAAAATATGAAAAAGTCTGGAGGTTTTGTTCCAGGTATAAGACCTGGCGAGCCAACAGCAGCATATATACAAAAAGTTCTTGAAAGAGTTACCTTAGGGGGTGCGTTATTTGTTGCTTGCATCGCAGTTCTGCCTGATTATTTGAGAAGTGTTATGAGTGCCCCATTTTTATTTGGAGGAACTTCACTCCTTATCGTAGTTGGTGTTTCATTAGATACAGTTGGGCAAATAGAGTCGCACCTTATAATGAGACATTATGAGGGATTTATGAAGGAAGGCAGAATAAAAGGTCGTTGGTTTAATGTACGATAAGAGATAGAGGTGTTGCTCAAGCCAAAAATAACTAATGCCTAAAAAGTCCGAGATATTTCATTCTTACTTATAAGTTCTTTCGTTTGTCATTGAGCGTGAAGTCGCAGAATCCATCAGTTGTGTGTTGTCATTCCTGAGAGTCTTTATTGGGAATCTAAGGTTAAAAGGTATTAACCGGTTAAATATTAAGGGAATTTTAAATGAAGCAAAAAAAAGTTTACCAGATCTAAAGTTAAAATATATAAGGGAATTTTAAAATGAATTACATATTGATAGGGCCTCCAGGCGCAGGAAAAGGTACTCAAGCAAAGAAGGTAGTAGAAAAGTTTGGAATAGTTCATCTCTCAACTGGAGATATGTTTAGAGAAGCAAAAAAATCTGAAGAAGGTATAAGCAAACTTCTTGCATCAGGACAGTTAGTTCCAGATGAAACAGTTGTAAATATGATAAAAAAACGTCTTGAAAAAGACGATGTGAAAAAAGGTTTTCTTTTGGACGGGTTTCCGCGTACTATAAATCAAGCTCAAGAGCTTGACAAAATGCTTAAAACTAAAAATATAAAAATAGATGCAGTATTCTTTATAGATGTTCATTTTGCCGAAGTAGTTAAAAGAATTTCAGGAAGAAGAGTTTGTTCTTGCGGCGCAAGTTACCATGTAGAGTTTATTCCTCCTAAAGTCAAAGGAAAATGTGATGCTTGCAACGGAGATCTTATTCAAAGAAATGATGATAAAGCAAATGTTGTAAAAGATAGACTTGATGTTTATGAGAAGCAAACAAGGCCTTTAATAGATTATTATAAAAAAACAGGAGTGCTTGTAAATATAGATGGGTTAAAAAGTGAGTCCGAAGTGTTTGAAGAAATAAAAAAACACATAGAGGCGAAATAAATTGTTTTTTAAAAAGCAGTCAATAGAGTTAAAAACGACAAAAGAAATTGAGAAAATGAGAATTGCAGGGAAAGTAGTCGGTGAAATTCTTGAGAAGCTCTCTGAAATGATAAAACCGGGAATAACAACAAAAGATATAGATGAATTCTCGGAAAAATATATAAGAAAATTAAAAATGACGCCTGCGTTTTTGGGCGTGTCAGGTGCAAGATGTCCATTTCCTGCATCTGCGTGCGTATCAATAAACGACGAAGTTGTTCACGGAATTCCGAATGCTTTCCGTATGCTTAAATCGGGCGATATAGTTTCTGTAGATATGGGCGTTTTTTACGAAGGGTACTATGGCGATGCAGCAAGAACCTATGCAGTTGGTACTATCTCCGAGACCGCCGCTAATCTTCTTAAAATTACAGAGCTGTCTTTACAGAAAGGCATAGAAAAAGCGCTACATGGAAACAGGCTTGGTGATATTTCGAATGCTGTACAAACAGTTGTAGAAAATGCTGGTTTTTCAGTTGTAAGAGATTTTGTCGGACATGGAATAGGCAGGAAACTTCACGAAGACCCTCAAATTCCAAATTATGGAAAAGCAGGTGTTGGCGTTAAACTTCTTCCAGGAATGGTTCTTGCTATAGAACCTATGGTAAATGAAGGAAGCCACGAAGTTTGCATGTTGGATGATGAGTGGACTGTGGCTACAAGAGACGGTAGTTTAAGTGCTCATTTTGAGCATACTGTGGCAATAACGGAAAACGATTACGAAATTCTAACAAAGGTGTAGAATGGCTAAAGAAGAAAAACTTATTGTTGATGGAAAAATTTTAGAAGCTCTGCCAAATGCAGTTTTTAGAGTAGAACTTATAGATGGAGGGCATGTCATTCTAGCGCACATATGCGGAAAGATGAGAATGCACTACATAAAGATTCTTCCAGGTGATAAGGTAAAAGTAGAACTTTCACCTTATGATTTGACAAGAGGCAGAATTACATATAGAGAGAAGTAAAAATAAAGTTGTAAAATAACAAGCTACACAAGACATACGGCATGTCCGGTAGGCGTTGTTTTTTTGTTATTTTATGATATAATACAGAGATTGCTAAAGATATAGAAATAATGGAGTATGAAATGAAAGTCAGAGCATCGGTAAAACCTATTTGTCAGAAATGTAAAGTTGTAAAGCGTAAAGGCGTAGTAAGAGTTGTATGTTTAGAACCTAAGCACAAGCAGAGACAGGGGTAAAGTCGGTAAGTTTTAAAAAAATAGCAAGTCGGAAATTTTGTTGTTTTAATTTTATGTTACCTAAAATAGAAGCAAACAATCTGGAGGATAGATAAATGGCTCGTGTTGCCGGAGTAGATTTACCAAAGAACAAAAGGCTTGATATAGCTTTAAGATATATTTATGGAGTAGGGCCAGCTATATCAAACGAAATTATTGCGGAACTTTCATTGGATCCTGCTAAAAGAGTTAAGGATTTAACTGAAGAGGAAGTAAATAAAATAAACAATCTTATAACGAAGAATTTAAAAGTTGAAGGCGATCTCAGAAGAGAAATCCAAGCAAATATTAAGAGACTTATAGAAATCGGAAGCTACAGAGGTTCTCGCCACAGAAGAAATCTTCCTGTAAGAGGACAAAGATCTAAAACCAATGCTCGTACGAGACGCGGTAAGAGAAAGACCGTAGGAGCAGGAAAGGCTGAGGCTCCAGGTAAAAAGGGCTAAAATTTAATCAGAGTTTAGTTTATATATTTGTAAAGCAAAAATGGAGGAAGTATGGCAGAGGAAAAGAGGACCAGTAGCTCTAAGAAGAAAAAATATACCGGCGCAGTAGCAAGAGCATATATATTGTCAACATTTAACAATACAATTGTTAATATAACCGATGAAAGAGGAAATACTTTGTCTTGGGCATCTGCAGGGGGGGCAGGATTTAAAGGAACAAAAAAAGGCACTCCTTTTGCAGCTCAAATGACAGCAGCTGCAGTAGGTAAAAAAGCTATAGATATAGGTGTTAAAAGCGTGGCAGTATTTGTAAATGGTCCTGGATCAGGAAGAGAAACTGCTATAAGAGGTTTACAGAGTTCAGGCCTTGCAATAACAGCGATAAAAGATATTACTCCTGTTCCTCACGATGGATGCCGTCCTCCAAAGCCAAGAAGAGTATAATATTGGAAATGATGCCCGGCAAACGGCTGCTGTCGGACATTTATTTAGAATAGTAAAAAAACCTGGGAGGGCTTTAATAGATGTCACGTTATTTAGGGTCAGTATGTAAGTTGTGTCGTCGTGAAAAAGGAAAGCTTTTCCTGAAAGGGGAAAAATGTTTTTCAAATTGTGCTCTTGATAAAAAAAGAGGCAAAAATGCTCCTGGACAACACGGAGCAATGAAGTCAAAAATGTCAGACTATGCAAAACATTTGAGAGAAAAACAGAAAGCTAGAAGAGTCTATGGTTTAACTGAAGAGCAGTTTGTTCACTATTACGAAATTGCTGAAAAGATGAAAGGCTCAACAGGAGACAATTTGTTTAAGATTCTTGAGCTTAGACTTGACAATGTAGTACATCGTCTGGGACTTGCTTCATCTAAGAAAATGGCAAGACAGATAATTAATCACGGGAATATTTTAGTAAACAACAAGAAGATAGATTTACCTCGTTATCAAGTGAAAACGGGAGATCTTATAGCAGTGCCAGAGAAATACAAATCAAACGCTGTTATAAAAAAATTGATTGAAAGGACGTCTTCAAATGTTCCCACTTGGTTAAGCTTTGACAAAAATAAAGTTGCAGGAACTGTTGTAAGCGAACCTTTGACAGGGGAAGTTTCTCACCCTCTAAACAGTCAGCTTATAGTTGAATACTATTCAAAATAAACTAACAGCTGCGAAGCTTGTTAAGTGAGGTTATAAAGAATGAAAGCATTGGACTTAGAAAAATTACGTAAGCTTACTCTAGACGAAAAAACCAAAACCAACTTTTATGGCCGGTTTACTGCTGAACCGTTTGAACGTGGTTATGGTCATACGATAGGTAATTCGTTGAGAAGGATCCTTCTTTCAAGTCTTCAAGGAGCTGCAATCTCTTCAGTAAAAATTACTGGAGCTTTGCATGAATTTGCAGTTTTAAAAGGTGTAAAAGAAGACGTAGCTCAAATAGTTTTAAACTTAAAAAAAGTAAGAGTAAACTTAAACTCCGACGGACCAGAGAGACTTTATTTAAAAATTAAAAGAGCAGGGAAAGTAACAGCAGGAGATATTGAGAGAAATTTTAATGTTGAAATAATGAATCCTGAGCAGGAAATTGCCAATATAGATAATGGAACTACTCTTGAAATGGAAATGGAAGCTACAGTCGGCAAAGGGTATGTCCTTGCTGAAGAGGCTAAAGCTGACAAACATGCAGTAGGAACTATTTTTCTTGACTCATTATATTCTCCTGTAACAAAAGTTAACTATGAAGTTGAAAACACCCGTGTAGAACAAACTCTCAATTATGATAGACTTATTATGGAAGTTTGGACTGATGGCTCAGTTTCTCCAAAGGACGCTTTGATAAAATCTGCAAAGATTTTAAGAAACAGCGTTGTTATCTTTACTGAAGATCCTCTTGAGTCTGAAGACGTTGTTGCTAAACCTGTGCAAGACGAATCAGGTGTAAAAGAAGAAGGTATCTTTGCACAGTCTATAAGTATTATGGAGCTTTCAACAAGATCTTCCAACAGCTTAAAGAATGCAGGAATAGAAACAATTGGAGATCTTGTTAAATTAAAAGAGACTAATTTAATGAACTTTGACAATTTTGGTAAGCGTTCATTTGATGAAATTAAGAGCAAGCTTCAAGAGCTTAATTTATCACTTGGAATGGAATTTAAGAAGGGAGTAAAGAAATGATAAAAGCTTATAACGGGAGCAAACTCGGAGTAACGAGTTCCCATAAAAAAGCAATGCTTCGCAATTTAGTTACGGCATTGTTTCTCCATGAGAAAATAGAAACAACTTTGCCTAAGGCCAAAGAGCTTGTAAGCTATAGTGAGAAGCTTTTGACTAAGGCTAAAAAAGCCAATTTAAGTGCTGTAAGAGCAGTAAGCAGCGAAATACATGATAAAGCAGTTGTAAAGAAAGTTTTTGACGTTTTAGCTCCAAGATACAAAGAAAGAAATGGTGGCTATATACAGATTTTAAAAGTTGGACCAAGACGCGGCGATAGTGCTGATGTAGCTATAGTAAGGCTAGTTATATAACAACATAAATCACAAACTTAAAAGCGGAGAGCTTACAATGAATCCAAATAATCGAGAGTCTGTTTATTTGTATTCTTATCATACTCTCCGGTTTCTTAATTATATGCGAGGAATAAATGTTTAATTATATTTTTGGATTGTTTTCAAATGATATGGGAATAGACCTTGGAACCGCTTCAGTTCTTGTTTACATAAAAGGTAAAAATATTGTTTTAAGAGAACCGTCTGTTGTGGCTATTGAGCGAGAATCTAAAAGAGTACTTTCCATTGGTATAGAAGCAAAGAAAATGCTAGGAAAAACCCCTGCAAACATTGTTGCGGTAAGACCTTTAAGAAATGGCGTTATAGCAGATTTTGAAGCAACTGAAAAAATGATTAGATATTTTATTAAAAAAGTCCATAATAAAAGAACTCTTTTGCACCCAAGAGTTGTCATAGGGGTCCCTTCAGGAATCACTGAAGTAGAAAGAAGAGCTGTAAGAGAATCAGCAGAACAAGCAGGAGCTAGAGAAGTTTATCTTATAGACGAGCCAATGGCAGCTGCAATAGGTGCAGGTATCCCAATTCAAGATCCTGAAGGCAGTATGATAATAGATATTGGTGGTGGTACTACAGAAGTAGCTGTTATTTCTCTTGGAGGAATGGTTGTAGCTAAATCTCTTGAAGTTGCTGGCGATAAAATGGACGAAGCAATAGCTCAATATTTCAGACGTAAATACAATCTCTCTATTGGTGAGAACACTGCAGAATCAGTAAAAATGAGCATAGGCTCAGTATTTCCTCTTGAACAAGAGTTAACTATGGATGTAAAGGGAAGAGACTTGCTTACGGGACTACCTAAAACTGTTTCCATTTCTTCTGAAGAAGTGAGAATTGCTCTTGTTGATCCTGTTAGAAAAATAATAGAAGTTGTTAAAAATGTTCTTGAAGAAACCCCTGCAGAGCTTTCAGCAGATCTCGTTGATCGTGGAATAATACTAAGCGGTGGAGGCTCTCTTGTTAAAGGGCTTCCTGAGCTTATATCCAAGGAAACAGAACTTCCTGTCAATCTTGCCGATGATCCTCTTACTTGCGTTGCAAGAGGTACAGGTGTATATCTAGAAGAACTAGACAATATAAAAAGATCCAAGAAAAGAAACATATAAGACGGAATTTTTTAATGCATAAAACTCATAAAACAAGACACGGGAATTTAATATTTGCCGTTCTTTTAGTGTTTGGCCTTGCTCTTATAATAGGCAGGAGTTCGTCATATGTAAACCTTATAAAAAATCTTATTTATTATATTGCTTATCCTAATATAGCTACGGCAAATAATATATTTCGTTCTACCGTACATTTTGCTGACAATATTAAATCTATGGTTTTTTTATATCAAGAAAATCTTGCCTATGAACAAAAGAATCAAGAGCTTGAAGACAAAATCCGAAACTATGATATTATTTCCAAAGAATATGAAAACTTATCAAAACTATTAAATCTTGAGAAAATCAAAAATACACAATCTGTTTTTGCCAGAATTATAGCCAGAGAACCATGGGAATGGTATCAATGGCTTATTATAGATAAAGGCAAAAATAATAACTTGAAAAAAGAATTGCCTGTACTGGTATTTAACAAAAAGGAAAATACTCTATGTGCTATGGGTAAAATTTTGGAAGTTTATAAGTCATCGTCAAAAGTGGTTTTAATAACGAATTCTATTTACGAGTTTCCAGTTGAAATTAAAGATAAAGGTATAAATTGTTTGTCTGAAGGTTTTAATTCTAATCTTGTAAAAATAACATATATTCCCTCAGATGCTGATGTTAAACCAGGCGATGAAATTGTTGTAAGCGAGTTGAGTTCCGTGTTTCCAAAAGATGTCCCTGTAGGAGTTATAAAAGAAGTTATGGAAGAATCCTACGTTGACTTTAAAACAGCTACAGCTGAAGTCTATTTTGAGTCAAATGTGATTTATGATGTTGTTATCCTTGTGCCTCAGGAGAATATGCGTAAATGAAAAAGATTATTGCGTATTTCCTTTTATATATAATTTTTTGTATGCTACAATTTTTCTTTGGCAAATACCTCAATATTTGCGGAGTTTTTCCTAATCTCATACTTATATTGGTTGTATATCTAGGGCTTACAAGAGGTGTTGTTTCTGCGGAAATTATGGGTTTTTTATTTGGCATTACATGGGATGTTTTTTCAACTGATGTTTTTGGTATACGTACAGTTATATTTACAATTATCGGATATTTTACAGGGAAGATAAATAAAAATTTTGATAAAGATAGAACTCTGGTGCAAATTGTAATAGTAGTACTAACTAATGTCGTTTATTGGTTTATTTTTAGTTTTATATACTGGGTTATTCCTGCAAGCGAAAGTAGCTCTCCATCTTTTATCACGACTAAAGGTATGTTTAAAATATTGGCTACAGTTATCATGGCTCCTATTGTATTCTCTATTTTGGATCGTTTAACCCTCTTGTCTAGAGGTGACACTTAAATGGTCTGGCAAAGAGAAGATCGTTTTGCTTACGAAAATTTTCTTGAAAAACACAGGATTATTCTTGTGTTTTTTATATTGCTATTTGTTTGTCTCTCGGCAAAACTTTTTTATTTGCAAATTATAAAAGGTAATAAATATAAAGCCATATCAGAACAACAAATATTACATAACACAAATGAACGCGCTCCTAGAGGTATAATTTATTCTTCAGATAATGACATTCTTGTTGACAATGAATTTGCCTACATAGCTTTATATTATCCTCCTGACGGCCATAAAAAGATATCGGAAGAAATTTTAAAGGATATTGAACATATGTTAGGAAGAGAAATAAAGCCAAAGACAGACAAAAGTAATAAATATGGAGAAGTTCTAAAGCTTGCCGATAATCTTACAAAAGAAGAGATGTTTAAAATCCGCGAACAAAGTATACGTCTTAAAGGAGTTAGTGTGGCTAGAGAACCTCGCAGAGTTTATCCTTTAGCAGAAGCCTCTGGTCATATTACTGGCTATACTAGCGAAATAAATCTTGAAGAACTTGAAGAGCTTTCTGAACAAGGGTACAATCCTGGAGATTACATAGGCAGGTGCGGTATAGAGCAAACTTACGATACATATCTTCAAGGCAAAAACGGTGGTTGGCAAGTTGAAGTGAATGCAAGAGGATATAGGGTCAAAGCAGCGAAATATATTGCGCCTGAAATAGGAGCAAGTATATACTCCACGATAAATACAAAACTTCAAAGAACGGCCTATGATGCTTTAGAAAATAGCGATACGGGCAAAGGTGCAGCTGTAGTATTGAACACAAGAACAGGGGCAGTACTTGCCTTAGTTTCTTGTCCAGGCTTTGATACTAATAAAATAAGGTACAAAGAATTTGACAAATATTTTAAAGATAAAAATCTTCCTCTTTTTAATAGAGCTTTACAGGCATTATATCCGCCAGGTTCAATATTTAAAGTAATTACTTTTGCAGCGGCTGTTGAAGTTTTAGATATAAATCCTTTGGAAAAAGTTTTGTGTACAGGGAAATTTGAGCTTGGAGATCGATTTTATACATGTTGGTATAAACATGGTCATGGTATGTTGGATTTGATTCATGCAACGGCACAATCATGTAATATATATTTTTATCAGTTAGGTCTTAAGTTAGGAGTAAAGAATCTAGAACAGTATTCAAAAAAGTTTTACTTGGGAAGAAAAACCGGGATAGACTTGCCCAATGAAAAAAGCGGTTTTGTCCCAAACCCAGAATGGAAAAAATCCAAACAAAAAATGAAATGGCTTCAGGGGGACACTGTTATATTTGCTATTGGACAAGGTGGTTTATGGGTTACTCCTCTTCAAATGGCATATATGATGTCTTTAATTGCAAATAAAGGTGTATGCAATAAGCCTTACTCTGTTGAGAGAATAGTTGATGTAAATGGGGAAGAATTGTATAGGCATAAACATGAAGGAGAAGAGAAGATAGAATTGTCAGAACGTACATGGTCATTGCTACACACAGCGCTTTTAAAAACTGTTGATTATGGAACAGGAAAGAGATGTAAACTAAAAGATATTAAAGTTGCTGGAAAGACTGGTACAGCCCAAAATCCGCATGGTAAAGACCATGCTTGGTTTATTTCATATGCTCCTGCTGATAACCCAGAAATAGCTTTAGCAGTTATAGTAGAACATGGCGGCGGCGGTGGTATAAACGCTGTTCCAATAGGAAGAAAAATATATGAAGCATATTTTAATATAAATCCTGATATTGAAGATAATAAGGAATCAGCAAGATGATCCAAGAGAAAAGTTTTTTAAAGCGTCTTGTTTCAAACATGGATTGGTATTTAGTTTCAGCTGTATGTGTTTTGATGGGAATAAGTTTTACTTTTATATATTCAGCTGGAGCAAATTATGGCATGTCTTTCAGATATCTATCCGTTCAAATGTTGGCCTCAGGCATAGGACTTGTCGGTCTTTTGCTTCTTGCAAGTTTCAACTATCAATATTATAAACATTTGGATAAATTAGTGTATGCTGTCTCTATTACACTTTTAATTTCTGTACTAATTTTTGGTTCTGTAAAAAAAGGTACAAAAGGATGGTTTGATTTTGGGTTTATATCTTTCCAACCTGTAGAAATAGCAAAGATAATGTATATTTTAGTTTTATCTTCTTTCCTTGACACAAAAGCAAAAGAATCCAAAAGAGTTTCTTTATTAGTTATTGTTTTTGCAATATTTTTAAGCCACTTGTTTCTTATAATGATGCAGCCAGATTTCTCTTCAACACTTTCGTATTTTCCTGTTACTTTAGTACTTCTTTATATTATAGGGGTTGAACCTTTTTATTTGCTTTGTATCGCAATTGTTGGGGCTCTCTCTACTGGTATTCCTCTTCTTAGAACATTTTTTGAGATGCAACTAAAAATATCTCAAAACGAAGCTTTTTTAACTAACTTGGCAATGTTTTTTAGAAATGGCTATACTACTATTTATGTTATTGTTGCAGTACTAGCTTTAATAATGAGTTGCTGGTGGCTTTTATGGAAATTGAAAATCAAAATATCAATAATTTATCCTGTTGTTTTATGTACAGTTATAGTCTTAGGATGTACATCTTCAATATTTGTTGAAAAATCATTAAAAGATTATCAGAGAAGAAGACTTGTTGTATTCTTAAACCCTAAAGTTGACCCAAGAGGTTCAGGATATAACATAATACAGTCAAGAATTGCAATAGGCTCAGGAAGATTTTTAGGAAAAGGCTTTAGAAAAGGGACGCAAACACAACTTGGTTTTCTTCCTGAACAACACACAGATTTTATTTTTTCAGTTATAGGGGAAGAGGGTGGATGGATTTTATCTCAACTTACACTTCTTTTCTATTTTTTATTTATCTGGCGTGCGCTTGTTATAGCTAAAGAAGCTCGTGATAGATATGGTTCACTTGTAGCTACTGGTATTGCAACAATGTTTGCATTTTATGCTGTAATTAATATAGGAATGGTTACAGGTATGATGCCTGTAACAGGAATGCCTTTACTTTTGCTATCTTACGGCGGCTCTTCAATCCTTTCTTCGCTTTGCGCCATAGGTATTTTATGTTCTATCAATATGCGTAGACATATTTACAACTAACTTGTCTGTCTAGAATCTCCGCGTAGTCCGCTTCGCAAAGATTCTTTATAATTAATCTGTTAAGCTAACATTATTCAACAGGCTCCTTAGATAGTTAAATGTTCCAAATGTAAGGCTTTTTATTCCCAACTAATTATATCTTTATTATCTTTCTCTTCTTAAGTGGGTTGATGTTGTGGTAGTCTACATTACATTATATTGCATTCCAATTTAGAATTTTTGTAGAATTCGTTGTAAACTGTCAAGCGAGCTTTATAGTATAATGAACAATCGGAGACAAAATGCTTCTAAAATTCAACAAGTTTGTAGTTCTGTTTATATCCCTGTTTGTTCTTGTCTTTTTTTATAATATTTCCTACGCAGGAAGAACTGTCAACATGGATTTTAAGATATCTAGTCCTACTTTTTACGCAGCAAATGGAGATGATAGTAATAATTATTCAGTACCTTTTGAGAAAGACTCAAATAATAATATTTTAAATTTGAATGTTATACCAGGAACTAACTGTTTTATTTGTGGAGGAACAGGACAAGGAGAGATTGTTAATCCTGATAAGCCAAGCACTTTATTCGTAGATGTAAAAAATAACACACTAAATGTAAGGTGTGATATTGATAATAAATGTTTTCTTTATGGTGGTGTGACTTCAACAGGTACAGTTTCACGTAATACTGTAAATGTCTATGGTGGTGGCGTTTGTAGA
>JAITJN010000054.1 GCA_031278895.1 Candidatus Endomicrobiellum guadaloupense
TTGCTTGAAGAAAACGACGGTGCAGGAAATACTTTCAAAGCTACAGCAAAGCCTGTTCTTATAGGAACTGCAGTTGTTGGAGCTACAACTATGATATTTTCTACAATCGTTATGCTTACAGACGGTCTTTCTACAGGTCTTGCAAATCTTTCATTGTTGCATGCGCCTTTCTTGTTGGGACTAATAGCAGGCGGTTCAGTAATTTACTGGTTTACCGGCGCATCAAACCACGCAGTAACCAGCGGGGCATATAAAGCTGTTGAGTTTATTAAAGGCAATATTAAGCTTGACGGAAATGCTCAAAAAGCTTCAATCCAAGATTCTAAAAAAGTTGTTGAAATATGTACAATATATGCTCAAAAAGGTATGATAAATTTGTTTATGGTAGTATTTTTTACAACACTTGCATTTGCATTTATTGAACCTTATTTCTTTATTGGGTATCTTATTTCTATAGCTTTGTTTGGTCTTTTCCAAGCTATATTTATGGCAAATGCCGGAGGTGCTTGGGACAATGCAAAGAAGTATGTAGAAGTTGACTTACGCGACAAGAATACAGAACTTCATAAAGCCACTGTTGTTGGCGACACTGTTGGAGATCCGTTTAAAGATACTTCTTCAGTTGCAATGAACCCTATAATTAAATTTACAACACTTTTTGGCCTTTTAGCATTGGAGCTTGCTTCGGCTCTTACATCAAAAGGATCTTTAAATACAATTTTAGCTGTAATTACTTTTGTAGTTGCTATTATTTTTGTAGTAAAATCTTTTACAGATATGAAGATCAAATAAGTAAGAAAGATAAACAAAAAAGAGAGGTGGACAGATAGATAGGAACAGATGGACAAGAAGGAGCGTGGCTCAGAAAGAAATGTGGATAGGCAGGTGAATGGACAAGGCATGGTATGGACAGGACTAACAGATTAAGAGGGAATAGGATTGCAGCAAATAAGAGGAGCAATAAAGTCTATGAACGGAAAAATAGAGATAAAAAGTTTGCAAGATAAAGGCACAGAATTTGTAATTACTTTTCCAGTGGTTTAGTGATGTGCAAAAATTTCTGTTCAAAACAATTGCAAGTTCATTGGCAAATCTGGGAAGTCCGTTATGCGCATGACACTTGTTAGATTATATATAAGCGCCTAGATGAAGGTAAATGTCAATGAGATTTTTAAGAAATATTATCGCTTTTATCGCAGTTCCTGCAGTTTTTGCCGCAGGATATACTTTTATTAAAACTTTTTTATTATTTTCTATATCTTCAAGTACTAGGTATATTCCTTTTTGGGTAGGAGTAATTATCTATATAGCCTTTCAAACTATTCTCTATAAACCCATGAGAACATATGTTTTTGGTCACGAGCTTTCCCATGCAATCGCAGGTCTTTTAAGCGGTGCAAAAATAAAAAAATTCGATATTGGCGAAAGGTCAGGAAGTGTTGTTTTAACCAAAGATAATATTTGGATAACGCTTGCCCCATATTTTTTCCCTATTTATACAATTGCAATTATAGTGCTTTATATCTGTTTAGGCTGGTTTATGGATATAAAGCAATTGTACGGATATTATCTTTTTCTAATAGGGTTTTCAGTATCTTTCCATATTGCGCTGACGATTTATATACTTTCAATAGAACAGCCAGACTTAAAAGGCTACGGAACTTTTTTCTCTTATGTTATAATCTTAGCTGTAACTATTGTTGTTTTTACTCTGCTTGCGGCATTGGCTTTTGAAGATGTTATAAGCGTAAAGAATGTTTTTGCTAAGTCGTATAGTAACATAATAGATATTTATAAATTTATATATAACGGAGTAATAGAAATATGGCTGGCATTCCAAAAGACGAAATAAAAAGAAAAGCATTTCATTTATTATCGTTGATTTATGTTTTTGGATACTGGTATTTACCAAAAAATATAGTTATATTTGGACTTGGCATTGCAATAGCAATTGCTGCTTTTTTTGAATATATCAGGTTTAAGTCTCCTAAATTTAACGTCTTTTTTAAAAATAACTTTAAAGGTTTTTACCGATCACATGAAGCAGATAAAATAAGCGGCATAATTTGGACATTATCAGGTGCTTTTTTAGCAATAGTACTATTTTCTAATAAAAGTATGGTATTTGCAAGTCTTTTGTATCTTGCACTTGGAGACACAGCAGCGGCTTTAGTAGGCAAAACGATAGGTAGGCATAAAATTTTTACTAGCAAAAGCTTAGAAGGAAGTTTTGCTTGCTTTACTGTATGTTTTATAATTGGCTTGTTTCTTTTTAATGTACAGTTTGCTTTAATAGGTGCTATTGCCGCTACTTTAACTGAAGCAATTGCCTCTAAGTTGAACGATAATTTTTGGTTGCAGATAATTAATGCTGGGGTTTTGACGGCAATTTCAAACATAATAGTATGGACAAAATGAAAAAAATTATTAGTATTGCTGCTTTAATTTGTTTATTTGTATGTTTTTCTAATGCAAAAAATTTTTATACAAACGGTTCTGCTGATATAAAAAAAGTGGCTTTGACTTTTGACGACGGACCAGGCAAAGCTACAGAAGAAGTCTTAGAGATTCTTAAAGAGAAAAATGTCAGAGCTACTTTTTTTATGCTTGCTAGTAGGGTAGAAAAGGATATAGAAATAGCAAAAAAAGTTGCTGCTGCTGGTCATGAAATAGGCAATCATACATACTGGCATGTAAATTTTTATTCTTACAAAAATAATGATAAGATAAATGAAATAGAAAAAGAAATTTTGTCAGCAAAAAAAGTAATAAAAGATAAACTAGGAATTGATACAAAATTGATGAGATTCCCATACGGATATTCAAAGTCTGATGGTCTAGAAGTTGCACAAAATCTTGGATATCATGTTATAAATTGGAGCTTTGGCATGGATTGGGAAAATATACCAGCCCAACAATTGCACAAAAAATATAAACAAGCCATAAAAAATGGAGCTATATTTTTAATGCATGATTTGCCAAAAAATGAAAAAATGTTATCTTTCTTGAGAGAATTTATTGACGAAATAAGATCGCAAGGATGTGAAATTGTTACAGTAAGCGAGCTTTTAAATTTAGGGCAAAAGTAATTATTCACAACAATATTGGCGATTATAAGTGATATACCTGCCAATTATTCTTTGTCTATAACGTCAGCTGTAACTTTGGCAGTATTCAAATTTGTTAGTAAGAGACAATTTACCTTTTAGGAGGGTTCTGTGGCGAATCTTTTAATTTTGTCTGTAGAAAAAAGAACCTCTTGCGCTGTAAAAATTCAAGAAGCATTAACTTCTTCAGGTTGTGAGATAAGAACAAGGCTTGGCATTCATGACAGCTCTGCATTAGCATGTTCAGATAAAGGACTTATAATCTTAGAGATACTTTCTGAAGAAAATTTAATAAAACCACTGCTTACTAAATTTGAAGATTTAGATGGTGTAAAAGCTAAACTTGTAACAATTTAGCCATAAGGCGTGAGAAGTCTATAAGCGTTATTTCTGACGCGTTTTAAAAATGTAAGTTGTTTGCATTCATAAGCAGTTATAAGTTTTGCATTTCTCTTTTTTTCTTCTGCAATATCTGTAAGCTTTTTGGCAATATTTTTACTGAATATTTCCATATCGGACTCAAAATTAAGTTTAAAACTTCTTTCATCCCAATTTGTTGACCCTACAAAAACCAACTCGTCATCAACAACAAAAATTTTGCTGTGGTCAAAAGGACGTGGTGTATGATATATTTTTACTCCGCTTTCTATCAATCGCAAAAAGTTTGGTTCGACTGCGTAATTTAAAATTTTATGATCACTTTTTTCTGGTAATATTATCTCAACATCAATATCTTTCATAGCTGCCATTTCAAGGGCAGTTAAGATATTGTTTTCAGGAAGAAAATATGGAGTTATTATAAGAATTTTTTTTACTGCAGCGTTTATTGCTCCTATAGATATAAGCTTTATTACGCTGTGTTTACTATCAGGCCCGTCTGGAATAATTCTTGCTGGAATACTTCCTTCTTCTTGAGGAGATATTGTTTTTGCAAAAGATTGAATTTTTGTACCAACAGCAAATTCCCAGTCATCTTCAAAAATTTCGGCCATTTGGGATATAACCGGACCTTTAACTTTAAATGTTATATCTGATATATTATCTTCCAATCTATGCGATAAAACATTTTTCTTTGAAAGATTCATTCCGCCAAAAAACGCAGTCTTACCATCAATTATCATCATTTTTCTGTGGTTTCTTAAATTTACAAAAGGTATAGATACTGGAATATGCGGTGGCAGAAATACCCCACATTCAACGCCTTTAATTTCAGACAATCTTTTTTCTATAGAACGGTGGAAGAATTTCAATGTCCCAATACCATCTACTAGAACTTTTACAGAAGCGCCATTTTTAACAGCAATTTTAAAAGCTTCAATAAATTTTACAGTTTCAATGTCATAATCAAATATATAACTTGAAATTAAGACCTCATTTTTTGCAGCTTTAATTGCTTTTATCATTTCTGGATAAGCTTGGTCGCCGTTTTGTAAAGGTTCAACGGAATTTCCAAAAGAAAAATCTTGAGGATATACATTATGTCCAAAGGTAATAAATTGCTTGTAGGTTACAGGCAGATTCTCAAAAATATTGTTTATTATTTCATACGAGTATTTATCTGGCAAAGTTATTTTTTTTCTTAGACGGTTGCCCTTTCTTTTAACCCTATTGATCCCAAGAAAAATATAAAGAATAGTACCTATAAACGGAGATAAAAAAACTAACGCTATCCAGCCTATAGCACTTTTAACATCATCCTTATGCAGTAATATATGAATACTTGTCCCTATGGCTAAAACAAGATAGATGCATGCCGCTATAACGGTATGAAAATCATGGTTTATAAAGGTTGAGACTGTTTTTATAATCATTTATTTACACGACACGCCGACGCTGGAATATTTTTATGTTTACGAAATGCTAGCATAGTTTCATTTGTTTATCAATATATTTTCTTATTATTTTTAAAAGTTTTATGCTAAAAATGACAAAAATATTGCATAATTGCAAAGTTTTATATTAAATTAACATATAATTTGATTTTTATGTATTTCTGTTAGTTGCAAAAAAGTTTAAAAAATAGCAAAGTATTTATGTTGCTGAGCTGATATACGGATTGTCTTTCTTTATTAATAAATATATTTTAATATACGTTTAGAATTAAAAGATGAAAATATATTACACTTGGAGATATAATACAGCGTGTGTTCATTGCTTCAGATAGTCTTTAATTGTAAAATATATCAAAATGTGTATGTTTAAAGGACAGAATGCTACTAAATACTGAAACAAATTTATTTGCAATTATAGGTTGTCCGGTAAAACATTCATTTTCTCCTATTATGCAAAACAAATGGTTTGAAAAGAAACATTTGAATTGTGTTTATCTAGCATTTGAACCAAAAGATTATGAGCTTAAACATACAATAAAATCTTTAAAAGATCTTAAGTTTCAGGGTTTTAACATAACCATTCCTCATAAAGTTAAAGCCATGAAGTATGTTGATGTAATAGATAAAAGTGCAAAAAAGATAGGAAGCATAAACACAGTAATAAACAAAAACAATAAACTTTATGGATACAATACCGACTATTTGGGCTTTGCGCATGATTTAAAAACTAAAAAAGTCGTTGGGGAAAATAAAAATATTCTTATTATTGGTGCAGGCGGTGCTGCAAGAGGAATAGTTTATGCTTTAAAAATATGTAAAGCTAAAAATATTTATATAGCAAACAGAACATCTGGTAAATCTGTAAAGCTTGCCAAAGAATTTAAAATAAAAAACATAGATATAGATAATATTAAAGATATTTTAGATACTATAGATATTCTTATTAATTGTTCTTCTTGTGGAATGCAAAAAGATGACAAGTTGCCGTTTGGCGCTGGAAAGGTTAAAAAAAATCTAATTGTGTATGATTTGATATATAATAAGAAAACGCCATTTGTAGACTTTGCAAAAAGAAATAAGTTGAAAGTTTTTAGTGGTGAAGGAATGCTTATTTGGCAAGGCGCTTATGCTTTTAATATATGGACAGGAGACTTCCCAGATATAACAATTGCTAAAAAGCTTTTAAAGAAATTTTTAAAATAAGGTAAGAAGAATGATAGGTTTGATTATATTTTTGTTATGTATTGTTATAATTTTGTTGATTTTAAAAAGTAACAACGCTCATAAAGATGTTGTTGTTGCTGACTCAAGTGTTTTTATTGACGGTAGAATTTATAACATAATAAAAACAAATTTTATTTCTTTCAAATTGGTTATACCTTCTTTTGTTATTGAAAACTTAACAACTCTTTCTAAATCATCAAACTCTGTAATAAAGATCCGTTTGGCAAAAGCTTTGTTTTTGGTCAATAAACTGAAAAAATCTGGAACTAATGTTAGAATTTTAAACATACCTTTAAAAGAAACTGAAGATATGACTTCAAAAATTATAGATATCGCAAATACTTTAAAAGGAAAAGTTTTGACTAAAGACTTTAATGTGCTTAAAGAAGCATCTTTAAAAAATATAAAGGTTTTAAATATAAATGATTTGGAAGCTGCTCTATATCCAATGTTTTTGCCTGGAGATAATATTTCTGTTTATCTAGTAAAAGAAGGCGCACAATATAATCAAGCTATAGGATATTTTGATGATAAAACAAAAATAATAGTTGAAGACGCTAAAAAGTTTATAGGAAAAGATATCAGCTTAGTTGTAACTTCTGCGATGTTTACTCCAACGGGAAAGATAATATTTGGAAAACCTTCAGGACAAATCAAATGAAAAATGCCGCCATAATAGTAGCTGCAGGCTCTGGTAAAAGATTCGGGAATAAAACGCCTAAGCAGTTTTTACAAATAAAAAGAATGCCTATGTTTATGTGGAGTATTTCTGCTTTTTCTGCAATAAAGAGTTTTAAACAAATAATAGTTGTTGTGCCTAAGCATATGGTTGAACATTTAAATCGCAAAAAAGAAAAACTGCCAAATAAAGTTCATTTTGTAGCAGGCGGCAAAAAAAGATCTGACTCTGTAAAAAATGGTTTAGCTTTTGTTGAGGAAGATGTTAATTTTGTAGCTGTACACGACGCAGCAAGACCTCTTATTTCAAAACAAGATATCTTGGCAGTTTTAAAAAAGGCAATCGTAACAAAAGCTGCCATTGCAGTTGAAAAAACAAAAGACACAATTAAACTTATTTCTAGTAATGAACAAATATTAAAAACATTAGACAGAAGTGCTTTAAGAAATGCTCAAACACCGCAAATTTTTGGGAAAGAACTTTTAAGGAAAGCATATTCAAAAAGAATTCCAGAAGTAACAACTGACGACTCTCAATTGATAGAAAGACTTAAGATTAAAGTATCCACAGTTGAAACTAAATTCCCAAATTTTAAAGTAACTACAAAACAAGATTTTGCGTTAGCTGAAAAATTGTTGAGAAGGTAAAAAATGTATATTGGTTTTGGGTATGACGTACACAGATTTAAAAAGGGGCGTAAGCTTATTTTAGGTGGAGTACAAATACAAAGCTCTAAAGGGCTTAACGGACATAGCGATGCTGACGTTCTTTTACATGCATTGATGGACGCATTGCTTGGTGCTGTTGGCCTAAATGATATTGGCCACTTTTTCTCAAATACAGACCCTAAGTATAAAGACATCTCAAGTATTTTACTTTTAGAATATGTTTGTAAAGATCTCAAAAAGAAAAAATATAAAATCAATAACGTAGATATTACAATTATTGCTGAAGCGCCAAAAATTTATCCATTCATAGATGGAATGAAAGATAATATTTCAAAAGTGCTTAAAATTTCAAAACAAAGAATTGCTATAAAAGCAACCACAAATGAAAAGATGGGTTTTATAGGTCGTGGGGAAGGTATAGCAGCAATGGCAGTAGCTTCAACTTCTGGCAAATAAGAGGATTCTACAATGATAAAAGTTCATAATACACTTTCAAATAAAAAAGAAGAATTTAAATCTCAAAAAGATAATTTTGTGTCAATGTATGTATGCGGCGTGACTCCTTACGATAAAGTCCATTTGGGGCATGCAAGAGCATACGTAGCTTTTGATATTATAAAAAGACATCTCTTAAAAAGAGGCTATAACGTAAAACATGTCCAAAATTTTACAGATGTTGATGATAAAATTATAAATAGAGCCTTGGAAAAAAATATTAAACCTACGGAGCTTGCTCAGTTTTATATAGATGATTACTTTACTCAAATGGATAAATTAAATATTTTAAAAGCAGAAATTTATCCTAGAGTAACAGAAATGATACCTGAGATAATAAGTTTTATAAAGGATCTTGTGGACAAAGGTTTTGCTTATGACATTGATGGAGATGTATATTTTTCAATTGCTAAATTTAAAGATTACGGAAAACTTTCCAAAAGAAAACTTGATGATTTAAAAGCAGGAGCTAGAGTAGGTGTTTGTGATGAAAAGCTTTCAGCTTTTGACTTTGCTTTATGGAAGAAGACAAAAGAAAATGAGTCTAAAGAAGTTGCTTGGGAAAGCCCATGGGGGCAAGGCCGTCCTGGTTGGCATATAGAATGTTCTGTTATGTCGTCAAATTTGCTTGGAGATACTATAGACATACACGGTGGAGGACAAGATTTGATATTTCCACATCATGAAAATGAAGTTGCTCAAAGCGAAGCAAAAACAGGAAAACCTTTTGTTAAGTATTGGATACATAATGGATTTGTTACTGTAAACAAAGAAAAAATGTCAAAGTCTTTAAATAATTTCTTTACGTTAAAAACTATATTTGAAAAATATAATCCTAGGATAGTCCGCTATTATCTTTTAACGCAACATTATTCAAGTCCCCTAGACTTTTCATACGCTGGGCTTGAAGGCGCAAAAAGTACCTTGCAAGGAATAGACAATGCATATTTAAGACTTGTTTCTTCTGTTAAAGAAGGAGCAATAGAAATAACAGATAAAGACTTGTTGGATTTGCAAGAAAATTTTTTGCAAGCTTTAGACGACGATTTCAATTCAGAAAGAGCATTGTCTTATCTCCACGAATTAAAAAATATGATATTGACAGAATTATTTACAGCAAAACCACAAACACTATTGCAATTTAAAAAACTTTACGAAGATTTTGCCGAAAATTCTTTAGGAATTGTTTTGCCTAAAGAACAAAATAATGATGAAGATTTGCAGAAACTTTTAAACGATAGAAACGAAGCAAGAAAAAATAAAAATTGGGCATACTCTGACAGAATTAGAAGTATTATAGATGAGAAAGGCTATAAAATAGTAGATAACAAAGATGGTTCATCAGTCCTTGTAAAAAAGATTTAGTTGTTTTCAATATTGTAGGCAATTTTTCGCTCTTATTTAATCTGTCTGATATTTTTTCTGGCTACAAATGTTTCCTTATTTAGCTTTCTACTTCTTCCCTTAAAGCATAACTTTTTAACTTGAATTTCCTATGCCTTTCTTTGCTCTTTCTTGGGCTTTGTTCACCATATACTTTTTCCTCACATGATTTCCGGCTTACGCTCCTTTATCTCTTAAGGAGGGCTTCCAAAACAATAACAGGGATTGCATTAGCAAGTTGAACTTGCAATTGATAATTAGATTAGAATAGAATATATTATATATTAGTGAGATAAGATGTAATTAATATGATAAAGATACCATGTGTCCCAAGATAATGTAAAAGAAATAAAAGAGTTGTCAAAAAAGAAAGATTGAAATGTATTGTG
>JAITJN010000025.1 GCA_031278895.1 Candidatus Endomicrobiellum guadaloupense
CCTTCGTTATTGCTGCTGTTAACGTCGTCTTACCATGATCCACGTGCCCTATCGTCCCTATGTTTACGTGCGGCTTTCTCCTGTCAAATTTCTCCTTTCCCATTTCTTTTTTACCCCTCCCCTTATGCTTTTTTTTCTAATATTTTATCTGCTATCTGTTTTGGAACCTCTTCATAATGAGAAGGTTCCATGCTATAATTTCCTCTGCCTTGCGTTAAAGAACGTAAAGTAGTTGAATAACCGAACATCTCTGCAAGAGGAACATTTGCTCTTATATGCTGTACTTTATTTTTTGAATCCATACTAGAAATTTTACCACGTCTTGAATTTAAATCTCCAATCACATCTCCCATATATTCTTCAGGAACTACAACTTCTGTTCTCATTATAGGTTCTAAAATAACAGGATTTGCTTTCTTGCAAGCATCTTTAAATGCCATTGAACCTGCAATTTTAAATGCCATTTCTGAAGAGTCAACTTCGTGGAAAGAACCGTCTGTAACTGTAACTTTAACGTCAACAACAGGATAACCAGCCAAAACGCCAGAAGTCATAGCTTCTTTTATACCCTTGTCAATTGCTGGTATATACTCTCTAGGAATTACACCACCAACAATTTTATTTACAAACTCATACCCCTTACCAGGCTCTTGAGGCTCTACTGTAAGTATAACGTGTCCGTACTGTCCACGTCCACCAGTTTGCCTAATATATTTAGATTCCGCTTCTTGTGCCTTTTTAATAGTCTCTCTATAAGCAACTTGAGGTCTTCCTACATTAGCTTGAACATTGAATTCTCTTTTCATTCTATCTACAAGAATTTCTAAGTGAAGTTCACCCATACCTGCAATAATAGTTTGATTTGTTTCTTCATTTGTTCTTACTCTAAACGTTGGATCTTCTTCTGCCAACCTACTTAAAGCAACACCTAATTTTTCTTCGTCAGCTTTGGATTTAGGCTCAATTGCAACATCAATAACAGGATCAGGAAAATCCATGGATTCTAAAACAATAGGATTTGCTTCATCGCAAAGAGTGTCTCCTGTGCTTGTATTTTTTAACCCCACAGCAGCAGCAATATCTCCAACATTAACAGACTTTACTTCTTCTCTATTATTTGAGTGCATGCGCACTATACGTGAAATTCTTTCTTTTGTGTTCTTACCAGGATTATAAACGTAAGAACCACTTTCTAAAGTACCTGAATATACTCTAAAATATGTAAGCTTTCCTATGTACGGATCAGCCTGAATTTTAAATGCTAAAGCACTAAACGGGGCTTTAGCATCAACGGCTCTGGAATCTGCTTCACCAGTTTCAGGGTTAGCTCCCTTAAGCGCTTCTCTATCTAAAGGAGATGGTAAATAATCACAAACTGCGTCAAGCATTGGCTGCACACCTTTGTTTTTAAATGCTGTACCACAAAGTATAGGAATCAATTTTATTTGAAGCGTAGCATTTCTAATAGCTTGCTTTATTTGTGAAACAGTAGACTCTCTCCCTTCCATGAAATTGTTCATCACTTCGTCACTGTAATCCGCAATAAGCTCTATCATCTCATTGTGCATATGATGAGCTCTCTCCTCTACTTCTTTTGGGATGTCAACTATTTTAAAGCTTGCGCCTAGTTCTTCACCATTCCAAATATGGGCCTTCATTGTTACTAAGTCCACTATACCTTGAAAGTTAGATTCTGCCCCGATAGGAATTTGAATAGGAAGCGGAGTAGCACCTAATTTTTCTCTTATATCTTTTACAACCATAAAAAAATCAGCGCCAATTTTATCCATTTTATTAGAAAAAACAATTCTCGGAACATGATATTTATCTGCTTGTCTCCAAACTGTCTCAGACTGAGGCTCTACTCCATTACCAGAATCAAATACAACAACAGCGCCATCTAAAACTCTTAACGATCTTTCTACCTCTACTGTAAAATCAACGTGTCCAGGTGTATCAATAATATTAAACTGCATATCTTGCCACTTACAATAAGTTGCAGCAGATGTAATTGTTATGCCTCTTTCTTTTTCCTGCTCCATCCAGTCCATTGTTGCCGCACCTTCGTGAACTTCACCTATTTTATGAGTTCTTCCAGTGTAATATAAAATTCTTTCAGTAGTTGTTGTTTTACCTGCATCAATGTGAGCTGCAATACCAAAGTTTCTAATCTTATTTAACGGATATTCTCTAGCCATTTTCTCAACCTTTTATTTTAAACATTCTATTATTTTTATTTCATTAATATTAACTTGACGCTAAACGTAAGCAAAAGCACTGCTAATGCACAACCAACAATTAAAATAGCTAGTCCTACTGGGGATCCCCAACCATACCACTTAAATATTTCCTGTTTTTCATTGCTGTTATTATTATGCATTTTTTTCCTCGTAATTATCAATAAAAAAAGCAAATTAAATCCACAAATAGACTACAATAATCTAATTAACATTCTCTATTTTGCGAAGAGATTTTTTTGTTAGACAAGACATTGCTGCTACGAAAAGTTGGGACTAGTCCCAACAAAAAAACTAAACAAAATTTTACAACTATATCCTCTACTACATTACTTTTTAAGAATGCAATATTTTGAGCTTTTTGCTAACCAAATCTGAGCAAAGTTTGCTTTTTAATGACATCTAAAAGATGGTTTTATACCGCACAAAAGACAAGTTCTCTACTATTTATTACCATCTGTAGTGAGCAAATGCCTTATTCGCTTCCGCCATTTTGTGAGTATCTTCTCTTTTCTTTATTGCCGCACCTTCCTTTTTGCTACCATCAACAATTTCTTGTGCAAGTCTTTCACACATTGACTTTCCTGTTTTACTTCTTGCACTTTCTATCATCCAATTTATGGCAAGTGTTATCGAACGCGTTGAAGGCACTTCCATAGGGACTTGGTATGTAGCTCCACCTACTCTACGAGGTCTTACCTCTAGAAGAGGTCTGATGTTCTCTATGGCCTTATTAAAAACTGCCACTGGATCCTCACCAGTCTTTTCTTTTATAATATCAAAGGAATCATACATAATTGATTCTGCTATACTTTTTTTACCTTCAAAATTAAGCTTGCTTATAAATCTCGCTATTACAACTGAGCCAAACTTAGAATCCGGTTCAGGCAAGCCTCTTTTTTCTTTTGGTTTTAGCGCTTTACGTGGCATTACAAATACCTCTTATTTAGTTTAATGTATCTTTTTATGATACCAAATATTTTAAGCTTTTCCAATACATAATAACAACATAATTTAGGCAAAACGCATAAAAGGAAAAGAAAGTTAATAGAAGGTTGGTTTTTTATTCAATTTTTTGACATTTTCTTTTATAATCCAAACAATTGCTCTACGTATCTTCTTTAAACTTCTTTTCTTTCCTACCTCTAACATCTTCAATATACTTTCTTATTATATTCATATTCTCCGCTGCTCTTTTCTCTATCGCTCAATCTCCCCATCCCTATACTCTTATTCATCCATTATATTTCTCTTGTCCGTCTTCTCTATCTACACTATTGACATATATCTCTTCTTCCTCTATCCTCTTTAAAAATTCGTTCTCTCCAAAATATCTCTTTATTTCTTCATACTTCTCTTCCTGATTCCTCTTAACTCCCAATACATAGCCCCCCCCTTCTTTTCCACTATCTCCTTGCCTTTCTCTTTCTTTCATGCCTTTGGCGTGACAACATAATATCGAATAAATATAAATCCATATTATCGTTTACTTTTTAGCAGCTTTAGCTTTCTTTGCACCGTACTTACTTCTACCTTGTTTGCGACCATCAACACCAGCAGCATCCAAAGTTCCCCTTACGATATGATAACGAACACCAGGCAAATCTTTTACACGGCCTCCTCTAATAAGAACCAGAGAATGTTCTTGAAGGTTGTGCCCCACTCCTGGTATATAAGAAGAAACCTCATATCCGGATGTAAGTCTCACTCTAGCAACTTTTCTCAAGGCAGAGTTCGGTTTTTTAGGAGTGGTTGTGTAAACTCTTGTACAAACACCTCTTCTCTGCGGGCAATTTTTAAGTGCCGGTGATTTTGTTTTTTTAATAATTTCTTTTCTTCCACTTCCAATTAACTGATTAATCGTTGGCATTATCCTGTTTCCTTAAAATAAAATTTACTTATTATTTTCCATTTTTGCTTCAACTAAACCAGTACCTGCTGGTATTAAATGTCCAATAGAAACATTCTCTTTCAATCCAACCAAGTGATCAATCTGCCCTGAAACAGCAGCTTCAGTTAGTATTCTTGTTGTCTCTTGGAAAGAAGCAGCAGAAATAAATGAGTCTGAAGACAATGAAGCTTTAGTTATACCTAAAAGTATAGGATGAGCTACCGGAGCTTTTTTGTTATTTTCCTTTAAAGATTTCCTATCCATTTCATATTTATGTCTTGAAACTATTTCACCATTAAGATATTTACTTTCGCCAGAATCTATAATTCTTACATTAGAAAGCAATTGTCTTACTATAATTTCTATATGTTTATCGTTTATTGTTACACCTTGAAGTCTATAAACCTGCTGAATTTCGTTTACAAGATATTCTTGTACTTCTTTTGGTCCTTTAACTTTAAGGATATCATGTGGATTTACCGCTCCATCTGAAAGAGCTTCTCCTTCTTTAACATTATCCCCTTCATACACAACTAAATGACGACCAGAAGGAATCAAATAGTTCTTCTTTATCTTAGTTTCAGGATTTTCAACTTCAACCTTTATATTGCCTTTTGCAGTAGCCCCATCCAAATGCACTATACCATCAATTTCTGAAACTACAGCAGAGTTTTTTGGTTTTCTACCTTCAAAAAGTTCTGCGACCCTTGGCAAGCCTCCAGTAATATCTTTTGATTTAGAAACTTCTTGAGGAATTTTAGCTAAAATATCGCCTGATGTAACTTTATCTCCATCATGGCAAACAAGGGTTGTATCTACTGGAAGAGGATATTCCACGCTTGTTTTATCTTCCTTTTTTATAACAATTCTAGGGCTTTTCCTGTCTGTATAATGTTCAATAATAACCCTTTCTATCTGTCCTGTTATTTTTGATTTTTCTTTTTGTAAAGTTATGCCGTCTTTTACATCAACAAATTGTACGGTCCCCTCAAATTCTGAAATAATAGGTTTTGAGTGAGGGTCCCACCTGGCTATTAATATATTTTTCTTCATGCCTGTTGCAGCATCAACTTTAACTTCTACCTCTTGTCCATCCTGAACATTTATTATAGCACCATAAGGTATTTGATAAACTTGTCGACGATGGGTAGGGGTTTCTGTAAAAGATAACTCTACATTTCTACTTATAACAACAGTTTCACCATCTCTGTTTACAATTGTTTTCAAATTATAATAATCTGCTGTACCACTACTTTCAGCATAGATTTCAGAACGAGAAACAACACGGCTTGCTGCTCCACCTATGTGGAATGTTCTTAGTGTAAGCTGTGTTCCAGGCTCGCCTATTGATTGTGCAGCAATAATCCCAACAGCCTCACCAACATCAACTTGTTTGCCCGTAGCAGGGTTCACTCCATAACATTTTGAGCAAACACCATGCTCTGCTTCACAAGTCAACACGCTTCTGATACCTATTTTATCTATCCCTGCTTCAACTAGCCTTTTAGCTTTTTGAGAAGTTATAAGCTCCCCTCTTTTTACTATGATCTCATCACGAACAATATCTACAACGTTATCTAAAGCAACTCTACCCTCTACACGCTCATCTATATTTTCAACTACTTCATCCCCGCTATGAAGAGTACCAATAAATACCCCGTTAACAGTTTTACAATCTTCTTGTGTTACAACAACATCATGAGCTACGTCTACAAGTCTTCTAGTTAAATAACCCGCTTCTGCGGTTTTTAAAGCTGTATCCGCTAAACCTTTACGACCGCCGTGAGTAGAAATAAAATATTCCAAAACAGAAAGTCCTTCTCTAAAATTTGAAATAATAGGAGTTTCTATAATTTCTCCTATTCCCCCTGTAAACTTCTTTTGAGGTTTTGCCATAAGACCGCGCATACCGGCAAGTTGCCTTACCTGTTGACGAGATCCTCTAGCGCCAGAATCTGCCATCATAAAAACAGAGTTAAAACGACTTTCGCCTTCTTTATACTTTTCCAACTCTTCTTTTCTCATTTCGTCAAACATAATATCTGCAACTTCATCTGTAACTCTTGTCCAAGTATCTATGATTTTATTATACCGTTCTAGCTCTGTTATTAAACCAAGCTTTGCTTGTTTTTCAATTTCTTTAATCTTTGCCTTTGCTTCTTTTACAAGCTTTTCTTTTTTAGGAGGAACTTTCATCTCATCTATAGATATGGATACACCGGCAAGAGTAGCATACTTGTATCCCATCTTCTTTATTTCATCTAAAAGAACAGCTGTCTTATATTGACCAAGTTCTTTGTAGCATCTGTCAACAAGGATACCTAAATCCTTTTTGGACATATTTTTATTTTGATAACCTAAAGCATATGAGCCATCTTCATTTTTTGGAAGCTGTTCATTAAATATAATTCTTCCTACAGTAGTATAATTTACAACATCCTGACCATCTTCAGACTTATAGTTTTTCCACTTGGTTACATCTTGCTGCTGATCAGCTTTAAGTTTTTCATCTCTAATATTGGTTATACCCAAAATTTTAATTTTTGCTTGTAAATCAACTTTCTTAGCTTGATAAGCACTAATTACTTCACTTACAGATGAAAAAATTTTACCTTCTCCAGCAACACCTGACTTTTCTTTTGTAAGATAACAACTCCCTAAAACCATGTCCTGGGATGGAACAGCAATTGGTTTTCCTGAAGCTGGAGACAAAATGTTTCTTGTAGCCAACATTAAAACTTTTGCTTCAAGTTGAGCTTCAAGAGATATTGGCAAATGAACTGCCATCTGGTCACCATCAAAATCAGCATTAAAAGCAGCGCAAGTTAAAGGATGAAGCTGTATGGATTTACCTTCAATCAATACTGGTTCAAAAGCTTGAATACCAAGTCTATGTAATGTAGGCGCCCTGTTTAAAAGGACAGGATGGTTTTTTGTAACCTTTTCAAGTATACTCCAAACTTTAGCGTCTCCTCTTTCCAGCATTCTTCTTGCAGATTTCAACGTAGCGTTTTCTTGTTTAATTAACTCTTTTATAATAAAAGGTTTAAACAGCTCTAAAGCCATCTCTTTTGGAAGTCCACATTGATTTAACTTCAAGTTTGGACCTACAACAATAACACTTCTTCCAGAATAATCAACTCTTTTACCAAGCAAGTTCTGTCTAAAACGCCCTTGCTTCCCTTTTAAAGTGTCCGATAAAGATTTAAGAGGTCTATTGCTTGCACCTGTAACAGGACGTGTTCTTGAATCATTGTCAATTAAAGCATCAACAGCTTCTTGCAAAAGTCTCTTTTCATTATTTATCATAACAGTAGGCGCTTTTAATTGCTCTATATGGCGCAATCTGTTATTTCTATTAATAATTCTTCTATATAAATCATTTAGATCAGATGCTGCAAACCTTCCACCATCTAAAGCCACAAGAGGTCTTAAGTCTGGAGGGATTACAGGAAGAGTCGTTAAAATCATCCATTCTGGTCTTGTATTAGAGTTTAAAAACCCTTCTAATACTCTAAACTTTTTAATAAGTCTTGCCCTTTCTGCGTCTGACTTTGTATTTTTTATTTCTTCTTGAATAGTCTTTACTTCTTCTTCCAAGTTAATGTTTTCCAGTAATTTTCTTATAGCAGAAGCACCAATATCAACTTTTAAAGAGTCCCCATAACCATTTTTGATATCCTTAAGATCACTTTCTTCAAGAAGAACAGTATTATCAGGCTTTAAAAAGTTTTTCACAAAAGGTATGTCATTTTTAAAAACTTCTATTCTTAAATGCCCTTCATACTTCTTTAAAGATTCTGGATCTTTTCTAAGTTCAGTAAAAGCTTTATCCTTTTCTATATCAAAAAACTCTATTCTAATTTTTTTGTCAGGTTCTGTGATAAAAACAGTTTCCCCTTTCTCAAAATATTGAGAAAGAATCTTTTTTATTTCGTTACGACTTGTAGAATCTAAATCAGCATAATAATACACGCAATGAGGCTTAAAATAAACTTTATAATATGTATCGCCTTTCTCTATATTTGCAAGTATTTTCTTAGCAGCTTCATCTACAGATATACCAGACAAAATAGCCTGATTTTTAACCATCAGCTTGAGTTGTTTTAAAGCTTTTTGAGAATCAGAATCTAAAGATATTTCTTCTGCAACTACGCCATCTATTATATGTTTAAATTCTTCTCTAACTAAAGGGCTATTAATTCCATACTTAAACAAGTCGAACTCTTCACTTTTTAAAAGCATGCCCTTTTCTATTGTAGAAAAGACTCCTGCCCTGTCTTTTAAAGTTTCTGTTACAACATATTCTGTATAATAAACAACCTTCTCCAAATCAGAAATTTTCATATTAAGAAGAATCCCTGTCCTTGATGGAGACTTTCTTAGAAACCATAAATGCGCAACAGGGACAGCAAGGTCTATATGCCCGAATCTTTCCCTTCTTACCTTAGATTCGGTTACTTCAACACCACACCTGTCACAAATTGTCCCTTTATGTTTTACGTACTTATATTTCCCACAATGACATTCCCAATCTTTTGTAGGTCCAAAAATTCTGTCGCAAAACAAGCCGTCTCTTTCAGGTTTAAAGGTTCTATAGTTTATTGTTTCCGGCTTTTTTACCTCACCATAAGACCACGCCTTTATCTCATCGGGACTTGCAACAGTAACTTTAACGGCGTCAAAATCCGTAAAATTAAGACTATTTATTTTTTTCTTTTGATTTTGAAAGTTTGTTTTAGCCATTATTTTTATTAACACCTTTCGTTTTTTCTTGATTATCTCGCTTGCCGTCCTTTAAAAGTTCAACATTAAGGCTTAAAGCTTTAAGCTCACTTACCAAAACTTTAAACGATTCAGGAACACCAGGCTCAGATATCGACTCACCTCTAACAATTGAATCATACATCTTTACTCTTCCATCGACATCATCAGATTTTACAGTTAAAAATTCTTGCAAAACGTGAGCAGCCCCATACCCTTCTACAGCCCAAACTTCCATTTCTCCAAACCTCTGTCCTCCAAACTGAGATTTGCCCCCTAAAGGCTGCCGAGTAATAAGAGAATAAGGTCCTGTAGACCTTGCGTGCATTTTGTCTTCTACAAGATGGTTAAGTTTCATAACATACATAACACCAATAGTTATTTTTTCCAAAAAAGGTTCACCTGTTCTACCATCATAGAGACTAACTCTACAATCATCTGATGGTAAACTTTCAGATGCCCACTTATGTAAAGCTTCTTCAAGCTCTTTACCTCTTAAACCCCGAGCAGTTAACATTCCTTTTTTGTCTTTTAACAACTTATCTTTTGCTTTTCTCACATACTCTTTTATCTGCTCTTCGTTTGCACCATCAAAGACAGAGGTTTCCATCTGAGTATCAAGCTCTTTACCTGCCCAACCCAACATAATCTCAAGCAACTGTCCTACGTTCATACGTGAAGGTACAGCAAGAGGAGAAAGCACACAATCTACAGGCGTACCATCGGGCAGCCTCGGCATATCTTCTACTGGCAGTATTCTTGCTACAATACCCTTGTTTCCATGCCTTCCTGCAAGTTTGTCTCCAACTTGAACTTTAAGTCTTGCTGCAATGTAAACTTTCACAGTTTTATTCACAGAAACTGGCAAATCATCACCTTTCTTAAATCGTTCTTTTTCAGATTCATAAGTACCCCTTAAAATATTTTCTTTTTCTTCATAAAGGGCTTCTATTTTTGCAATGTCTGTTTTTCTAGCATTTGCAGTCTGCTCTTTTTTATCTTTGCGCAGTTTAGCTCTTGCTGCTTCATAAGCTTCACGCATAGATTCTATTTTTTTATTTTTTTCTTTTTCTGTAAGCTTTTCAAGTCTTATAAATGTCCTTACAGCTATTACTTTACCTGTTACTCCTGGGGGAACTCGCAAAGAAGCATCTTGCACATCTTCAGCTTTTTTACCAAACAATACTCTTAAAAGTCTTTCTTCAGGAGTTGTTTGCTGTTCACCTTTAGGAGCAGTCTTGCCTACTAAAATATCTCCTCTTTGAACAGTTGACCCTACTTTAATCACACCATCTTCGTCAAGACTTAAAAGATCTTCTGTTCCAACATTTGGAATATCTTTCGTTATTTCTTCAGGACGACCTTTTGTCTCTCTTGCTTCAGTCTGAAACTCTCTTATGTGTATTGAAGTAAATTTATCGTCTTGTATAAGTTTTTCTGAAAGCAACATCGCATCTTCAAAGTTATAACCATCCCATGGCATATACGCAACAAGAAGATTTTGCCCTAAAGCCAATTGCCCTTGGCTAGTAGCTGGACCATCTGCTATTATTTGATCTTTTTTTACAATATCACCTAAAACCACTAAAGGTCTTTGATTAATACAAGTATCTTGGTTTGAACGAGCATACTTTCTTAAATTATACGTCTCTATCTTTCCACCTTTTGCGTAAATCATTATTTGGTCAGAAGACACTGAAACAACTTCCCCATCTGATTTAGCAGTCACTACAACCCTAGAATCCCTTGCAACTTTCTCTTCTATGCCTGTACCAACTATAGGAGGTTCTGTAACTAAAAGAGGAACTCCTTGTCTTTGCATGTTACAACCCATTAAAGCACGGTTTGCGTCATCATGTTCTAAAAACGGTATTAAAGCCGCAGAGACAGATATTACTTGTACAGGAGAAATATCCATATAATCTACTTTGTTAGGAGCTTGAAACAAAAAATCACCCCACTTACGTCCCTGTACAGAATCTACAGCAATATTACCTTTAGCATCCAAAGGAGTATTGGCTTGCGCAACAAAAAATTCATCTTCTTGATCCGCAGTTAAATACTCAATTTTATCTGTGGCCTTGCCATTTTCTACTTTCTTATATGGTGTTTCTATTAAACCATAAGGATTTACTCTAGCAAAAGTTGCAAGAGAAGTTATCAACCCAATGTTTGGACCTTCAGGAGTTTCAATAGGGCAAACTCTTCCATAATGAGTATGATGAACATCTCTGACTTCAAAACCAGCTCTTTTCCTATTTAATCCACCAGGCCCTAAAGCCGAAAGTCTTCTTTTATGAGTAAGCTCTGCTAAAGGATTTATTTGGTCCATAAATTGAGAAAGCTGTGAAGTTCCGAAAAACTTTCTTATCTGCGCAACAAATTGTGTAATATTTGTAATAGACCTCGGAGTAACACTTGCTTTATCCTGGTTGTTCATATGCTCTCTGACGATTCTGGTCATTTGAACAAGACCTATTCTAATCTGATTTTCTAGTAATTCTCCAACAGATCTTACCCGCCTATTACCTAAATGGTCAATATCGTCTAAACCTATTTTAACAGTTTGTTTATTTTCAACAAATTCTGTCTCTCCATTGGAAAGCATTAAAAAATATTTTAATGTGACTACTATATCTTCTCTAGTAAGGGTTCTATTTGCCTCTTGAGGGACAGGAAGATTAAACTTTCTTTCATAGTACTTGAATATAGGTGCTAACTTTTTTAATATCTTATATCTTCCAACAGTAGTTAAATCATATCTTCTTACAGATTTAAAAAGCAGCTCTTCCAAGAACCCCTGCGCTCTTTCTTGCATGATAAATTCTTGAGTTTTTAAAACTTTATATATATAGTTAACAGCTTCTTTTTGCGTCTTTACTGTATCTTTTTTTAAAGTTAAAATTATTGAAGCATCCTTTAAAAGTTTAACTTTATCAATACCTAAAGCTTTAATCTTTTTTATTGAGTCTTCTTTTAATTCCCTACCAACGTCAAAAATTACTTCCCCTGTAGCCTTATCACAAATATCTTCTGCCAGATACTCAACATTTGCAGACGAGATAATAGACTCTAAAGAAGCTTCTTTCTCTTCTTTAAAAAGAGCTATGATTTCTTCATCTGTTTCAAACCCTAAAGCACGCAAGAGTATAGTTGCATATATCTTTCTTTTACGGTCAATTCTTACATACAAAATACCGTTTTGATCAAATTCAAATTCAACCCAAGCACCTCTATAAGGAATAATCCTTGCAAAATACAAAGGCTTTCCTGTCATAGCAACTTTTTTTTCTTCATCTTCTTCAAAAATAACGCCAGGAGAACGATGTACTTGGCTTACAACAACGCGCTCTGCACCATTTATTATAAATGTAGCAGTGTCTGTCATTAAAGGAATATCACCAAAATAAACTTCTTGTTCTGAAAGCTCTTTTTCTTTGCCATCTTCTTTTCTATGAATAAGTCTCAATTTCACTTTTAGAGGAGAAGCATAGGTGACATCTCTAGCAATAGACTCTTCAATAGAATATTTTGGTTCACCAAAAGAATACGAAACATATTCCAAAACTAAACTCTCATCAGAATTTGTTAAAGGGAATATATCTCTAAAAACGCCCTCTAGACCTTGAAACTTTCTTTTTTCTGGAGCAGTATCTTGCTGTAAAAACTCAGCAAATGAATCTTTTTGCATTTTTAAAAGAAGCGGCGGATCTAGAGGAGACCCTATTTTTCCAAAGTTAACTTTATTCATTATTTTTCAACCTGTTATTTATTTTATTATATATACAAACGACAGATAATGTTTATTATACATAATAAACATTATCTGTCAACTACAATTTAAATGAAAAGTACTTTACAGGTTTACTTAAGTTCAACCGTTGCACCCGCTTCTGCAAGCTTTTTCTTAATCTCTTCAGCTTCTGTTTTTGCAACATTTTCTTTTAGAGTTTTTGGAGAACCATCAACTAAGTCTTTTGCCTCTTTAAGACCAAGACCTGTAACTTCTCTTACAACTTTTATAACATTAATCTTACTTGCACCTGCTGAAGCAAGTACAACATTAAATTCTAACTTTTCTTCTGCTGCTGGAGCCGCGCCACCTGCTGCTGGAGCTGCTGCAACTGCTACTGGAGCTGCTGCTGACACACCAAACTTTTCTTCCAAAGCTTTTACAAGTTCAGAAAGTTCAATGACCGACAATGAAGAAATTGCTTCAATTAACTGATCTTTTGATAATTCTGCCATTTTTACTATCCTCCAATTATTTACTTCTTTATATTATTTTTAATTCTTTACTACTTCTTGTTTTTGCCTGACAAAAAATCATTTATTCAAAAAAAGCATATCTAAAATTTAGAACGAAGTATTTTGATTTTTGCTAAGCAAAATCAAAAGAAGTTTGCTCTCAATGGCAAATGAACGAGAGTTTTGCAACGCAAAAATTTAAAAGACAAGTTCTACGCGACTTGCTTTTTGGAAATAGCGTCCAATACCGTCACCAATCCTCTAATGTTTGCTGCAAGAACATTTACAAAACCAGTTATAGGAGCATTCATGCAGCCCAACATTTTTGCAATAAGAACTTCTCTTGAAGGAAGTTCTGACAATTGAGACACAACAGAAGCATCAACAAATTTGCCTTCTAAATATCCTACCCTAACTTTTAACTTTGCATGTGTTTTTGCAAAATCCATAACAATTTTTGCAGGAGAAACAACATCTCCATTTTCAATAACAAGAGCTGTTGGTCCAGAAAAATTGTTGCCTGCATCAATACCAGCATCTTTAAGAGCTATTTCTGTAAGAGTATTTTTAACAATTGCATATTCGCTATTTTGAGCACGGAGCTTACAACGAAGTTCAGAAATTTCCCCTACTGAAAGACCATGATACTCTGTTAATATCATGCCTTTCATAGATTTAAATTTTTCAGTTAAAATCTTTACAGCTTCTTGATTTTTCACATTTGGCATTTTTTACTCCCATACTATATCTACTAAAATCATTGTCTTTATTTCACTGGTCTATAAAAAACCTACTATATCATCAACGCCTTTTATACGCTTATTATATTCTTTTTTAAAAACATATATTTATTGCATTTTGGCACTACACACTGTGTATTAAAAACTTTGCTTATCACAAACAAATCATGATTTTTGTTTTACTTTGTCAAAAAATCACTATAATTTATATATTTAGAGTTTTTAAGAAACCCTGCCCCTCATATCATGCTTGAAATAGATTAATTAAAAACAAAAAGACTTCTCTCGAGAGAAGTCTTGAATACACTAATAATTCTTCGTCTCGGTAAGAAAAAGACTTTCGTCTTATTTTAATATCTCTTTGACATCTTACTATCTTTGACAAAACACAAATATTTTCCCCACAAATTTTTTGCGGGGATTAATTAAGATTGAATCCGGCAGCGACCTACTCTCCCGGGACCCTGCGGTCCAAGTACCATCGGCCCTGATGGGCTTAACTTCCGAGTTCGGAATGAGATCGGGTGTAACACCATCGGAATAACCACCGGAAATAATTTTTTTAAATTAAAGAACTATACTTATTAAAAACTTAATATTTGGTAAATCAGCGAACTAAGATTAACATTATATCATAAAGATTAGAAAATGTGACCAAGCCGAACGGGCAATTAGTATTGGTTAGCTTCATACATTACTGTACTTCCACTTCCAACCTATCAAACTCGTAGTCTACAAGTGCCCTTCAGGGAAACCTTATCTTGAGGCGAGTTTCACACTTATATGCTTTCAGTGTTTATCTCATCCATACTTGGCTACTCTGCAATGCTCCTGGCGGAACAACAGAAACACCAGAGGTATGTTCATTCCGGTCCTCTCGTACTAAGAACGAGTCCTCTCAAGTTTCCTGCGCCCACGGTAGATAGAGACCGTACTGTCTCACGACGTACTGAACCCAGCTCACGTACCCCTTTAATTGGCGAACAGCCAAACCCTTGGGACCTACT
>JAITJN010000044.1 GCA_031278895.1 Candidatus Endomicrobiellum guadaloupense
ACAAAGGAAGGATAGATGTAGTGTTAAAGAGAGAGAAAGAAGTGATAGTAGTGGAAATAAAACATGGGAAAGAGGTAAAGATAGAGAAGTTACTAAAAGAAGCAATGGCACAGATAAAGGGAAAGAAGTATTATGAGAAGTACGGAGAAAGAGAAGTAAGTTTGTTGGCAATAGCGTTTGGAGAAAAGAGAGGGATAGGGTGTAAGTTTGAGGAAGAGATAACTTGAAAGAACAAGGGTTTAAATAGAAAAATTAAATCTGGACTTTATCTTGAAAAAACGTCCTAAAATAGATTAACTCTTTATATCATTATGCAGAGAATCGTTATAATAGTTAGAAACTGTAATGTTAAATTTTGCAGGAGTTGTATCGGTAAGATTATGAAAATATCGAAAATACAATGAGGTCGTATGAAAAAATATTCCTGCGGTGTTATACTTCAAAAAACTCATCGAGAATTTAGAATTATATTCTATTATATTAACAGATACAAAATCCCCTCAAGCCTTGCAAAATCAAAGTATCTGATATAGAGCGGACAATATGCGATATATTGAAGCGAGAGAGAATTTTATCTTGATTAACAAATACTGTAAATTTTTGTAGAATCTCCAAGATGCACATCCTACTTAACTACAAATGGAAATATTACTGATGAACAGGCATTACAGCTATTATTTGAGGTATCTTTAGATGTATATGTTTCAATCTATAAAAACTTTTGTTACCCAGATGCCTAGACATTTGATGGTTGCATCTAGCGCTTGGATAAGTAAAATCATAGTATCCATCATTCAAATTATCAGCATAAGAACTCTTTTAAGCTATCTTGGTGAAGAAAGATACGCCGTATATACAATAGCCTTTTCACTAACATTGTGGTTTAATCTAGTAAGTTTTGGACTCGGGTTTTCACTTCAAAACTTCATATCTGAGGCCCGCGCCAAAAAAGAAAGTTATGAAAAATATATTATTGCTGCCTTACAAATAACAGTTCTTTTGTTAATTGTTGCATTTCTTGCTGTATTATTGATATCTTCTCCTGTCCAAGAAATAATATTTAGAAAATTTACATTTATTCAAGAAATAGAGCACATAAATATAGTTTTTTTTATCGGTATAATATCTGCGACAACAGCTATTTTAGGCATAATATATAAGGTGTATTATGCTCTACATAAAGGCTACATTCCCAATATTATGCCTGCAGTAGCCGCCGTAATATCAATGACTTTAATTGTTTTATTCAACCATTACTCCCACGTGCAACATAGCATTCTATCAGCTTTATTAATTTTTACATTACCTCAGTTATTTTTAGTTTTAACAGCATTTATAACATCTTTTAAAAAATATTTTACAAAATCCTTTAGCTTTAATTTTGAAGTCATAAAGTTATTATTTACAAGAGCTTTAAAATTTTATGGCATAAATATTTTAGGGTTGGCTTATATGCAAACCGACTATTTAGTAATATCTCAAACATTAAATACAAATGAAATAGTTAAGTATAATATTTTCTCAAGAGTGTTCATGGTTTTTACTTTTATATACATTACAATGATGCAAGCTATTTGGCCTGTAAACGCAGAAATGTTTGTTAGAAAAGAATTTACAAAAATTAAAACTATCATAAAAAAATGTGTTTGTGCTTCAGCGATTCTTATTGTTTTGGGAACAATAACTGTTATATTTTTTGCAAATCTTATAATAAAAGTATTAGCTCCAGGATTAAATATTGCTCCATCTTTATCTTTAATTTTGTTGCTAGGACTCTATACATTCTTACTAGCATGGCAGGACACTTTTGCTACATTATTGCAAAGCATGAATGTATTAAAAATATTTTGGATATACTTACCTCCTATGCTAGTAATAAATATATTAAGCCAACATTTTATGTCAAAAAAATATGGATCTGATGGAATTGTTTTGGGACTTATAATATCAATGATATCTCTATCATCTTGGGTATTGCCTACAAAAATATATTCTATTATCAAAAAAAGAAAATTATGAATTTAATATACACTTTCTATTTTATTTCCTATTAAATCCAAGATTGACACGTAGAACGATATTTTATTTTAACGGATCTTTTTATACAGATAGCAATAATGATATCTTACTAAAAATACCAAATGGCATTAATCTAAACATTGCTAAAATAGAAACTTTGGAAAAGATATATAAATCCCTTTTCAAAAAACAAGTCTCTTCTTATAAAGACAGACTCATAGCCATACTTATAAAATGCAATTCTAAAAAAACAGTTCTAATCTTTACCTCTGATATAACTATAAGAACTTTATATAATATAGCTCCATTCAAACCAATATTTAAAGAAACAAATGTTACTAATTCAAAAGATCTTATTGAATTTAATAATATAAATTACATAACAAAAAACATTATTCTTGATTCAATTTCAGAAAAAATCTTAAAAGTTAATTGTGAATTGCCAGTAAATAAATTGCTAATAAAGATGAAAGAGTTGCAAATTTTTGAGATTATTGACGTATTATTGTCTGACTGCTGTAAAAAACAGAGAGATGTACAGGAGTGTTATGAATTATAAAAAACTATTGATTATTTTAGGGACTCGTCCTGAAGTAA
>JAITJN010000003.1 GCA_031278895.1 Candidatus Endomicrobiellum guadaloupense
CGATTGGCGAGAATCTTCAAAATCTGCTCTGAATTCGCTTCTACTTCTTTATATATTTTCATTTTTATACCTCTTTTTATTTTATCTACAAAAGGGCATTATCTATTTTGACCTTAACACACTGTTTGACAGACTTAATTATTTTATATAATCTAGTGTGTCTGTACTGAAAATAAGCATCTCAGCCTGTATGTCCTGTATGTAATGATTAACCCATGAGTTTGTTTATTAGTAAAGCAGAGAAAAGATGAAAATAGGAGGTGATCTAAATGAGAAGTATAAAATTTAGTGCATTAGTTGTTTTCTTTGTTTTTCTATCTTATGCTCATGCTTCAGGCGTTATCATAAGTGAACGTTTAGCAAATGCCGCTAAAACTAATTTGCCGAGCGATAAAGTTGAAGTTCTTTTTTTCCCTGTTGATGGAAAAGCAGATAATATTGATACGAGTTTTTTTACTAGTCACAATATAAAATATATTAAGGCGGAAAGTCTTTTACAAGCAAGTGTTCCAGTAAACTTAATATCAGAACTTGAAACCATCTCTGGGGTGGAATTTGCAGATATAAGCGATCCTATAGTACATTATAAATTTTAATGGTAAAACTCTACTATGAACAACTAACTACTAAGGCAAAATTAAATCCGATTAAAGACAGCGTTCTAATCTGTCCATGCCTGATTTTATGTTTTCAATAGAAGTTGAATAAGAAAGTCTTATATAGCCGTTAGCTCCAAAAGCTGTCCCAGGAACAACAGCAATTTTCGCCTCATTTAGCAAGTAATCTGAAAGTTCCAAATCTGTATTTATGGTTTTACCATTAAAAGTTTTTCCAAGAAGTTCTTCTATGTTTGGGAAAACATAAAAAGCTCCTTTTGGTTTTCTGCATTTTATTGCGGTTATAGCATGGAGCCTGTCTACAATATAATCTCTTCTTTTTTCGAATTCTTTTCTCATAGATTCAACGCATTCTTGAGAACCATTTAAAGCCTCAACAGCTGCTTTTATTGAAATTGACGATGCATTTGATGTAGATTGACTTTGTATTTTAGACATTGCAGAAATTATATCTTTTGGTCCTGCGGCATAACCTATTCTCCAGCCTGTCATAGCATAAGCCTTTGATACGCCATTTATTACCACAGTAATATCTTTTGCGTCAGGAGAAACTTGAGCAATAGAAGTAAATTTAAAATTATCGTATATCAATTTTTCGTATATATCATCTGAAATAATGAGAATTTTATGTTTTACGCACACATCAGCTATAGCTTTAAGCTCTTCTTTGGAATATGTAGTGCCTGTAGGATTTGACGGTGAGTTTATTACTATAGCTTTAGTTTTTGGCGTTAAAGCCTGTTCTATGCTTTCTGGTGTTATTGTGAAATTGGTTTTATCTGAAGTTCGGATAATTACTGTTTTCCCTCCAGCAAGAGCAATCATATCAGGATAAGAGACCCAAAAAGGTGCTGGAACTATAACTTCGTCGCCATCATCAATTATAGACTCAAAAAGATTATATAAAGCATGCTTTGCTCCGCTTGATACTATTATTTGTTCAGGCGCATAAATAAGATTATTGTCTCTTTTAAGTTTTTCTATTACGGCATTTTTTATTTCTAAAGTTCCTGGAACAGGACAGTATTTTGTAAATCCTGAGTTTATTGCGTTAATTGCTGCAGTTTTTATATTTTGAGGGGTATCAAAGTCTGGTTCTCCTGCGCCAAAATTAATGATATCTACTCCTTGCTGCTTTAAAGCTTTTGCTTTTGTATCAATAACAAGCGTTGGAGATGGTTTAATGGACTGCACTCTTTTTGAAATGTTCACAATTTGCTCCTTTGGAGAGATAAAGCTGCAAGTTTGACAAGCTTTTTAAATTGTTGTACATTATACGCTCCAGAAAGGAGTAAGTCAAATGTATGCTATAATTAAAACAGGTGGGAAGCAGTACAAAGTAGAAGAAGGTTTAAATTTAGTAGTAGAGAAGCTTAATGAAGCTGAAGTAGGTCAAGAAGTAGTTCTTGATGAAATTCTTTTGCTTGCCGATGGCGATAAAGCAATAGTTGGAGAACCTGTAGTTGAAGGTGCTAAAGTTTTAGCTACTGTAGTAGCTCAAAAGAGAGGCCCTAAGATGTTGATATTTAAAAGAAAGCCCAAAAAAGGCTATAAAAAGCTTCAGGGTCATCGTCAATATGTAACTGAAATAAAAGTTACAAAAATTGACGCTTAAGTAAATTCTAGGAGATACTAAGATGGCACATGTAAAAGCGCAAGGATCATCTACTAACGGTCGTGATTCGCACGGTCAAAGATTAGGCGTAAAGATATACGGAGATCAAAAAGCTCAAGGTGGGGCGATAATAGTACGTCAGAGAGGTACTAGGTATCATCCTGGGGTAAACGTAGGAATGGGTAAAGATAACACTATTTTTGCTAAAGTTTCTGGAACTGTTAAATTTGTTAGAAAAGCAGGCGACAGATGTTATGTAAATATAGAAAAATAACTTTAAGGGTTATTGCCTAAATGTTTATAGACAAAGTTAATGTTTCTCTTACAGCCGGGCGCGGTGGCGACGGCTGTATTTCTTTTAGAAGGGAAAAATACGTGCCTTACGGTGGTCCTAATGGTGGCAACGGTGGAAAAGGTGGTGATATTTATTTTGAGGGCGATCCGCATAAAACAACTCTACTAGACTTATCTTATAGACCTAAATTTAAAGCAGAAGATGGAAATAAAGGCTTGCCGAGTGATAAATTTGGCAAATCCGGCAATGATTTAAAGATTAAAATTCCTTTAGGAACTTTAATCTTTAAAAATGGAGAGCTTTTTGCCGACATAAAAAATGCCGGTGAGCAAGTTTTAACTGTAAAGGGCGGCAGAGGAGGTAGAGGCAATGCTTCTTTTAAGACAGGCAAACACACCGCTCCAAGAATTGCCGAAAAAGGCGAGCATGGAGAAACTGCTGAAATTAACCTAGAACTCCGTTTAATAGCAGCTGTTGGTTTTGTTGGTTTTCCAAATGCTGGTAAATCTACGTTATTATCACAGATCTCTGCAGCTAGACCAAAAATAGCAGGTTATCCTTTCACTACATTAGCGCCAAATCTAGGGGTTGTTGATTATAACGGCAAAACATTTGTCGCTGCAGATATTCCAGGTCTTATTGAAGGCGCTCATGAAGGAAAAGGTCTTGGGTTTGAATTTTTAAGACACGTAAGGCGTACAAAAGTTTTAGCTCATATAATAGATATAAGCGGTTTTGACGGGAAAGATCCATATGAAAACTATAAAATAATAAATAATGAATTAAAAAAATATTCTAAATCCCTTGCTAAAAAGCATGTTATTATAGTTTTAAATAAGGTAGATTTGTCTGGCGCAGATGGAAATATAAAAAAATTTAAGAAACATTTAAAGTCTAAAAAATTGTTTGAAATTTCAGCAGTCACAGGCGAAGGTATTGAGGCATTAGTTAAAGAGATGGTAAAAATGATTGAGAAGCCTCTTGCTTTCAATCCTGAAGAAGAAATAGAAACTGTTCCAGTGAAAAAATATATTTATGAGCCAGAGTTTAAAATACATGTTGATGAAAATGGCGTATTTGTAGTTACAGGAACAAAAGTTGAAACACTTACTGAAATGACAAAGTTCAGTGAGGACGAAGCTTTAAGACGCTATCAAAATATTCTTAAAAAAATGGGTCTAGAAATAGAGCTTGAAAATATGGGTGCAAAACCAGGAGATACAATTCGTATCGGAAAGTTTGAATTTATATTTGAAAAATAATATAGAATTAGATTTATTTGACATGATACATATAAATGTAGTATCCTAATTCAAGCTGTTTGAATATTTCACGTCGGGCAGTTAGCTCAGCTGGAAGAGCATTTCCCTTACAAGGAAGAGGTCGCAGGTTCAAGTCCTGCACTGCCCACCATCATAAAGAAATACGGCTCAAACATGAGGGCAAGAATGGTATTCTTAAAATCTGTTTTGACGTTTTCATTGATGTTGTGTCTTGTAGCAACCCCCGTTATTGCAGCTAATAATACAAAACAAAAAAATCTTAATAGGATTCTTTCAAAAGCAAATAAATATAACTTAAAAATGAAGGTATACAAACCTTCACCGTTACAACCATTTCATATTGACTATCCTGGTACAGAACAATGGATTGATTACGAAAAATATGGAGAATTCCAAAACTTAAACAAATCAAATTATAGATACAATGTAATTGATTTAGAAGGATTAAGAAATGCTTCTGGATCTGGAATTTTCCCAGACAAACAAAGTGTTTATAAAGAAAAGGCGTATGAAAAATATGTCAAATCTGGAAAACTTAAAGGCAGTTGTTGGGATTTTGTAAACTCGTCAGACTATCAGGCAAATTTTTACAAATGGGCAACAATTTCAGAAGATCCTGGGATAAAACTCTACTACACTGCTTACGCTTTGGAAAGCGCAGGTAACTATAAACAAGCAATAAAGGCTTATTATTCTTGTTTAGTTTTTTTCCCTAGGGCTGTCGGGTATACTCAATTTGGGACACCTTGGTATGTAGCCCCTCTATGTATAGCAAAGATAAAGTATCTTGTCCACAAACATCCTGATGTAAATATCAAACTTGAAGGCGCTTCTATTAGGATAGAAAACAGATTTGATAACAACAGAAACAATGATATATTTTTTGTAAATCCAGGCAAACTTATACATACAGGGGAAAACAAGTCCGGAAGAAAATATATTGATCTATCAAAAATAGGAGTGAAACAAGTTATTGGCGTCGGTAATGTTAAACTTTTGCAATACAATAATAATCATTTCCAGTTAACAGTTAACGGTAAACCTTATGTTGTAAGAGCAGTGTCATATTCTCCAAATAAAGTAGGGTTAAGCCCTGATTATGGTACTTTGGATGTAAATGTTGATTGGTCGTATGCAGATTATAACGGTAATGGGAAAATTGATGGTCCATACGACGCATGGGTAGATGCTAATAGAGATGATATGCAAGGCGATGATGAAAAACCTGTAGGAGATTTTGCATTAATGCGCGAAATGGGTATCAATACTTTGAGAATTTATAATTATAATGGAATTAATAAACAGTTGCTTAAAGAAGGTTATGAAAACTTTGGTTTTATGTATATGATGGGAAGTCTAATAGGTATGTACGGAACAGATTCTGGGGCAGAGTGGTTTAAAGGTACTGACTATACAAATAAAAAACAAAAAGAGAATATGTTCAATAGTATAAGAAAGATGGTTGAAACATATAAAGATGAACCTTATATTTTGATGTGGGTTTTGGGAAATGAAAATAATTATGGAACTGTAGGTGTTGAAGGACAATCTAACGGGACAAGTAATCAAGCCCAAAAGCATCCTGTTGCATATTATAAGTTTGTTAATGATTGTGCACAACTAATAAAATCTTTAGACCCTTTGAGACGGCCTGTAGCAATCTGTAATGGCGATGAGTATTTTTTAGATTATTGTGCTAAAAATGCACCTAATGTAGATATTTATGGAGCTAATGCATATAGAGGTCCTTACGGGTTTGGTTCACTATGGTCTGATGTAATGCTTCAATATGGGAAACCAGTAGTAATTACAGAATATGGTTGTCCTGCTTTTGCTAAAGATTGGTCTGAAGCTGCTTGTGAACAAGAGCAAGCTGAGTATCATGAAGGTTGTTGGAATGATATAGAAGATAATTTAGCCGGAGTTGCAGATGGTGTGGGGAATGCCCTTGGCGGTGTAATATTTGAGTGGACTGACGAATGGTGGAAATCAGGACAAAATCCTTATGGACACACTGATATACCACAATGGTATGGCCCCTTTTTAGATGGCGGCGGTTATGAAGAATGGTTTGGTATATGTTCTCTAGGAGATGGACGCGACAGTCCTTTTAAAAGACAATTAAGACGATCTTACTTTATGTATAGGGATTTATGGAAAAAATATAAAAATAAATAACAAACGGAACCGATTAATGAGAGTTAAGACGGATCTTAAGTGTTTAATTCTTTTCTTTTTTGTACTTCTATTTATGCGTTCCGTTACCTTTTCGGATGTTTTTGAACCTTACGCGCATTATAACAGAATAGATACAGATGGTATGGATACAGGGTCAGTTCGTGTTAAGGGCGAATTAGACCTTGATTTTATTTTCCATAAACTTGGGAATGGTTGGTCATCACAACCAGATCCTATGGGGATAAATAAAATTTTTAATTACAAATGGCCTAATGAAAACCCTGGCAATAAATGGGATGATCTTTACCAGCAGAGACTCTTATTAAATATTGCAGCAAAACCTTTTAATTGGTTTGTTGCTCAGTTTGGTTTTGAAATTTTAGGCGATTATGCGGATAGATATTGGATTCCAATAAATGAAGAACATAGACTCCACAACGAAGCTAAAAGATTTGATTGGAATAATGCAAAAATAGGAATAATTCAGAATTGGGGAAGTTTATTTTACTACAGGAGTTATGCTCACTCTGACTGGAAGTATGAACTAGATATGTTTGAAATGTTTCCAGCTGAAGACTTGCCAGACAATCTTCTTCGTTACTCAGGGCATCATACTCCTGAATATTTTCAATTAAAGACTTCTGGAAAATTTGGAGATTTAGATGCTATCTACGGTATAGAAGCAGTAGAAAACTATAAAAAAGGAATATATATAAAGTATAAAAATATTTTTGAAAGCGGAATCAATTTCTTTTATTCAGATCACATAATACCAATAATACAATATGGGGATAATGATGAGAGAATGAGAAATTTCCAACTTAATACGGGTCTAAATTTATTAGGAACTACATTGCACTTAGGGGTATTATACAGACCTTTCAGACTAAACCGTCCATATCAATATGTAGAAAATGTAGGGAGTGGAAACGGTCTCTACGGTTCAAAATATAATGTCAAAGTTGCAAATACAAAAAAGGTTGATGCTTTTGGCGGATCTGTAAAGTTAGACATTCCAGAATTTTTAACTATAAATATGTTGTCTTTTGGGTATGAGTATAGAGGGCTTGTCGCAGGTAACAGGCAAAAAGCAAAAGTTTCTGTAGAAAAACAATTAACGTATTCATTAAATTCATTTATACAATATTTTTATCAAAAACCTCTCATAGATGCTATGCCTACGGTTTATTCAGGTACTGACGGCAATGGAAGGGGGCCTCTCATAATAAGCGGGCGTGGCAGCGAAAGTCCTTTTTGGGTTTGGTGGAGAAACCCAGTAACAGGTTTTGACAATAGGCAAACAAGCGAAATTTCTCTTGTATTTACATACGATAGGACTCCAGAAACTTGGTTTTACAATTATGATGGTAATAACCCTTCTTTAAGCAATTTAAATCCTGACGAAAATTCTCCTTTTTCTTGTGCTTTAAGAGTGAGTTTTGCTAAATATTTTGGTACATTAGACAGGCAGGTCCATTGGGACTACAAAGATGATGTTGCTTGGGAGCCTATAGGGATGAACGGAACAGCTCCAACTGATAAATATATAGGGTCTGCGTACCTTATAACGCAGTTTATAATAGATAAAACAAAAATTTTAATTGATGCTGAAATTGGTAAAGACGCGGCTACATTAAGTTATGCTTACAGCAACATAGAATCTTTTCTAACGCCCATAACAGGATATTTTAAAACAAGTTTAACTATTGATACAAAACCATATCTGTTTAAAGCTGCATATCTTAAAAATTATTGGGCACCTGAGTATTGGCATAGACAATTTGGTTTAACTTACGATGATTTATATTTGTTTCATGCCAGCAGAAATTTAGGGGAAACGTTCAATATAGGTATTGAATATGTTCATACTGAAAAGATAGACAAAACAATTCTAGATAACATAGTAGGTAAAAATACAAAAACAAATGAAGTCGGATCTTTTGACGAAATAAGAATTTTTGTTAAGCTATTTTTTGATGTGATCTCCAGATTCACAAAAAAATCAAAAGATTATGCTCCTCCTAAAGTATATGTAGCATTGAGCGATGTGATAATCTTTCCAGAACAGAATAATGATATTGTGATAATTCCAACTGCTTTGTCCGAAATAGGAATAGATAGGTGGAATGTTTACATAAAAGGAACTGCAGAGAATATAGTTAAGACATACTCTGGAATAAATGAGCCCTCTAAAGATTTATCATGGAATGGCAGAAATGAAGAAAATGGAAGAGTTCTGGCTGAAGGTATATACAATGTAACAATTGAGGCATGGGATAAGAAAGGCGGATATTCAGTATCTGAACCTCTTGAAGTCAAAGTAATGATGACTATAAACGATGTAAAAGTAGAAACTACAGATAAAGAAATTCAAATAAATATGAATGCTGATGTGTTATTTGATTTTAATGAGAGCAATTTAAAGCCTAAAGCATTAAAGACTTTAGATAAAGTAAAGAGAATACTAGATATTTATGTTGATGAGAGACTATTAGTTGAAGGGCATACAGATTCTACAGGTAAAGCAGTATATAACCAATCGCTTTCGGAAAGACGTGCTGAATCTGTAAAAAAGTATTTGGTTAAACAAGGAGTTGATGAAGGAAGAATAGAGACTAAAGGTTATGGTGAATTAAAGCCTATAGCTTCAAATGCTACATCGATAGGAAGAAGGAAGAATAGAAGAGTCCAGATTATTATATTACGCAATAAATTTATTAGAGGAGAAGAAGTGAATAATAATGCTGATAATAAAGGTGGTATTAACAATGAAGAAAACAAAAAGTAAAAAGAGTTTTTTTGTTACAGCGTTAGTTTTAGTTTTTTTATCTAGTGGGTCATATGTCCCACAGGTATCGCTAGCAGTTTCTGATTCAGATAAAGCCGCCAAAAAGGCGGCAGCAGAGAAAGCGGCAGCAGATAAATATGAGATAAGTCACTTTTTTGTATATAAAAACGCGGGGTCTGTATTGACTCATTATGTTCCAAGTGGTTATATGGGAGACACCAGGGATATCCAACTAAAACAAACAAGAGATATTAAAGAAGCATATGAAGGTAAAGGAACAAGTTTAGAACTTGTTTATACTCCAAAAGGTCAGGAAGGTTGGTCAGGTTTATATTGGCTTGAACCAGCCAACAACTGGGGCAATGTCCCAGGTGGATTTAATCTTAAAGGTGCAGAAAATATTACATTTTGGGCAAAAGGTTTAAAAGGAGGGGAGGTTATAACAGAAGTAAAAATTGGAGGAATAACTGGGAAATACCCTGACTCTGATACTGCAAGTTTGAAAAATATAGGACTTACTAAAGAATGGACAAAATTTGAAATAGATCTAAGAGGCAAAAAAATGTCACATATATCAGGCGGTTTTTGTGTTATTTTTGACAAATATAACAATCCTGAAGGCGCAACTGTATTTATAGATGACATAAGTTATGAAATAAAAACAAAAAAATGAAAAAAATAAGTTTGTTTATTATTTTAGTAATTGTTTTTATTGCCGGGTGTGAAAAATATCCGGTGAAAGATTTGTTGTTCCCTGAAGTAAATGATGCAAAAACATGGAACAACGAATGGATCCTTTATGGTGGTGTTGACGGTATATTTGGTGAAGATGTTAGAACAAACGATTGGGATCCAGTTAAACCTTTAACAGATTATTGGGAAAGAAAAAGAGATGATTGGGATATGAATTATACTAAAGAGCATCATACTGGTAGAACGTGTATTATGATGAAATGGGATGGTTCTGTAAGTAATGCGTATAATCAAGCATTCCCCGATCCTGTAAACTATATTGGTTTTTATTTACAGTCTAAATTAGAATCCAGACAACCAAATATTGTAGGTATTGATATTAGTGATGGAAGATATAGGTACTTAGAATTTTGGGTAAAAGGGTATCTCATGAGCGGTCTAACATTTAAAGTTACTTCAGATGCTTGTAACGGCGAAGCTGGAGCTCAAAGGTATTATGATTTGACAGATTCCTGGCAGCGAAAGCAAATACCGATCACCACGCCTAAAGGAGCAGACTCTAGTAAGGGAGTAGTCAACATAATTTCATTTGTCCTAGAAGCTGTAGCAGTTACTAATGGTGGTAAAGTTTATATAGATGATGTAAGGTTCACACAATGAGAAAGAGTATAGTTTTTATTTTTACCATAGTTCTATTGATTAATATTGTTTCTCCAAGTTTTGGGGATATTTCGCTAGATTTATCTGGACAGACCCCAAGTTTAGCAGCATTGCGTTCTGCATTTATTCCTGGTTGGGGGCAAGCTTATAATGACCAGCCTAAAAAAGCTTGGATAACTTTTTGGATCTTTGCAGTTGCAACTGGAGGCACAATATATTTTAATAGCGAAGCTACAAAAAAATATGATGAGTATAAATCTAAAGGTTTAGTAAATGACGATGATTATGATAAATATAAAGCAGATGTCAAAACATCAGAGATTTTTTTGGCGGTTGCCATAGTATTTTATGTTTTTGCAATAGTTGATGCATACTTTATGTTTGATAAATATCCTTCAAAACTCACAGCTTTTAATGTTAATTATAATGCCCAAGAGGACGGGATATATTTAAAATATAATTACAGAATTTAAAATTTGCACATGTCACGTCTATAATGTTTTTGGAGTATAGATGAAGAAAATAGTTTTTTTATGCTTAATATTAACAATCATTGGCCTTGGTATTTTTTCTTGTGGTTTAAAAGATAGATTACTGCATAATACTATAACAGTTGTTATTGAGCCTGCATCCATAGAGTTTATTCATTTTGATTCATCTCAACATTTTAGCGCGATTGTAAGAAATGCCAGAGGTGAGTTTATGGACGTTGGCGTTAAGTGGCGTATTTCAGGTTTTACAGATGTAAGTATTTCTTCTAATCAAGGAACTAGTATAACGCTTCAAACAGGTAGCACAGAATGTAGAGGGGTTTTGACAGCTGAATATAGAGGTGTGACAAGTTCTATAAATATAGAAGTAATAAATGATGTTATTCTTTATAAGAATGGTAAGTGGTCAAATATAATTGATTTAAATAGCCTTATTTACAATCCGCCTGATAATCCTAATCTCGTTAAAATGGAAAAAGTTACAGATGATAAAACGGGCAATACTTGTTTACAATTTACCGTGTCACAACCAGAAGTACAAAAATTAGGAGCATTTTTTTTAACCTTTAAGCGACCGCAAGATTTAAGTGGATATAACAATATACAGTTCTCGGCCAGATGTGCAGTTGGTAGTTCTGTCACTTTTGTAGTTTATATGATAAAAAATAATGGGCAGCTAGGATATCAAGAGGAACCGTATGTCCCTAATATTAAAAATGATTGGACTATATGTAGGGGAGGCTTAACAAAACAAAGAGATAATGTATTTTCTCCTTTAAAAATAGAATTCAGACATGACGATATTCCTAGTGGTGAGACTCGTACAATAAGAATAAACGATATACGTATTGAGTAATAATACTACCTTAATGTATTTTAATTATTCTTTTCTATCATATTGAACAAAGTCGCAACATTTAAACAATCTACTTTATATAAAAATGATCTCAAGTTCTGTTTGAAAATATTGCAGTTAAAATGATAAAATTGTACATTATGACAAGGTTAGATATAAGAAAATACGGTGATCCTGTTTTAAGAAAGAAATCTAAAGAAGTCTCAACAGTTAATGATGTTGTAAAACGTTTGGCTCAAGATATGCTTGAGACAATGTATGCTGCCAAAGGAGTGGGATTAGCCGCACCTCAAGTAGGAATGTCATCTAGAATCTGTGTTATTGATATTGACCCAGATAAAAAATCGCCTATAATTATGATAAACCCAAAAGTGATTTCTGGTGAAGGAAACGTAGTTGATCAAGAGGGATGTTTGTCTTTGCCAGAGCTTTTTGCTGGGGTAAAGCGTTTCCCAAATATTGTTACTGAATATACAGACATAAACAGTAAAAACAAAAAAGTTGAAGCTAGAGATCTGCTAGCAAGAGTAATACAGCATGAAATAGATCATCTAGACGCAAAAATCTTTATAGATTATCTTCCAGATTGGAAGAGAAAAAATATAGAAAAAGAAATAAAAAGAAGAAAAAAGAAAGGCGACTGGTGAAAATTTTATTTTTTGGGACAGCTCAAATTTCTAAAACTTATCTAGAAGCTTTGTACAAGGACGCTAATGAAATTTTTGTAATAACAATGCCTGATAAGCCAGCTTTAAGAGGACAAAAACTTACACCTCCTACAGTAAAAATATATTCATCAGAAAACGATATAAAATTTATACAACCAGGCACTTTTAGTACAAGTGTTATTGAAGATCTGAAAACTTTTAATGCAGATGTTGGCATAGCTGTAGCTTATGGGAAGCTTATTCCGGAAGCTGTTTTTAATTTGCCTAAATACAAAACATTTAATATTCATTTTTCCCTTCTTCCAAAATACAGGGGGGCAGCTCCAGTTCAATATGCATTATTAAACGGGGAAGCTGAAACTGGCGTAACAGCTTTCTATATTGAAGAAAGTCTTGATACAGGAAATATCCTTGTTCAAAAAAAACTTTCTATAGGAGAAAAGGATAATTCTCAAACTTTGTTTAATAAACTTATCCCTTTGGGAATAAAGGCAATGAATGAAACTTTAAGTTTATTTCGTTTAGGTAAAGCTGAGGGATTAGTACAGAGTGGCGAGCCGACTTTTGCCCCTATTTTTAAAAAAGAAAAAGGGTTGATAGATTGGAATAAAAAAGCAAACGATATATATAATCAATTTAGGGGATTATATCTTTGGCCAGGAATATATTCTGTTGTTTGTAAAGGAAAGCTTACAGGAAAAAGAATTAAATTTATAGATATTGAAATATTTGAAAGAAGTTCTAAAAATAAAGATTTTGGAACAGTTTTATCAATAGAAAAAGATAAAGGATTTGTCATTTCTTGCGGTGAAGGCAAAATTTTAATTACAAAAGTTCAACCAGAGAACAAGTCTATAATGTCTGCATGGTCTTTTATTCAAAGTGGTCAATTAGCAATTGGAGACAAGTTTTAAATATAATTTTATCTGTACAAATATTTTTTAGGGCAATAAGGAGCGCCAGCACGAAAGATGTTGGAAATAATATAAAGGACATTAAAAACGACTGAGTATTTAAAGTGGAATAACAAGAACCTCGAAAATAAAAGCAAAAAACAAAATAAAAAATCAGAGTAGATTCTTAAATCTAACCTTGATTTTTATCATGGGAGAAAAAAAATGAAAAATAAGGTCCTTTTAATACCCTCCCCCTTCTTTTAGGAGACAAAATGCTTCTAAAATTCAACAAGTTTTTAGTTCTTTTTATATCCCTCTTTCTTCTTGTCTTTTTTTATAATATTTCCTACGCAGGAAGAACTCTGTCAACATAGATTTTAAGATATCTAGTACTACTTTTTACGCAGCAAATGGAGATGATAGTAATAATTATTCAGCACCTTTTGAGAAAGACTCAAATGATAATATTTTAAATTTGAAT
>JAITJN010000012.1 GCA_031278895.1 Candidatus Endomicrobiellum guadaloupense
TAGAGTTAAGAAAGCCAATATATACACAGACAGCAGCATATGGACACTTTGGAAGGAAAGAAAAAGATTTTAAATGGGAGGATACAAATAAAGTTTCCGAACTTCAAAAGGCAATAAAATATTAAATACTTTTTAGGTACAAGTATTGAAAGATGGGAAAAATGACCAGAAAGATTTCTAAAGTTGCAGAGAAGATATTTTCAATAAAAAATTGTGGAGATCATAAAAATATAAAAATCTTTGGGAGAGATATTTTTAAATTTAATCGAAATATATCTATAAAAGATAGGTTGATTTTGAAATTTGAGCCCTCTTTATATGTTGGTATCTCTGACGGTTTAACTTTACAGTTGAGTTTTAGCAATATATGTAACTGCAAATGTAAATTTTGTTGCGAACAAAATATTGTATATAGCAAAGAGAAAGAGGATGTTATTCCTGATAAATGGCTTTATGAGGATTTCCTTGTACTATACCCTAGAACTAATCATTTGGTTCCGACTTATGGAGAGATAACAGTTTCTAAAAAAAGCTATGAATTTCTTTCTTATATAAATAAAAATTATCCTGAAATAAATGTATCAACAGAAACAAATGGGATCGCTTTTTGTGAGAAATGGGCAAAACTTGCTAGTGAAAATTTAATGAGGATAAATTTTTCTCTAAATGCAATTAATGAATCAAAATACCGTGAAACAGTATGGAACCAAAGAGATATATTTCCATTAATTATGAACAATTTAGATAATTATTGTAGAATACTTAAAGAGGATGGCAAATTTGCTTTTAAGCCTAGTGCTAGCATGGTTGTAAATGAATCAAACTATCAAACAATTGTTGATTTTATAAAGCTATGTTTAAAAAAAGAATTACAAATAATTGTTTTTTTAATGGACATCAAATTATTTTCAAGTGATTGCCCAAATAATAATTTTTTATATGATACGTTTATTACTTTAATGAAAATTGAAAAATTGATAAAGGATAGAGTGTTTTTGAATTATAAACTTTTTGTTCCTGTTAAGGATTTATCTAAGTTACAAGATATAGTTGATAAAACTTGCATGGAAGATTTAAGGAATGAGTATTCTGATATTGTTTCTATGGTTAAAAATTTTAAAACATTGCATGAAATACATAATGAAAGATCTTTGATAAGAAAGAATTTGAAAAAAAAGCCGTATTCATACAGAGAGGAACTGAGTGGGACCACTTTTCACCAAAAGACCTATCACGGAAAGATGATCTGTGAAAACCCTTGGACACATTTACGTTTGCGCCCAAATGGTGATTCAGCACCTTGTTCTTGGTTTCCATATAAAGAAAGTCAAAATGTAAAAAACTATATGAAAAATAATTTGATAGATTTTAATGCATATTTTAATAATAATTATAGAAAATTGCTACGCCTTAATTTTAAAAGACATAAGTACTTCGATTGTATGTATAATTGTCCTGCATCAAAAGATAGATATGGTAAAAATTTTTAAGTATGATCTTATAGTTTTTATACCTGTATATAATCAGGAAGATGTTATTATGAGGGCTATTGCCTCTATTTTGTGCCAGGAAACAGAGTATAAATTCAAGATTTATGCTTTGGATGATTGTTCTTATGATAAAAGCTACGAGATCCTTAAGCAAATACAACAAGAACATCCTAAAGTTATAGAAATAATCCGGCGAGAAAAGAATTTAGGACCTTTTAAAAATCTCCATTTGGAGTTATGTAAAAAAATAGACTCAGAATTTTGGACTGTTTTAGATGGAGATGATTATTGGATTGGTAAAAACAAAATAGAGTATTCTTTAAACATTTTAAAAAAGTATAAACATTGTTCTTGTTTTGCTCATCAGACATTGCTTGGGTGGAATAGAAAAAACTTTTATAATTCCAAAGAAAGTGTTCTAGCAATAAAAAGGAATTATAATAAAATCCAACTGAGAGTTGGTCACAATATTATTTTACCGCATACTTCGTCTAGAATATATAGAAATATTATATGTTTTGAAAATATTCCAGAGCAATTTGTTTTTGACGTTTCTCTTTTTATTTTGTTTCTTAATTTAGGGGATTGTTATTATTTCCCAAGAATAATGTCGATTTATGATACCCAAAGAAAGGCATCGTATTGGCGAAGAGCTGTTTTTTCCTTAAATGATGAACAAAGAATTAAGTTATTAGAAAAACAAGCGATAATATTATTTGAATTATCTAAATTTTTAAATTGGAAATTTGATTCCTCTATTTCTTTATATATTTCAAAAAAAGTAGTTTATAAAAACTTTGAGGAAGAATGGATGAAATATTTTAGAAAAATTATAAATGAATGTAGTACTTATACTTATACGAAAGGGAACTTTATATTTATTTACTCAGACAATGTATTACGTTATTATATATTAAGTTGGTTGATTAAAATTAGTTTTTATAACAAATACAAAGTTATTGTTAACGAAAGAAAAAATGCACCTTCTTTTTTAAATTATAGAGAGAATGATGAAGGACGTATTAATACAAAAAGAGGATGGAGAACAATGCTTCTAAATAGATGTGCTGATGTAATGAATGTTAAAAAAATATTTTTTCATATCAATAATGAAATAAAAAGTAAAAAAGATGTTTTAGCAATATATGGTGCTGGAGGACTTGGGATAGAAGTTTTAAAATTGGCCAATAAAATAAGAGAATTTGAAATTGTTTTTGTAGATGATTTGAAATTCAACAGATATGTAAATGGTATAAATGTTTTATCTTTTGAAGATGCTATTAATAAGTATTCAAAAGCTAAATTAAAGTTTGTTATTGCTGTTGGAGAACCAAAGCTAAGAAAAAATTTGTTTGATAAAGTTGTTTGTGCGGGCTATTCGTTTGCAACATTAGTTCATCCTATAGTAGATATCCCTATAGGCGTTTGTTTAGGACAAGGAGTCGTTATTTGTGAGCAATCAGTTTTTACTTGTGACAGCATTATTGTTGAGGAGAATGTATATATTCAGTCTAATGTAGTTATTGGTCATGATATTAAAATAAGTGAACACTCAGTTCTTTCTCCATTTGTATGCATTGGAGGTTTTTCTGTTATTGGAAAATGTGTGTATATTGGAATGTTTTCTGCTGTTAAAGAGAAAGTGAAGATAGGGGCTTATTCAATAATAAGTATGGGGTCTATGGTTTTCTCTGATGTTCCTGAAAGCGTTGTTGTTTTTGGAAATCCTGCAAGGCTTTTACTTAAAAATGAAAATGAAAAAGTATTTAAATAAAAACTAAGAGGGAAAGATATGACAAATTTAGAAATTTATACAGATGTTTTTGTAAGAACGTTCGGAGTAACAAAAGAACAAGCAAAAACTTTAAAATATCAAGAGATAGAAGCTTGGGATTCTGTAGGGCATATGGGATTGATTACAGCACTAGAAGAGACTTTTGGCATTACGATGGAATCTGATGATATCATTGATCTTAGCTCGTTTGAGAAAGGTCGAGATATTTTTAAAAAATATAACATTGAGATTTAGAGGGTACAAAGAATGTATAATGGAAGTATTTTAAGAAATTTAGATGCCATACAAATTCAAGAGTATCAGCAAAACAGGTATCCTTGGTTTTTTGTTGATTTTATAGAAGAAGTATTGCCTGGTAAATATGCAAGAGGATACAAAAATTTTACCTACAATGAATGGTTTTTCCCTCCACACTTCGAACATAAACCAATAGTGCCTGGTTGTATTTTGATAGAGTCTTTGGTTCAGGTTTTGTTGATGACTTTCCTTACTTTGTATGAAACCAAGGGGAAGGTTGCGACTGATGCAAAATGTCAAGCAGTATTTAAAAGAGAGATAAAACCTGGAGATAGGATGGACATTGTTGCCAATCTAGATTCTTATAAGCGTGGTATTGCAAAAGGGAATTCTTCTGGGTACGTTGGAGGAGAACTTGCTTGTAAAGCTGAGTATATTATAACAGTTCCTGAAATTATGCTTAGGTTTAGGCCAAGAATATAAGAGATATACAAATTGATTATGCTTCGAGCCGCAGATTATATTATACAAAGATTATACCAAGCTGGTGTAGAGCATTTGTTTATGGTAACAGGCAGAGGGGTTTTATATTTATCAGATGCAGCTGCTAGGCACGGCGATATCCATTGCATTTGTGTCCATCATGAACAAGCAGCATCTTACGCTGCTATGGCATATGCTCAAAAAAATGAGCGAATAGGAGCTTGTCTTGTTTCTACAGGCTGTGCAGCTACAAATGCGATAACTGGTCTTTTGTGTTCATGGCAAGATAACATTCCATGTGTTTTTATTTCCGGACAGAATACACTTCATGAAACAGTTCGTTATACAAAGCTTCCTATACGAACATATGGACAGCAAGAAGCAGATATAGTTGGTATTGTTCAATCTATAACAAAATATGCAACTATGATTACAAAGCCGAACGAAATCGCTTACGAAATTGACAAAGCTCTATATCTAGCTCAATCAGGAAGGAAGGGGCCGGTTTGGATAGATGTCCCTTTGGATATTCAAAATATGCGGATAGATCCTATTGAATTAAAACGCTTTATTCCAGAAAATATGAATACATCTTTTTCTGATGAAGATATTACATATGTTATTGAATCTTTAAATTTTGCGGAACGTCCGGTAGTATTTATAGGTAGTGGAATTCGTTCTGGAGAAGCAATAAATGAATTCAAAGAATTTTTAAATAAAAATCATATACCAGTTGTGTATGCGCCGTCAGCCACAGATATTTATGGTAACGAAAATGAGCTGGCTATAGGAACAGTTGGTACGATGGGCTGTAATCGTGCTGCAAATTTTACAATACAAAATTCTGACTTAGTTCTTGTTTTAGGGTGTCGTTTGTCTTCTATGGTAGTTGGTAATGATTCCCAAAAGTTTGCAAGAGCTGCTAAAATTATTATTGTTGATATAGACCCTTATGAACCACAAAAAAATACTCTAAAGATAGATAGAGTTATTCTTTCTGATGTAAAAAATTTTTTGATAGAGCTTTGCCACAAGAGAATAAAAGAAGTAAGAGAAGAATGGATAGAGAAATGTAAGCATTGGAAAGAAATATTCCCTAAATGTGAAGAGAAATATAAACAATCTAAAGAAATTGATTTATATTATTTAGCAGATAGGCTTTCATATTATCTTGATGATGATGCAGTTGTTGTCACTGATGCAGGGCTTGAAGAGCTTATTATCCCTACAACAGTTGCATTTATAAAAAATCAGCGTTGTATTCATCCATCATCACAGGGAGCTATGGGATATGCTCTTCCTGCAGCTATCGGCGCTTGTTGTGCAGGAGGAAAACAAGTTGTTGCTGTAATTGGTGATGGTTCTGTGATGATGAATTTGCAGGAATTACAAACAATCAGTTATAATAAGTTTCCGCTAAAGATATTAATAATAAATAATAATTGTTACGCCATTATAAGAAAGCGTCAACAAGATTTGTTTAGATCTCGTACAATTGGAACAGATAAAAGTAATGGAGTATCATGTCCTGACTTCAAAAAAGTGGCTGAAAGTTTTGATATTCATTATGAAAAAATAGAGAAGAGTTCAGAGTTAAGTAAAAAATTGCAAAAGGTTTTAAATTTAAATGTTCCTGTTATTTGTGAGATACTAGGATGTGAAAATCAAGAATATATTCATAGTTCTTATATTCGTAATACAAAAGGATATTTTGTACGTTGTCCACTTGAAGATCAAGCTCCTTTTTTAGATAGAAATCTATTTAATTCGGAAATGATTGTTGAAGTGACAGACCAGTAAGGAGGTATAGAATGGCAAAAATTTTACTAAAAGACTCTACACTTATTGGCGATTATGAAAGCCCATATTTTATAGCAGAAATAAATTCAAGTCACAATGGTAATTTAGAGACAGCACGTCAGATGATTAACAAGGCAAAGGAAATAGGATGTTCTTGTGTTAAATTTCAATCGTGGTCAGCAGACTCATTATATTCTAAAACATATTATGATGCTAATCCTATCACAAAGAGAATAGTACAAAAGTTCTCTTTATCCGACACTCACCTATTAGAAATGGCAAATTACTGCAAAGAAGTTGGAATTTCTTTTTCTTCCACACCATATTCAAGGGCAGAGGTAGATTTTTTATTAAACAAATGTAATGCTCAGTATATTAAAGTTGCATCAATGGATATAAATAATTATTCATATTTAAAATATATTGCAAAATGTGGAGTGCCTATTGTTTTATCAACAGGAATGTCAGAAATAGAGGAAATCAAAAAAGCCGTCTATGCTATAGAAGAAGCTGGAAATAGTCAGATTATATTGTTGCATTGCATATCTATTTATCCAGCTGAGCCATCAACCATAAACTTAAATAACATTCTCACATTGCGAGAAGTGTTTCCTAGGTATCCAATAGGATTTTCAGACCATACAATAGGCACAGAAGTTGCTGCTGCTGCTACAGCTTTAGGAACTGCGATTATTGAAAAACATTTTACTTTGGATAAAAGTAAAATGGGAATGGATAATAATATGGCAACAGAGCCTGAAGAAATGGCTCAAATGCTAAAAGACTGTTGTAATGTATATGAAGCCATGGGTAGTAAGGAGCGTATTGTTTCACAAGCTGAATGTGAACAGAGAAAGAAAATGCGTCGTAGTATAGTTGCTGCAAGAGATTTAATAGCAGGCTCAAAAGTAAGCGTAGATGATTTTGATGTAAAAAGACCAGGGACTGGATTACCTCCTGAAAAAGTTGAACAGCTTGTTGGCAAAACATTAGTGCGCGATATCAAAGCGGATACAATGATTTTAGAAACAGATTTTGTATAAAATGGATAGGTATAAAATTTGTGGATTAGAAATTTTCCGTTTTGTTTTTGCTCCTGTAAAATCAAATATGTATTTGATATTACTAGACAAAGAAGCACTTATTATAGATCCACATGTTTCAACAGAAGCTTATAATTTTTTAAAAAAATATGGTGTAGAAAAAGTTACAGTAATTTTTACCCATGAACATCCTGATCATACGTTTGGAATAAAGCCGTTAAAGAGACTGTTTCCGGTAATTATTATTTGTCAAAAAAATTGTGCTGAAAGTATTGCAGATATATCTAATAATCGTCCAATTCTTATTTCGTTTATATTGTCTAAACAGGATGAAATGAACGGAACAAATAATCTTGAGATATTTAACAAGGTTTTTGAACCATTTTTTTGTAAAACAGACATTTCTTTTGACCAAGAATTGTATCATGAATGGCATAAGTACAAACTTTATTTAAAGGCAACTCCAGGCCATTCTCGGGGAAGTTGTTGTATTATTTTAGATGATAAAATTATTTTTACTGGAGACTCACTTATTTTTAATACTCCTGTTATTACACGCTTCCCTGGCGGTAGTATAAAGGATTATAATAAGATCACAAAACCTTTTTTAAAATCAATTGATAAAGATCTTATAGCTTTTCCTGGCCATGGGGATATTTTTAAAATCAAAAAAGGGTTAAAATGTGGGATTTTAAAAAATTTAAAAACAATATTGCTGTAATTAGCGATACTGGAACACAAATAACATACAAGCAGTTATTAAACTATAGCGACACTTTTATGACTCATATACATAAGAGGTGTCTTGTATTTGTCTTATGCTCTAATACACTTGGTAGTCTTTTAGGATATGTGACTTTATTAAATAATAAAGTTGTGCTTCTTATGTTAGAATCTGATATTAGTCACGACCGGCTATGCAATCTTATAGACCTATACCAACCTTGTTATTTATGGCTTCCTGAAAGTAAAGTGTCTGTAAATGGTATTGTTATATTTAAATTATTGGATTATGCTTTGATTAAACAAAATAATAAGTTAGAGTATTCTCTAAATGACGAGCTAGCATTACTTTTAACTACTTCTGGATCAACAGGATCCTCAAAGTTTGTGCGTCAAAGTTATACAAATATAAAGGCAAATACATCTTCCATTGTAGAGTATTTAAAGCTTGACTCATTAGAAAGGACAATAACTACTCTTCCAATGAACTATACTTATGGATTGTCTATTATCAATAGTCATCTGTATGTCGGAGCAAGTATTATTCTAACGCAACACACTATTGCTCAGAGAGAATTCTGGAATTTATTTTTGGAATGTGGTGCAACATCATTTGGAGGAGTTCCATATACTTATGAAATTCTTGATAAATTAATGTTTTTACGCCGCAGATTGCCTCATTTGCGTACTATGACACAGGCTGGCGGAAAGTTATCATTGGAATTACATAAAAAATTTGCAGAATATGCTGAGAAAAATAATAAGAAATTTATAGTTATGTATGGGCAAACTGAAGCAACTGCTAGAATGTCATATCTTCCAGCAGAAAAATCTATAGAAAAATGTGGTTCTATAGGTATAGCTATTCCCGGAGGGAAATTTAGTCTTATAGATGCAGATGGAAACGAAGTTACAACTCCGGAAACTGTAGGAGAGCTTATCTATACAGGTGCAAATGTAACACTAGGTTATGCAGAAAATGGGGAGGATTTAAGTAAAGGTGATAATTTTAATGGGAAGCTTATGACTGGGGATATGGCAAAATTTGATGAAGATAGCTTCTTTTATATAATCGGTCGGAAAAAGCGTTTTTTAAAAATTTTTGGTAATCGTGTTAATCTTGACGATGTAGAAATGCTTTTATGTAAAGATGGTATAGATTGTGCTTGTGATGGAAATGATGATAACTTGGTGGTGTATGTAACAAATGAATATGACAAAAAAAAAGCTTTTAACTTTATTGTGGAGCATACAAGCATTAATCGGAATGGCTTCAAAATACTCATTATTGATAAAATACCTCGTAATGAAGCAGGAAAAATTTTGTATTCGGCGTTAACATAATGGATTTATTGAATATTATTGACATACAACCATACTCTCTTAATAAGTCTAAAAAACGAGAACTACTAACAAAGCGTTTACAGGCACTTACTGTACATCATTATAACAATTGTGAGGCTTACAAGAAAATACTTACAGTATCAGGGATTGATATTAACCATTTGCCAGAATATGATAAGTTACCATTTTTGCCTGTACGACTTTTTAAAGAAATTGAGCTACGAAGTATCATAAAAAATGATGTTATTAAAACATTGACCTCATCAGGAACTACAGGACAACAAGTCTCAAAAATATTTCTAGATAAAAATGCAGCAAGTAATCAAACAAAAGTGTTAACAAAAATTGTATCTTCATTGATAGGAACTAAACGATGCCCTATGATACTACTTGACTCTAGTAATGTTATTAAGAATCGTTCAATGTTTTCTGCTCGCGGAGCAGGCATTCTTGGATTTTCTATTTACGGATCAAAGAAGATATATGCATTTAATCACGAAATGCACCTTGATATTGAGACTGTACAAACCTTTTTATGTGAACATTCTAGCGAAACAATCTTTATGTTTGGTTTTACATTTATAATTTGGCAGTATTTCTATAAAGAACTGTTAAACTCAGGATATAAACCTACCCTATCAAATGCGATTTTGATTCACGGTGGAGGATGGAAAAAATTAACAACACAAGCAGTATCCTATAAAGATTTTAAAGATGGTCTACATAATGTTTGCGGAATAAATCAAAATAATATACACGACTATTACGGAATGGTTGAACAAACAGGAACTATACACTTAGAGTGCGAAAAAGGATATCTACATACTTCTATTTTTTCCGATATCTTGATACGGCGACACAAAGATTTTTCTTTAGCAAATTATGGAGAAAGAGGGATAATAGAAGTAGTATCGGTTTTACCGGAGAGTTATCCAGGGCATATTCTATTAACGGAAGATGAAGGTGAGATTATTGGAGAAGATGACTGCTCGTGTGGTAGGCTAGGGAAGTACTTTAAAGTATATGGACGTATAAAAGGTGCCGAAATAAGAGGATGTAGTGATACTTATGAAAAACGTTGAGTTTATAATTGGCTCAGAAAATATTGACAATCGTCCTATGCAACCTTTTGATGAAGGGACATGTAGTTTTTTAAATGCCTTTTCAAATAAAATCTTAAAAAATCCTCTTTGTAAACAATATCCAGATTTGATTTCCTTAGGCTTTTGGACACGAAAGGCCAATATTGAGAAATTAAAGACCCAATATAATTTACAAAATCGATTAGGACGAGGTTTAGCATTTCACATAACCCCAGCAAACATTCCTGTAAATTTTGCATTTTCATTTTTCTTTTCATTATTAGCAGGGAATGCAAATATTGTTCGAATTCCTTCCAAGCAGTTCCCTCAAATATCAATTATATGCAATACATTAAGAGAAGCTGTTGCCATTTATCCTGAAATAAAAAAGCGAACAGCCTTTGTTAGTTATCCGGTGAATGATGAAATAAGTGAGTCTATTTCTAAAAATGCTGATGTCAGAATTATATGGGGAGGAGATGTAACAGTTACAAATATTCGTAGATTAAGTACAAAACCGCGATGTATTGATATAGTTTTTGCCGATCGGTATTCATTTTGTATAATAGATGGAGAGGCAGTCCTTTCAGCGTCAGATACTCAAATAACTAGTCTTGCAGAGGTGTTTTATAACGACACTTATTTAATGGATCAAAATGCTTGTTCTTCTCCTCAGATAATTTTCTGGCAGAAGGTCACACAAAAAGCTAAAAGTCGATTCTGGAATGCGGTAACTGAACTTGTAACAAAAAAATATGATCTCCAGCCTGCAATTGCTGTTGATAAATATATTCATCTTTGCAAGGATGCAATTACACGAGACAATATAGCAAATATTATGTATGACGGATTGACTTATAGATCACAGCTTAGCTCTTTACATGGTGTTGATTTAATAGAGTTTCGCGGGAGAGGAGGGTACTTTTATGAATATGATTTGCAGAGCCTTGATGAGCTTATTCTTTTCGTGACTGAAAAGTATCAAACTATAACATACTTTGGCGTGAGATCGGAAATAATCAAGGAATTTGTTATTTCTAATAAACTCCGCGGGATTGATCGTATTGTTCCAATAGGTAAGGCTATGGATATTGGTATCATCTGGGATGGATATGATTTGATTAGGGAATTATCGCGTATTATTATTTGCAATTAAGGAGATGTGTATGAAGAATAAATGGATATTGTTTGTTATAGTTTTTGTTGTGTTGTGTATCTTTCTTTCAATTAGTTTAAAAAACAATGATAATAAGTTATTCTTGGGAAATAGAAAAATAGAGGAACAGTTGCCTCTTCAGTTTCAGCAATTGAACAGATTATATACTTCATTTGGTGATGATTTCAGTAAAAAACTCTTTTTTGCTAAGTTAGAAGAAGATTTAAAGGGTAGCTTTTTACCCATGCTGAAAATTATGCTTTCCCCTGAGTTTGAAAGATTTACGTCTGATTTGTCATCTATTGCAGAAGATGAAGCTGTATCCAATATTCTTGATTATTTAAAAAGAAGAAAAAGTGGTAGAGGGTGTTATATTTTTGGAAGTCAATATGGATTATTGCTAGGCTCCGAATATATTAATTGCCTTAAAACTTTAGGAATTAAATTTATATCTGTCGTAATAAAAGATAATCAAAATCCAGAAGTCAAAAAACTAAAAAATGTTTTTCCAGACATAAACATTATTAGGGAAAACGATTTCTTGAATAATTATAAAAATGAAGATATCATTTTGTCTTCAATTGATTGGAAAAAAGGTAAAAATTGGTTGATTAAAAACGGGATAAGTAGAGATAAAATAGTTGTTTTATTTGATTTCTTCTGTCCACAATATTTTCCAAAGGATATTATGATTCCGAAAGAACATGAAATATTTATTGACGGGGGTGCTTTTAATATGGACAGTAGTATTGATTTTATAAATTGGTGCAATGGAAAGTATGATTATATTTATGCATTTGAACCTGATTTAAATTCCTATAAGAATTGTAAAAATGTTATTCAAGATAATGATGTGTTTGATAGAGAGGAGAGAATAATGCTTTATAACAAAGGATTATTCGATCAAGCAACACAATTAAGATTCAATAGTGATCAAGATAATCCATTTGGTTCGTGTATATCTAACGATGGGGAATCAATAATAAACACTGTTTCTATTGATGAGGCTTTAGATGGTAAGCCTGCTACTTTAATTAAAATGGATATAGAAGGATGTGAATTAAAGGCTTTGATAGGTGCAAAAAATACGATTAGGAAATATAAACCACGACTTGTGATATCTATTTATCATAAGCCATCTGATATTATTGATATCCCGCTTTATATTTTAAGCCTCGTGCCTGAGTATAAATTGTATATCCGTCATTACTCAACTGCTAGTTGGGAAACTGTCTTATATTGTGTTTGCGACTGAATAAATAAAATCTTCTGAGTTTATTGATTGAGCAGTAAAGTAACTTTTTGAGAATGAAAAAGCCAAAAGAGTGCATTAATTGATAAACTCAGATTTTATGTAGATTATTTTTTTGATTTGTTTAGAACCTGAATCCCTCAAAAATGTTTTCTCGGAAAAGTAACAAACTTCCTTAAAAGAATAGTCTTTTTTATTTACCATTAAACTCAGGGTACTTCTTTGAAAATTGATATGATTGCATCGGATACATTAACACACCAATAATTTTTAGATATTTTTATAAATATAAATTGGAAGACTATGATAAGATAGAAAGAGTGATGAGCAGCATAGATCCTCAAGTAATGAAGTGATAGTGTTGGGATATGGGGAAAGATGTTGGAAAAAGGATGGAGGATAAAAAGGATATTAAACATAGACGTAAAAACAATAATAGGAAACTGGAACAAGAAGCATTAAATATAGTGTCAGTGTGGAGTAAGGAATGAGGGATATGTTTTGGAGAGAAGGCAGTGGGAGGGAAAGGCAATGAGATAAGAGCAATAAAAGAGTTATTAAAAGTAGTGAAAGTAAAAGGAGAAATAGTGCCGATAGATGCGATAGTGGCACAAAAGGAACTAGGAGATTTGATTTAGGACTAAAAAAAAGAGTATATTTTAGAAGATTTGCTAATAGTGATTGCTAACAGTGATAAAGAAGGGATAATGTCACTAACTTATGATTGACAGGTATTTTTGTAGAAAGAGACAGCGAGTCCTA
>JAITJN010000024.1 GCA_031278895.1 Candidatus Endomicrobiellum guadaloupense
GTAGCTCTCCTACTCATCTCTCCACTATCAGCAAATGACAATATTGCGCACTCTGAACTTATTCTTTCTCCTAATGTGAACTGATACTTTTGAAATTTACCAACTCTCCCTACTCGCAAACTTTTATTAAAGAATATTTCTAAAGAATTTCCTGAGAATGTTATAGCTAGGCGGTCTCCATATAAAGCACAAGTATCTGGTATTTCTGCTGTTTCGTATATTATTACTTTATTATTTACTGCACTCTTAGCAGCATAGCTACCAGCAATAGTTACTGTTCCACCTCCACTAGAACCAATCTTTCCTGAGATGCTTACGACATTGCCAGCAGTATCGGCACCTCTTCCCCCAACAATAAGTATGCCTTTCTTAGACTTAAGCTCTCCAGAAAAGTTTACACTATTACCATTAGCACTACTACCAGCTCCAGTAACATTTCCACCATAGATTATTAAATATCCATCATTCTGAATATCTCCAGAAATATTTACTCTGTTATTATTAGCACTGCCAGCTCCCTTAACTTCTCCACCACTTATATTTACTACATCTACTTGCGTGGTTATGCTACCATAAACATTGACAATATTAAAACTTGAAGTGCCATTTGTAACAAAACCTCCAACAACAACTCCACAACTAAAGTCCTTATAAATGTTTACTGTATTCTTTTCAGCACAACCTGAAACAAAGACACCACCTCCACCAACCCTGGCTTTAGTATTAGTAGAAGATCCATCGCCATAGACATTTACAGTATTACGTGAAACTGTATCAGTTGAAGTCATACCACCAAAAAGATAACATTTATTATCAATATTACAATTTACATTTAGTGTGTTATTTCTTACATCCCCTAATAAAGACTCTGGCTTATCAAGATCAACAACCTCTCCTTGTCCTGCTCCTCCACAAATATGACAGTTAGTTCCTGGTGTAACATTCAAATTTAAAATATTATCATTTGAGTCTTTCTCAAAGGTACTGAATAATTATTACTATCATCTCCATTTGCTGCAACCCAAGCATCGGCAGGTATTTTAACATTTATGTTGACAGTTCTTCCTGCGTAGGAAATATTATAAAAAAAGACAAGAAGAAAGAGAGATATAAAAAGAACTAAAAACTTGTTGAATTTTAAAAGCATTTACCCACCAACACCAAAAAAAATAAGATAAAGAAAATCTACAGTAAGTTGAAACAAATTATTAAGGAAGTCTTCTTAAACAAGTATTTTCTAAAATTATTATTAAAAGTAATAAAATAAAAGACGGAATTAAAAAATATTTATACAGCTCATTATAATTTGTAAATTGTGTGGTCTCTATTTTATATTTCTCTAGTTTGTCTATCTGACTCATAATGTTTTCAAATGATTTTGTATCTTGAGCTCTAAAATATTGTCCACCGGTATTTTTAGCTATTTCTTTTAGTACTTTCTCATTAATGGCCTCTTCTGTTACTCTAACTTCCCTCCTTCCAAAAAATGGATCGTCAACTTCATAAATTGCACCATTGGGGTTACCTACCCCAATTGGATATATTTTTATATTATATTCTTTAGCTATTTTAGAAGCTGTAACTGGATCAATTTCTCCTGAATTATTATTGCCGTCTGTAACGAGGATTACAATTTTACTTTTAGCTTCACTGTCTTTTAGTCTATTAACCGAGGTCATTATTGCAGATCCTATAGCAGTACCATCCAGACTAGTGTTACTAAGCTGTATATTATTTACAAATTCAGCAAGAGAATCTTTATCTGTTGTTAAAGGACACTGTGTGAAAGCAAGACCAGCAAAAACGACAAGACCTATCTTGTCATACTTCCTTTCTTTTATAAAATCTTGTGTAACTTTTTTTGCAGCCTCCATTCTGTTTAATGGTCTAAAATCCAAAGATCTCATACTTGAAGATGTGTCTAGAGCCATTATTATGTCTATCCCTTGATCATTTGAATACTCATAAACATTTCCTTTTTGGGGTCTTGCAAAAGCAATAATTGCTAAAAGTATTGCAATATATTTTAAAAGATTCAACCCCTTAAAAAGATTTTCTTTCAAACTAAAAGTGTTTACTTTTAAAAATTTGACTTGCGAAAAGATTATATTAGGATTGAAAAGTTTCTTTTTCCAAAAATTTATACATAAATATGCAATAAGCATAATCACAAAAAACACAAAAAAATATACAGGATTTGCAAACCTCATATTAACTCCAGAAGTTTTTTAGTAAATAAATAGTTGTCTTCTACTTTTTTTTCTGTTGGTGTAAAATCAGCATATCTTGCAAGATTAAAAATCTGTAAATAACTTTTAAATTCATTAATATTTATTTCTGACGGTAACAACTCTTTAACTTTCTCAAAAAATTCTGATGTTGTCATTTCCATGGCATCAAACTTATATTGTTTGGACATATATGTCCTTAAAATTTCAGACATTTTGTAATAAAAATCTCTGATATTAAGGTTTGTTCTATTTTGATACAAATCGTTCAAAGTGTTTAAGGCTATTGTTTTATCGTCAAGAATGACAATTTTTGCTTTTTCCATCTGCTCTCTGATATTTTTTATGACATGCATTGACAATATAATAATGAAAATCAACAAGGTAATAATTGGAACAATAAAGATTATACTTATACTTATTTTTTTTAAATTCTTTATATCTTTTATATTTGGATTTTTACTATCAGTTATAAGACTTTTTATATCAACACTCTTCTCAGGAGTAAAAAATAAATTATTTGTTCCGTCAGGATTGATGTAAAAGATTGTCAACGGTTCTATTATTAAATGACCTGCTTTATACGCATATATTTCAAATATTAACTCATAAACATTACTGCTTTTAGGCAAACGTTTAATATTAACTTTTGAGATTTCAAAATCTTCTAATTTAAAATTTTGATTAGCCGCTATTTGAGCATCTTTTGGAAGTTCAACTTTTACAGTAAACTCAAGTACATCACCAATATAAGCATTATCTTTATTTAATGATGCTACAATAAATTCCTGAGCGTGTAAAGCTATATAGAAATTTAAAATAATCAACATGCAAAAAATAATGGCTTTAATTTTCAGCATTTATTTTAAACCTACTCTTATCTCTCTTTCTTTAAAAAATCTTATAAGAGGCTTTATATAAGAGTTTTTAGTATTCAAATTTATAACCCCTACTTCAGTCTTTTTAAAAATTTTATCAGTTCTGTTTTTAAATTCTAACGCATTTTGTTTAAAAGATTCTGACAAAGAAGAAGAATCAACTATTGTTGTTTCATTCGTTTCAGGATCTTGAATTCCAATAAGTCCCACTTTTGATATATCAGTTTCTCTTTCATCTTCTACTCTTATACAGATTAAATCATGTCTTTTTGCAGTTATTGCTAAATCTTTCTCGTAATTTTCATCCTGAAAATCTGAGATTAAAAAAACAATGGCTCTTCTAGTCCATATTTCATTTATCGCTTTCAACGCTGTTGAAATTGAAGTTTTAGTCCCTTTAGGATTTGAACTTAATATTTCATTTATAATTCTTAAAATATTATTTTTACCTTTACGAGGCTTGATAATCTTCTCTACGTGATCACTAAAAGAAAGCATACCTATTCTGTCATTATTTTTTAAAGAAGAAAACGCTAAAAGAGCAGAGACTTCGGCAGCAACCTCAGATTTTAATTTATCTGAACTACCAAAATTTTGAGAAGCAGAAACATCTATAAGAAATATTACCGTTAACTCCCTTTCTTCGGCAAATAATTTTATAAAAGGTTTGCCGTGTCTTGCAGTGACATTTCTATCAATACTCCTAAAATCGTCACCGATTTGATATTCTCTAACTTCAGCAAACTCTATACCCTGGCCTTTAAAAACGCTTTGATATTGGCCTGCAAAAATTTCATTTACAAGCTTACTTGATTTTATTTCAAGCTGTCGAATTTGTTTTTTTAATATATCTTTGTCCAACATATAATATCCTGTAAGTCAATTTGTGAACTACCATCGCACTTAAAGGCGTGAGGCTTCCTATCTCTAAGTTCAGTTGACTACCTAAATAAGTTACAAGACTGTCATCGCACTTCCTGCTACCAAAAGGGGTTCTTGTCAAACAACAAGACTAAATTTCTTTACGGGACTTCAACACCGCCAAAAATTTTATCTATTATATCATCGGAGGATACTGAATCTGCTTCCGCCTCATAGGTAACTAGTATTCTATGCCTTAAAACGTCATGCCCTACTGTTTTTATGTCTTCGGGTATAACATAGCCTCTTCCTTGTAGAAAAGCATAAGCTTTTGCTGCAAGAGTTAAATTTATTGTAGCTCTTGGTGAAGCTCCATAAGAAATCATATTTTTAAAATCTTTTAAACCATATTCATCAGGATTTCTCGAGGCAAAAACTATATCTACTATATAATTTTTTACTTTATCATCAACATAAATTTGTTCTGTTAAATCTCTTGCTCTTTTAACGTCTTCCAAAGTTATAACAGAATTTATTTTAGGAGTTGTATGAGTCATTCTTTCCAGTATAATTTTTTCATCAGCTTTGCTTGGATAAGAAACTTTAAGCTTAAGCATAAACCTATCAACTTGAGCTTCTGGGAGAGGATATGTCCCTTCTTGTTCTATAGGGTTTTGTGTAGCCATAACCAAAAATGGGTTTGGAAGCTCATATGTAGCATCTCCAATTGTAACTTGTTTTTCTTGCATAGCTTCAAGTAAAGCACTTTGAACCTTTGCTGGAGCACGGTTGATTTCATCTGCTAGTACTATATTTGTAAAAACAGGACCTCTTTTTACTGCAAAACTGCCATTTTGAGGATTGTAAATTAATGTACCAACAACATCTGCAGGAAGTAAGTCTGGAGTAAATTGTATTCTCTTATAGTCAGCTTTTATAGCTGACGCTAAACTTTTTACAGCAAGAGTTTTTGCTAAACCAGGTAGACCTTCAAGAAGAATATGTCCATCTGAAATGAGACCTATTACCATTCTTTCAAGGACATACCTCTGCCCTACAAGAACTGTTGATATTTCATTTAAAAGCTTTGAAACAAAAACACTCTCCTGCATAATCTGCTTGTTTAAAGAATCCATATCAATAGACATTACAAAACCTCCGAGAATATAGTCAAAATGTTTTGTCATCAAGACGTCTAGTATTATACCTCATATTAAAACTACATTCAATTTGTATTTATATAATTTATACAATCTGACAGTAAACAAACTTTACTTTTTAAATGTTCTATTGAAAATATAATCTATATTTTTAAATTGAGACTTAACATCGCAATTTTTTTTAATTTCTTCAGGCTTCATATATTTTTTTATATCTTGGCTTCTAAGACATGCTTCCTCAAAAGATATTTTATTATCCATAGCATCAAATGCTGCGGACTGCGTCATCGCGTATGCATTTTCCCTTGATACGCCTTTCTCTACAAGAGAAAGAAGTACAGCCCCTGAAAAAATAGTATTTTCTGTCTTGTCCATATTTACCTGCATGTTTTTAGGGTAAACATTAAGACCAGAGAGTAATCCTTGCATTCTGACAAGCATATAATGTAATATTAGTGCAGCATCTGGAAACATAATTCTTTCTGTAGAAGAATGGCTTATATCGCGTTCGTGCCATAAGGCAATATTTTCCATAGCTGTAACAGCGTATCCTCTTAAAAGACGGGCTAGACCGCAAATATTTTCTGAAATTATAGGATTTCTTTTGTGCGGCATTGCAGAAGAGCCTTTCTGCCCTTTTGTAAACGGCTCTTCAGCTTCGGCAACTTCAGTTCTCTGTAAATGTCTTATTTCTACAGCTATTCTTTCAAGACATGCACCAACATGAGCAAGTGTTGAAAAATAAATTGAATGTCTATCTCGTGGAACAATTTGTGTTGAAACAGGTTCTGGTTTTAAGCCCATTTTTTGGCATACATATTTTTCAACATTGGGGACTAGGTGAGCCATAGCGCCAACAGCACCAGAAATTTTACCATAACTTACTGTTTCAAGAGCGAAATTCAATCTATCTAAAGATCTCATAATTTCGCTATACCAAGAAGCTACTTTTAAACCAAAAGTCATAGGCTCCGCATGCACACCGTGAGTTCTACCCATTACAGGAGTCATCTTATATTTTTTTGCTAATTTTGCAGTTATAATAGACAATTTTTTTGTTTCTTCTATAAGAAGTTTTACAGCTTGTCTAAGCTGTGCGCCAGTAACCGTATCTAAAACATCTGAAGATGTCATTCCTAAATGTAAAAAACGACCTTCAGGACCAATGGTCTCAACAACACCGGTAAGAAAAGCTATAATATCGTGCTTTACAGTAAGCTCTATTTCGGCTATTCTTTTAACATTTATTTTTGCTTTCTTTTTTACAGTCTCAACTGCTTTCTTGGGAACTATTCCAAGTTTAGACATTGCTTCAGCTGCAAAAATTTCAACCTCAAGCATTCTTTTAAATCTATTTTCGTCTGACCAAATTGCAGCCATTTCAGGCTTAGTATAACGAGAAATCATTTTTTAACCTCTTAAATTTTCTTTTATAATTTTTTTTATTGCTTGTGGGTATATTTGATGTTCTACTTTCAAAACTCTTTTAGCCACATCTTCAGGAGTATCTGTCTTAAAAACTTTTATTTCTTCCTGCATAATTATTTTACCAGAGTCATATTCTTCATTTGCAAAATGTACTGTTGCACCTGATTTTGTTTCTCCTGCTTTTACAACAGCTTCGTGGACAAAGTGACCATACATTCCTTTACCACCAAATTTAGGTAGAAGAGCTGGATGGATATTTAATATTCTATCTCTATATTCATCTACTATATCTTGCCCTAGTATCCTAATATAACCTGCAAGGCAGACAATATCTGTTTTAGCATTTTTAAGTTCTGTAAGAATTTTTTTATTAAAAAATTTCTCATCTTTAAAATTTGTTCTTTCTATACAAACAGATTTTATATTTTCCTTTTTTGCTCTTTCTAAAACAAAAGCACTCGCATTGTTTGAGACTGCCAAAATAACTTCAGCTAAATCTTTTAATATCCCAGTTTTACATGCATTTACTATAGCCTGCATATTTGTTCCACCATCAGAAGCCAAAATTGCAATTCTTATCATATAATTTTAACACCTTTATCTCCATTCTTAATATAACCTATAGATTTTGCTCCTTTAAAGAATTTTTTAACTTGCAAAGCAACATCAGGACGCACAATTAAAACCATTCCTATTCCCATATTAAGAGTTCTGTAAATATCTTCCTCTGGAACAGTACCTTTTCCTTGAATGAGTTTAAAAATCTCTGACACTTTCCAAGATTTTTTTTGAATAATAGCTCTTATATTTTCTGGAAGAATTCTTGCTATCTTATCGTAAAAACTTCCACCTGTAATGTGAGCTATGCCAACTATATTTTGGCGCTTTGAATTAAACTTTGCTAAAGCTGCCAAGACTTCTTTAACATAAATTTTTGTCGGAGCAAGCAATTGTTCTGAATATTTTTTTAACTCTCCATCAGAAAAAACTTTTCTTATAAGAGAATAACCATTTGAGTGAGGACCGCTTGAAGGAAGACCTATTATAACATCGCCAGGTTTTATTTCTTTGCCGGTTATTTCTTTACCTTTTTCAATTATTCCAACTGAAAAACCTGCCAAGTCATATTCTCTGTCTTTATAAAAACCAGGCATTTCAGCAGTCTCTCCACCTATAAGAGAAGACCCTGATAACTCACAACCCTTGACTATACCTTTTATAACTTGTTCTGCTTGGCCAACATTAAGTTTTCCGCAAGCGAAATAGTCTAAGAAAAATAATGGCTTGGCACCAACACATATTAAATCATTTACATTCATAGCAACCAGATCTATACCTACTGTATCATGTTTGTTAACTAGAAATGCGAGTTTTAGTTTTGTACCAACACCATCTGCTGAACTTACAAGATTATATTTTGTTCCATTTACCGGAAACAATCCACCAAAGCCTCCAATTTTTGGGAGTTTCTTTTTAAGTCTTTTTACTAAATCATTACCTGCGTCAATGTTTACACCTGCATCCTTGTACGTTATAGACATTTGTATTTCCCTTTTCTATCAGTTTACAATTGAACTTTTTTTATTTACAAACCAAATAAATAGTATACTTACAATTATCAAAGCATGACAATAATACACACGAGGCAAAATACTTAGAGGCGATATTCCAGCAAGAGATGCCGCAAGCAAAACTTGTGTACCATGTGGTAACAATCCTTTTACTCCACAGGCAAACACTTCAAGTATAGTGGCACAATAGTGAGGAGAAATTTCATTATTCTTAGCAATCCCTTTAGCTATTTTACCACAACAAATTATAGCGATAACATTGTTTGATAAAAGAAACGTAAATATAGAAGCTAGTCCTCCTATAATAAACTGAGGAAGCCTAGAGTCTGGATTACCTTTCTTTTCTATCTTCTCAGATACTATACGTGCAACTTCCTTTACAGCATCGCTGCCTATAAGACCAGACAATCCGCCAATCATCAACCCAAGCAAAAGAACTCCATATACTTTCAAAAATCCTGCATTAATATCATTGCAGAAATTTAGCATACAATAATCAGCATGACAGTAATGCCCTATAACTCCAGCTAGCAGTATACTAAGAGTCAAACAAACCAAAATATTTACTCTGTTAAATGCTAAAAGTAACAATGCAATATATGGAAGAATCAATATTAATGAAAAATTGGAGCTTTGCATTTTATCTACTGTTACTGTTGTAGATAGACACATAGCAAGAACAGTTATTACAGTAGCAATAGCAGCTATGCGAAGATTTATATTGAATTTCTTTTTGACATCTGCCCCTTGAGAAGAAATTGACACAATCGTAGTATCTGAAACTAGCGACAAATTGTCTCCAAAGAAAGCCCCTCCTACTACAGCTCCCATAGCAACAGGCATAGAAATCCCAATAGCATGTAAGCAAAAATCAGCTGCAACTGGCCCTACGGCAGCTACCGTGCCAAGGGCTGAACCTATAGCAGTTGATAGAAAAGCAGATATTAGAAATATGCCTATCAACAAAAACTTTGAAGGAACAAATGATATCGTAAAGTTTACCAAAGACTCAATTGAACCTATACTTTTAGTAACTTCTCCAAAAGCTCCAGCCAAAAGAAATATCACACACATGTAAATAATATCTTTTTCGCCAATTCCACTGAGAAAGTCTGTAGTTTTTTCTTCCGAAGTTTTGCGATTTTTAATCCATGCCAAAATTATTGACGGAATTATTGCTATAACAGGAGGCACTATAGTAAATGCTTTTTCATATCCCATTAAAGAAAAGTATATACCACTACCTACAAAAAGAAATACAAAAAGAAAAATTGGAGCAAATGACCATAATATATTCATATTACTTCCTCACTTTATTTTCTACTTCCAGGTTTAACAGCAACACTCCCAGATTTACACATTGAACAATCTTCTTCTTTAAAACTTTTTACTTCTAAACTTAAAAGAGCAAATCTAGGAACACCAAAATCAACTGTACCTGCACTTCTGTCAACAAGAGACGCAACTGCAACGACTTGCGCACCGCTTGCTTTTAAAGTTTCTATGACTTCTCTGGTTGATAGACCAGTAGTTATAACATCTTCAACGACTAAAACTCTTTCATTTTTATCTACTGAAAAGCCTCTTCGTAGTAAAACTTTCCCATCAACCCTTTCTGTAAATATTGCTTTTACACCTAAAGCTCTACCTACTTCTTGTCCAATAATTATTCCACCCATTGCCGGAGAAACAACAACATCTATTTTTATATTATTTTCTTTTAATTTTCGTCCAAGTTCCTCGCCAAGTATTTCGGCTTCTTTGGGGTACTGCAAGATTAAAGCAGACTGAAAATATGTATCCGAGTGCAAACCACTCGATAGTTTAAAATGCCCATTTAGAAGAGCATCATTTTTTTTAAATAGTTCTTTAACTTCTTCCTCTAACACCAGGTGTCTCCTTTACTTCCTTATTTCTTATACTTCTTATACCTAAAAGTATTAATACACAGCCCATAATAGAATTGATTATCTGAACAAAAATAGTTGGCAAGAGTCTTCCGACAATACTGCCAATTAAACATATAAAAATCATAAATATTGGAGTAGCAAGCAAAAATCCAAACGCAAAAACTCCTGATTCTTTTAAATCCATATTGCGTCTGTTTATTTCAAAAGAAAAAATGCCCGTAAGAAAAACAATGGTTAAAGGATTTGCAATTGTTAAACCAAACAACCAGAACAGCAAGTCATTACCTTGAAATGATGGCGAGTCAACTACATGTCCAGATGTAATAAACAATACTCCAAATACAATTAATACTACACCCAGAACTACGTTAAAAATTCTTTTATAAGGATTTAATTTCTTTATTATTGTAGATATTGCAAGAACAGCAAGACTTATATAAACGATATCAGCCAAAGTTATGCCAATAATACCAAGTAATACATTGCTAAAAGGCAAAGATAACGATAAGCGAAAAACTAATAAACAAATAGGCCCTATTCCACCAACTTGCAGTAAAAGACCTGTCTTTAATCCATCAGTAAACAACTTTTCTGACTTACGTGAAGCCAACTTCATTTTATTAATGTACTCTCATAGATACTTTTAGCAGCTTGCGCAGGACTTTCGGCTTCTAGGATTGGTCTTCCAACTACTATAAAGTCCGCGCCTTCTTTTACAGCCATTTCAGGTGTGGCAACTCTCTTTTGATCATCATCTGCTTTTGCAGGTCTTATACCTGGCGTAATCACGTTAAATTCTTTACCACATTCTTTTTTTATCAAAGATATCTCAAGAGGTGAAGATATTACTCCATCTATACCACATGCTTTTGTAAGTTTTGCTCTCCTTACAACCTCTTCATGGGTAGTAATCTGGCTTGTCAAAACAGTTACTGCCCATATCTTAGGCCTGTTTTCAACAGAAGCTGCAGCTTTAAGCATTTCTTCTCCGCCAATAGAATGAACCGTCAAGCTAAATACTCCAAGCTCTTTTGCAGATTCTACAGAACGCTTTACAGTAGTTGGGATATCATGAAATTTCAAATCCAAAAAAACTTCTTTGCCATTATCTTTTATCATCTTTACTATTTCTTTTCCTAACTGAAGAAATAATATATGCCCAACTTTATAAACATCTATATATGGACTTGTTTCTTTTACAAGTTTTTCGGCCTTCTTGAAACCGTAAATATCCAAAGCCAATATTGTTTTTTTCATTATACCCCCATCTTATTACTTATTTCTTTTATCTTATATCCTATTATAGCAATTTTATTAACTCTTTGCTTAGTAATACATCCTACTTTTCAAGGCAAAGTTAAAAAGTGATTTTATAACATTTTAACTTGAAACAAAAGTTTATCTACAATCTTGGCATTACAACAATATCGCTTAAATATCACGAATCCTTTGAACAAAAAAGAAATAAGGCTCCTTATAAGGAAGCCTTATTTCTTTACACTTCTACTTCTCTCTTTTTCTTACTAAAAAAGGGTTATCTTTTTTTCTGCTTCTTTCCTATTTACTTTTTGCTTTTGCTAATTCTTCTTT
>JAITJN010000011.1 GCA_031278895.1 Candidatus Endomicrobiellum guadaloupense
TAAGTTCCGCTTCAAATTCATGTAAAGTTTTAATCATTACCTTTTATCCTAAATGACCGTTTTGTAATAACTATAAATTCCATACCTCATTGCGTCAGCTATATGGTCTTGCTGTTTTAGGGGCTTATCTATTCCAAGTTTCTGGCTTTTGTTGTCCCAAACATATGACGACATCTGTTTTCTTGCTTCTATACATTGCTTCCTTATCTTAAAAGTTCCGTCCCTCAGCTTATTCTGAACATAACGAATACCGTCTAAAACGTCGTTATTTGCGTTATAAAAATACTCAAATCCCGACCGCCATAACGCTAATCTAAAAGACAACGCCGACGGGTCAACATATCCGTACTCAACCTTATACCCGTTTACAAACTCCGACCAATCTCTAACATATTCGCTGTCTGTTTTTTGCCGCCCTTGTCTTACAACATCGTAGTAATTCTCTTTAACAAGCCTTATTTGATTCCTATACACCGCAAACAAACAAAATACGCATACCGTACTCGTTCCATAGTCAACGCTTCCTATGTAAAGCTCAGGTATAATGTCTAAATCGTCAGACAAATTCCTTTCCTCGCTATACGGACCTTCTGCCATACACCATTCGCCCATCACGTATCGCTTGTAATATACTCAGCTGTATTGCCGTTTTATCCTCTCTTTCACTTCTATATCCAAAAACGGATTGTCCTCAATCCTATAATGCTGCCGATATATACTCGCGTCTTTATCTATGAACTCTTTCAAGTAGTGGTACGGACTTTCTGGGTTTAAACTTCCGTCAAACCGCGAATACGGCTTGTCTAACCTGCTTACCAGCACTAAAAACGCTTCCTGATGCCATTTCGCTACTTCATCCCTATAAACGTACTTCGCACTCGCTCCCTGCAATTTTGACAGCTGCGTTTCTTTTTCCATTCCAAACGCATAACACGTTTCCCCAAACAGTTCAACTTCGTTATGCTGCTTTATGTATCCAACTAATTTATCGCCATATATCGCCCTCATTGGCATTAACACGTTCCTTTCTATCGTTGATTCCGTTACCCCAAGAATAAACACGCCGCCGCCTTTTTTCGCTCGTTCCCTTATATTCGCTGGTATTACGTAATTTGTGTCCAAATACGTCTTGCCTGACCTTACTGACCCTATCTTAAAGTTCCAAACTGATTTCGCTTCTCTTATATATTCTTTTTGTTTTGCTGAAAAAATCATTGGAGATTTGCTCCTTTTTGGTTCTTTCCTCTCAGGAACTTTGCTAAAGAAGTAAAATTTGGTAACGATTAAATGGAACAAAAGAGGTAAGTCAATGAAAAAAGGATTTCTTTTTGCTTTTGCAATAGTTATTTTCACGTGTCAAACGTTGCTTGCCTCTAAAAATGGCGAGTTTACGTTTGGCATAGATAAGATATTGACACACACATTAAGAAATTCTATTAATTACGTTGACGGTCAAAAAGTTGCAACCAAAATAGAGAATGGTAGAGTAGTTCCCATTAAAGAAGACAAGGTGATTAGAACTGTAAACCATGATGGCACTGTCACTGAAACGAAAGTTGAAGGTGATAAGATGGTTGACAATGTGTTAAAAACGATTGGCTCTAAAGATTATGAAAGCAAAGGTCTTGCCCCAAAATTGGAGTATTGTTATTACGTGCTTGTACAAGAAGACAAAGCTAAAATTGGAATAGGTTTAGGAGTAAACAAGTTTTTCAACAGCGACTTTGACCCTTTTAATGTGTATGCAATAGGAAAAATAGTGTTGCCTGCTAATGATAAATGTGAATTTTCTTTTGGAACAAATCTCGGATACGGTGTATTTAACGATAAGTATGAAACTACGCAGGGAACGTTTAAAGCAGACAAAGTTTATAGTCTAAAGATTTTCATGAAAATTGATTATAAGAACTTCTTTGTTGATTTATCCGCTATGACAAACATTATTCCTATAGACGCTAAGATAAATACTGTTCATGAAGGTCTTAAATCGGTAAAAGAAAATATTAAATATAATGTCGTCATGCTAGGGATAGGGTATAAGTTCGTAATTTAGTTGTTTTTGGATTTTTAATAATTAAGAGAGGGCTATTATGACAATAGTGGATGAAGAAATACAAAAACTCTTGAATGGAAAATCTCCGAGAAAAGAAAACTGGCGTGAAATTAATGATTTTCTTTCTTTTGCAAAAAACTGTGACAACGATGATGATGTATTAATTTATTTCTCTAGGATCCATAATCCTCAGTGCTTGGATTATCACACTATTATTGAAGTTTTAATAAAAGATGATAAATTATCTAAATTACCTGACACTAATGGAATGATGCCCACTGTATCTGCATGGTCTTTATGGGGAGGGGATCCGCAGTGTGAAGGCAAAGTGTTTCTTTGTGAAGAGAAAGATGGATATGAATCTCTATTTTTTGTTAGAAATGATTTTGCAGCAAGAACTGAAAATGAGAAGAATTTAAATGTAGAGATTTATCAAAAATTTACACATGTTCTGGATTTACATTGTGTTCCACATAAAAAGGCATATTGTGCATATAATGACTTAGGTGAACTTGTAGAAGTTGTCAGAATTTGTATTTCCAAAGAATACAAATATATCACCATAAAAAGAAAATATCTAGACAAGTATTTACATATTACAAAAAAAACTTTGGTAAAATATCTCAATTGCTGGAGATTCTTACCAAATTTGTCAAACTACAAAGATAATAAATGACAATGGAATAAAAGGCAAGTTAATGACAGCTGAGGGTAAGATTCATATGGAAGGATGCAAAATTTATCCGAAAGTCATTCCCTCCGCCTCAAGTAGTATAGGGTTAGAATATGAAACATTTAAGATTTATGATTGGAGACATCAGAAAAGTACAGAGTGTTCTTGTAACCCTGAAGATCTGTGCGACTATGTTAATATGAAAGAAAATGACTTGCCCCATGGTGTATCAGCTGCTTATTTCAAAGATGAAGTTTTATCTAAGTATGAAATAATCTTGATAAATATGAAGTCTCTTATGAGAAACGCAGTATTAATTGTAAAAATGGTGGATGGTCTCTAGGAAATATAGGAATAAACAAAGAATTAGTGTTTGTATACTTATATAAAATCGCTTCATTACCATATGAGGAACAATTATACTGGAAATCATTTAACGTTGTTCCTCCAAAAATTAACAACTGTTTTGGCGTCCCAGAAGAATATGTCAAAACTGATTTTCGAGGAGAATATAGAGAATCAAATTCATGGGATAGATCCTATGAAGTTTTTGAAAAAATAAAGGAAAGAGATGATATATGGACTATTGAGTCTGATAGTAAAGTAGACCCCATAATAGATGAAAACAGAAAGACTTGGGCTGATAAGATAGGGAATTTGTATAATATTTTTTTAGATGATAATCATGTAAAATTAGATACATTGAGAGAAAAATTACAATCTCTAACAGCAAGTAGTAAAGGTAAAGATACTCAAAGAGGAATTGATAAACTTCGTTCAGTTATCTTATTTCATAGAATTATATCTGAAAAAAATTTACCTATAGATAAATTAAATGTTCTTAAAGAAATAAGAGATATTCGCAATGGTTGTAGTGGACATCAAAATCAAAAAGAGTTGACTAAGCAAACAGATAAAGCTAAAGAAAAATTTGGTTCTCTCAAAAAACATTATGAAGATCTGATTGCTCGTCTTACAGATTGTTTGGACTTTTTGTTAGATAATATATAATAAAGACACTAAAGCACGATAAAGATGCCTTTATAAACAAGTTAGTAAAAAGTCACGGAGTTAAGTTATTTGATGAACTCAAAGAATATTTGGAATAGATACTATAATCTCTTCCTGACTTTATCAGATAGGAAAAGAGGGATTGTCTTTGAGATTGGAAAGATGAAGAAGTAGGAGTCTATTCAACAAACTTCATATTAGTAATTTATGTGAGGATTTTAACCTGAAAGTGCCAAAGAAGTCTATCTTTCCTAGAAATGTTTGCTTTGTCTACTGATACTCTAAAAGAATATCTTTTTGTGCAATGACATCTTTTCCTGTCTTCCTTTGTTCTAACATACAATCTGACCATACAAAAAGAAACAAGAAAGCTATTGTCTGTTTGTTTAATAGCAGCCATAAAATTAGTAAAGTTATAGAATATTTATAGAAAAATATTAAGTTTCTCAAATTTTACGACGCTGGAAAAAAGAACAAAGTGGAGCCAGCGGGAGTAGGAGAGAGAGCAGAAAGAAAAGAAGAGGAAATAGGATATGGAGTATTTTGTGAATATGGGAATGGAGAGTATAAGGCAGAAAATAGGATTGGAATAGAAGAAGTAAAAGCAAGAGGAGACAATGAGTATATAGGAGTAGGTGTATTAGGGAAGGTAGAGAGGGAAAGAGATAAGATTAGCAACAAATGAGAAGATAAAGTTTGAAGGAGTGAAGTCAAATAGAATAAGAGTAGGAGTAAAAGGAGAGTATGAAGGGAAAGTAAATCCGTATATGGGAGTAGGATTAGAGGAAGAGTTGAGTGGAAAAATCAAAGGGAAAGCGGAAGGAAAGGCAATAGAGGAAGTAAAGCTAGAAGGAGCGACAATGATAGGAGAAGTGGGAGTAAAAATGGACATAAGTGAAAGGTTAAAGCTGGAAGTAAAAGGAGAATGCTTTGCAGGAAAGAGAGAAGGATTGTTGGGAATGGTTAAGGTTAAGTGCAATATAATCAAATTATAAGAAATGATTTTAATTTCTCAAGCTAAAGCTTCTTAAATATTTTTAAGTTTAATAAAAAGCGAATACTGACATAAAAAATATGTTGTTAATCTAAGTTAAGTCGTACAGATAAAGAGATATCCGAAATGAAAGATAGAGTATCAGAAGAACTTTATCCAGTCTTTAACTAAAGAAGAAAAAGAAGTTTTTAATATTACATGCACTAGTACATATTAATGATGTTGTCCAGTCATTGTCAAACATTCAATATCAATTATCTCTTCTATATTTTTGAACTTCTTCTAATGATAACCCTGTAATTTCTGCAATATCTTCTAAAGACATTCCTTTCTTCAATAGCTTAAACACTATTTCTTTTTTCCC
>JAITJN010000001.1 GCA_031278895.1 Candidatus Endomicrobiellum guadaloupense
TACAAGCAATTTCTTTGTTCTCACTAAACACTATACCTAAAAGTATTGGATTCTTGTTTTTATACTTCTGGTAGTACTTATTGTCTCTTATCTGTCTCATTGCTTCTTTTAGCATTTCCTCATCTTTATTATCTTTACTGTACTTTATCTCTACTATCACTACTCTATCCTCTTTCTTTAACACTACATCTATCCGCCCTTTGTTTGTATGCACTTCTGATTCCACCTCAAATCCTGTTAGTCTGCATGTCACTAAAAATAATGAATGATAGTATGCTTCCTTTCTTATATGTAAGTTGTATGCTATTGTTGCGTATAACTCCCTTAACTCCTCTTTCAACTTCTCTGCCTCTTTTCCTACTATGGACTTTGCTATGTTTTTAGACAGACCCACTGCTAAATCTAGCTCTTTATTCGTGTATGCTTCTAACAAATCACCTAAAAATGCACTCTTTACTTCATTGTTTGGAAAGTCTATTGTATATTGCGGTTCCTCATCTATTATCTCTTCTTTCTTTATTGTTAAATATCCTGTTTGAAACAACAATGCCGTACTATTTACATTTGCGTAATCACTATTGCCCCTTAACGTTCTTGAGCTTGCTCTTCTGGCTTCTGATAATATTTCTAAATCATCTTTCTTCTTTATCTGTTCTATCAAAAACGTTGGCGTTCCTGTCTCAAACCAATATCCTTGAAATTTCTTACTATCAAAAAACTTCAACGTCGAAAATGGATTATATACTCTTACCTTCCCATCCCATGAATACCCATTATACCATCTCTTTATTGCTTCTACTGTTTCTTCATAACTTAAATTTACATTCTTTCCTGCTATCTCTATATATTCCTTAAAGTTACTTTCTAACTCTTCCTGTGTATATCCACATATACTTGCATACTTATTGTCAATTGTTATGTCATTTAGATTATTCAATGCTGAAAAAACAGAAAGCCCTGCAAATCTTGACACTCCTGTCATAAATACAAACCTCTCATGCTCATCCCCGGCTTTTATCACTTGGTAAAAGTCATGCAATGCTTCTTTTATCTCTGGATATATTTTCTCTTTGTGCAAATTACTTATTAACGGCTTATCGTATTCATCTACCAATATCACCACTTGTTCCCCTCTTCTCTTGTGTAGTTTCTCTATCAACTCTGCAAATTTAACTCCTACAAGTCGTGTCCCTGTTTCTTCCAGCTCTATATTAGCTTCCCTACCTACATCATTTAAAAATTTATCTAGCGATATTTCTAACTGTTCTCCTGTTGCATATTGAATCTCTGTAAAATCTAAATGTATTACTGGATTCTTTTTACTCCAATCCCATTTATCATATATATACAACCCTTCAAATATCTCTCTATTCCCCTTAAATAATTCCTTCAATGTACTTATAAGTAATGATTTACCAAAACGTCTTGGTCTTGATAGAAAATATATGGAACCATTATTTATTAAGTTGTATATGTGCTCTGTTTTGTCTACATATATACAACCATCATTACGTAACTTTTCAAACGACTGTGTTCCTATTGGTAATTTCTTCATTTTTGCGCCCTCTGTATATCTTTAATACCTTTATTATGTTACTATAATATTATACTCTTTTAAAAGTTATTTAGGAAATTTTGACTATTTACCATTCTTCAATCTCAACCAACTTAAGAAAAAATTTGATGGAACCCATTTTCACAAGTTAGACTTTAATAAACTTGCTTAGTTGTATAACCTTCATAAGTAGTATGATTGTTCTATACCTTCTAAAAATAATATCGCGGTTACCAGCATCATCAGTTAAATTATCGCTGAGTAGTATTCAAAGCTCTAAATCATTTACAGGCCTACAGTCCATTGCCTTTAAATATAATCCTCTGCTTGTGTCTCTATTGCTAGTTGTTTCATCTTTTTAACCGTCTGTTAATTAATATCTTATTTTTGAACTCTCTAAACGCAAAAAAATGTATCGTTATAAAACCATTACTTTATTTTGTAAAATTGTAAAAAATGTTCTAACAAATCCCCCCTTATACCCCCTACGGGCATAAGTAGTTTATAAAAATTTTTTTGTTTTGTCAAAAAAAATAAAAAATTAAATATTTTTTTGAACGTGCACACAAATCAATTTAAACACTTCCCGACTTCAAAAACGTTAAAAATTCCTTATTTCTGCGATTATATCCTCTTTAACGCCTTTCCTGATACTGATTTAACATTCTTCTTATTTTTTGCAAAAAATGAAAAAATTCGTGAGGGGGATATATCACCCTCAACCCCCTCGTGATGCTTCTCTCAAAAGAATATTTTACACAAAGCTCAAAATTTTATATTAAAGCACAAACTTTTAATTCTTTCTTGAAAAAAAAACTTGACAACTTACTCCCAAAAGTTTAAAATAAACAAAAGCACCAAAATATATGAAGGAGGACTCAAAATGTGTTTTATCCGTAAAACAAAGTTTATGTACCTCTTACTGCTTTTCTTCTCTTCCTTTGCTTTTGCTCAAATTATTAATATCACTAATACTCCT
>JAITJN010000018.1 GCA_031278895.1 Candidatus Endomicrobiellum guadaloupense
TATTAACAGACAGCGGAGGTATTCAAGAAGAAGCTCCTTCTTTTGGAGTTCCTGTTTTAATACTGAGAAATACAACCGAAAGAAATGAAGGAATTAAAATCAAAGCTGCAAAACTTGTTTGAACCGATACAGAAATGATACTCACTACAGCAAGCCGCATATTAGAAAAAGACAACCCCTTATCAATGAATAAAATAAAAAACCCTTATGGCGATGGTAAAGCAAGCAAAATAATATCAAAACATATAGATAACTTTTTTGATTTTAAGGATAAGTTATATGGCAAATATTAAATATTTAGACAAAGAATTTGATAAATTTTGGCAAAAAATTAAAATGGGTGAAAATTTTGCATTAACTAGAAATGGAGATGGAGAGAGAGCAGTAATGTCTGGCAGCACATTAAAAGCTCAGGAAGGCGGCTGGAAATTTCCAGACTATATTTGTGCGTTGGGAAAAGATTGTTCGAGATCCCTTCTTATTAACAATGATAAATTTTTCTATGGAATTTCATGCCCTTGCTGTGATGAAGAGTCATATTATTGGTATAGAAGCAGAATTAACACTAAAAACATAACTTTTGCTAATTTATGGATTAATGGAAATTACACAAAATTTAAAGAAAATTTTAATGATCTAAAAAGAGATTCTGTGTTAATAACGAATTACCGAGCCGCAAATCATCAGATTGCCAACTTAAATATTTTAAAACACTATACAATTTCTGACGACTGCATAACATTCTGGGAAACTGATGCAAAGAAAATGTTAAGTCAGATAAAATATGAGTTGGAAAATAAAAATAATATACTATATGTAGTTTCAGCTGGTCCGATTATCGCGGAATTATTCAAAAACAATCCAAACAACTGCTATATAGATTTTGGTTCTGCTATAGAACCATATTACAACAATTCATATTTTAAAAGACCTTATATGATTGCGGGAACTATTTATAATCAAAGAAATTGCTGGATGCACGATGAAAATGAAAGTTTTGATGTAAGTGTTGTATTAAATCTTTTGAAAAAATTGTAACAAATATATCAATACCCTAAGGAGACACAATGAATTGTTTAAATTTGATTAAAGATTTAAAAAATATTCCCCTTTATTATAGAAGTATGACAGAATCAAGATTTATAACTACCGATGATAATAAAGCTGATTTTTTTATGTATAAATTACCTATTACATGGTGGAGTCGCCCTTATGAATATGAATGGTGTAAAAATTTTATTGATAAAAATGATATAGTTTTAGATGCTGCAAGCGAAATAATACATCCTTTAAGATTTTATTTGGCAGATAACTGTAAGCAAGTTTTTGCTTGCGACTTGAACAAAGATATTACTACAGACATATCAAATTACAACTTCCTAAAGATATAATTGCTTCCAAATACACAAAAATTAGAAACACATGTTGTTCTATTACAAAAACTCCTTATAGAGACAACATGTTTGACAAAGTATTTTGTATTTCTACTTTAGAACATATGGAAGGATATTTGATAAAAATTATAAGACGCCTCAGATTAAATCGTTATTGCACAGAAATAGTAAAAAGAAGTAAATACAAATTAATTTTAAAAGCTCTTTTAGAGTTTCAAAGGATTTTAAAACCAAAAGCACTACTCATATTAACATTTGATTATCCTGATATTGATTTGGATTATCTTTTAAGTATAATCAAGAAGACTAAATTAAGCTTGGTAGGAAATATTACAAAAGAAATACCATCTAATGCATTAAAAAACAATGATCTTAATTTATTCTGTTTTAGAATGGCATTGTATAAAAATTTTTAATTCATTACATTTTATATATATCAAACCATTGGTTTGATATTAATTCTACATCAAACCTTTTTGATTTTTCTTTATTTTCATTACCAACTTTAAATTTTTGTTGAGGATTTTTAAGAATATATTTCATCTTTGCAAATAATGCTTCACTATTTTTTATAGGGACAACAAACTCTTTATTTTGTAAAATCTCGCCACAAGCTCCGCCTGCTTCAGTAGTTATAACAGGAAGACCAACAGCCATAGCTTCTACGATAACAATTCCAAAGCCTTCAAAAGATGAACTTAAAACAAAACAATCCGCCACAGAATAATAGTCTTCTACGTTATTTCGGATTCCGGTAAAAATGACGTAATCTTCTATTTTTTTTTCACAAGCATATTCTTTCAATTCATTCACTAATTCTCCTAAGCCAACAATTATCAATTTCGCTTTTGAGCCAGCTTTAATTAAAAAAGAAAAAGATCTAAGCAGATTTTTATGATCTTTCTGCAAGATTAATCGTCCAACATTAAGAAAAACAAAATCGTCTTCTTTAATATTATATCGATTACGTATATCTTTCCTTACAGTGTTATTGAATCTGAATTTTGACAAATCTATACCATTGTAAACAGTTAAACTTTTAGATTTAGAAAAAGCTTTTTTTTCAACAAAATAATTTGTTGCAGTCTCAGAAACATTTGAATTTATATCAGATAAGAAATCAGTAATACGATATATAAACATTCTAAAATTAATACCTATGTATATAGTATGCTCTGTGGAGATTAGTTTTGGTATTCTGTAGAAAATCTTGAGAATTCTTGCAAAGATATTTGCATGAAACATTTGTCCGTGTACAACATCTGGCGAGAAACTCTTTAGAATTTTACGAGTTCTAAAAATAGCTCCTATAAAGCTCCATGGAGTTTTCTTCATATTAAGAGCATATGTTTTTACGGAAGCGTCTATATCCGTTTTATGTAAATTTTCTCCAGTAAGATAAAGTATTATTACATTATTGCTTAATTTTGAAATACGATTAGCAATATCAATTGTTACTCTCTCTGCACCGCCAATACCTAACCCTGTAATTATGTATGCAATATTCATCACCACTCTGTGATATAATTTATTTAATTATTTTGTCCATCGTAGACAACAAAATATTTCTTTTTAATTTCTTTTTGAAAACTTAATGGCAAAGTACTAAATTCCGAAATATCTATTAAGAAAGGAATATTACTTTCTTGGAAAACTGTTTTGAACTCGGATATGTTATGTTTATCTTGTCCAAAATCTATAACTGTTAAATCCAAGTCGCTACCATCGTGGACATTGTTTACATTGTAGCCAATTCTGCTGCCATATGCCCAAACAATAGATTTTGGATATAACTTTTTTATAATTGTACGTAATTCTTCTAAAGAGTTATTATCTATAAAAATATCTATCATTTATTTATAGCTTCCTTGAGATTTTTTGCATCTTTTATAAAGTCCCCAATAAAAGATAAAGTTTCTTGTGCAAACTTTTGTCCGTAATCATGAGCAGTATTATTTCTATTGTCTCTATATTCTAGCCATCTTAGAACCTCGTCTTGCGATAATAATCCATATTTAGCAGCACTGCGAAACAAATCTTTAAACATTAGATTATCTGCTGCTTTCTTTGTAGAAAAATATGGAGTTATCTTTTTTCTTAAAAGTTTTCCACTTTGCTCTAAAGTCATTTCAAATGCTTTTACTAAAGAATTGCGATACATTTCATAATCTATACTTCCTTCTTTGCTCTCCATTAATAATCCATATGATTTCTCTAGTGTTGCTATACATATATCTAAAAATTCAGTACTAATTTCATTCATTGCAACTCCTAACAACAAATATAATATTAAAAACAAATTTTACAGCTTTGTTAGACCAACAACGGGAAAACACGTTAACATCTAGTACCGCGGCTTTGCTTGACATAACGAACAAGAAACATTACTATGTACAGACGGACAAAAGCATCATCTCTCAATAACGTTAAGTTAATTGATGAAGCACAAAAGCATTGTTACACACACCAAACAAGCAAAAAAATTATTCATTGAAAAACATCTTCCAGCGCCTTTATACGCTTTATTATATCTATCTCTTAAGAAACACAGTTTGAGAACTATTTATTAAATTCTTTGCATGCTCTAGTGCTGTTTTGGATATTCTTTCACCAGATATCATTCTTGCTATTTCTTCAATATGTTCGGATTCTTTTAAAACTTTTGCTCTTGTATATGTTCTTGAATTCTCTATTTCTTTATAAATTTTAATGTGTGTTTTAGCAAAAGATGCCACTTGAGCAAGATGAGTTATAGAAAAAACCTGCTTCTTTTTGGCAAGTTCTGCAAGGTTTTCTCCAATCTTTTCTCCAGTTTTTCCACCTGTACCTGTATCAATTTCATCAAAAATAGACGTTTGATAAGTTTGTACCTTTGCAGATAGTTCTATCGCAAGCAAAACTCTAGAAAGCTCACCACCTGAAGCTGTACTTTTTAAAGGAAGGATTTTTTCTCCTTTGTTGGCACAAAACATAAATTCTACAGTATCATAACCATTTGCTGAAAGTTCTCTCCTATCAAATTTAACTTCAAACACTGCGTTTTTTATTTCTAACTCTAAAAGTTTTTCTTGAACAGCTTTAGCAAAAATCTTTGCTGTTTTTTGTCTTTTTACACTTATCTCTTTGCAAAGTTCTAATAAGTGATTCGTTTTTTCTTCAAGTTCTTTTTTAAGTTGAACTGAATTATCTTTGTATACACTTAAAGAATTTAATTCTGCAACTATCTTATCTCTATATTTAATAATTTCTTCTATCGTATTGCCATATTTTTTTTTAAGCTTTTTTATGAGATCTGCTCTTTCAATGGAAACATTTAATTTCTCTGGTTCCACACTTGTCTTTGAAAGAATATTTTCAATCTCTCTATAAGATTCTTCAGCTTGATAATAGGATTGCTCTATAAGAGATAAAGTTTCTGAAGCATCTTCGCCGTAAGAATTTATTAATTCAATATTTTTCTTAGCTCTTAAAATGCCGTCTAACACCGCATTATCTGAAGAGTATAATGTGGAAATTACTTCTTGCGCTAAAGAAGAAATCTTCTCAGCATTCTTCAATTTAGGAAGTTCTAATTCAAGTTTTGCATCTTCGCCAAGTTCAAGTTTTGCATCTTCTATTTCTTTAATTTGAAATGAATACAAATCAATTTTTCTTTCTCTTCCTAAATCAGATAGATTCATAGCTTCAATCTTTGATTCTAATTCTTTAACTTCACCATATATATATGCTGATTTTTTAAATAATGGCTTTATATCTAAACCTTCATTGTCTAAAATTTCTAACTGCGAATCTAAATCAAGAAGCGAATGCTTTTCGTTTTGTCCATGAAAGTCTATAAGAAGCTCTCCAATAGAAGTAAGTGCCGATATACTTACTTGTGAATCATTGATAAAAGCTTTACTTTTGCCAGTATTCTCTATTGTTCTGCGTATTAGAATTATATTATCATCAAAAGGTATTGAAAAATTGTTTAGAAACTCTAATATCTTACTATTTTTTGTCTCAAAAGAAGCACTGATTGTACATACAGAACAACCTGAACGTATAAGAGCTAAATCGGCTCTAGCTCCTGTAAGGAGTTCAATAGATTTTATAAGTATAGACTTTCCAGAACCAGTTTCCCCTGTAATTACAGTAAAACCGTTGGAAAAATCTATATTTAAATCTTCAATTAAGGCGAAATTTTTTACAGAAAGAGACGTTAACATCAAACGCTCCAATGCAATTTTGTCTTTAAAGTCTCAAAATAAGATTTGCTGCGGTTTTTTATAAGTTTTAATTGTTTTTTATAAAGTGAAAATTTAACAATAGCACCATTTTGAAGAGTATAATTCTCCTGACCATCAATTGATATCATAATTTTTTCTTTGCCATATTTATTTTTAGCAGAAAAATAAACATTTGTTTTATCCGGTAATATCATAGGTCTTTGAGTAAGTGTATGTGGAGAAATCGGTATAAGAATAAATACAGGAATATTAGGATACACTATAGGCCCAAAAGCAGCTAGAGAATAAGCCGTTGAACCTGTGGGTGTCGATATAATCATTCCATCGCATTTATATTCAGTAGTAAAATCTTTATTTATGGTTACATCAACACTTATAAGCTTTCCACCGGTTAAAGAACGAATTACACAGTCGTTTGCTGCTATTGTTTTTATTTTTTCTCCATAGTATTCAAATTCAACTGACAATAAAATTCTTTTTTCTATTTTAAAACCAGAAGACAATAAATGCTTTAGAAATTCGAAAACTTCGTTTGTATCTGTATCAGTTAAAAAACCTAAAGATCCAAGATTTACGCCTTTTATAGGAACTGACAATGGAGAAAATGTCCTTATAACTTTAAGCATTGTTCCATCTCCGCCGATAGATAAAACAAAATCAAATTTTTTAGGTTTTACAGATATGGAATCGCTTAAAAATACTTTACAGTTGTTGTCTTTAAGCCAAACTGCAATTTTAAATGCAAGTTTTTTAGCATTTGCTTTAGATTTGTTATAAATAATACCAGCAGTATATTTCATAGAATTATTATATAATTTTTAGCAAGGACTTTTACAAACACTCCTTAATCTCAATAAAGTTATCTTAATCTATTAATGATAAAAATATAAGGTCTTTTTTTTATTATTAAACAGGCCTTATCTTTTTGACATAAATAGCTTTATAAAGACATTTAACTTGTTGTAATATTTTTTACGGCTTTATTACAACTTTTCTTGAAATACTATCTTCTTTAGAAAAAGATTCAACATAATGATTCTCTTTAATATATAGGTGAATTGTTCTTTTCTGCAGGTTTCACAACCTAAATTTACTTTAAGTTTAGAATTAAGATCTTTGTTTATAATTATTTGAGCTAAGTATTCTAGAGGCTCCAATGTTTTCCAATTTTTACCTATAATAAAATAACTATCAGACAATATAATATTCTTTTTATTTCTATAACTCTTTAAAATTAGACTTATGTTAGTTTAAGAATGTTTAATATTTACTTCGTCTTCTTTTATTACAAAATACTGTTCTATCATTGAAATTATACTATTAGTACTCCAGTATAGCACAAGTCCTGAAGGGAAAGACCAAAACATAAATGTAAATATAATAGGCATTAAATACATCATTCTTTTTTGCATTGGATCAGAAACTGCCATACTCATTCTTTGCTGGAAAAACATGCCTATTCCCATAATAAGAGGAAGAAGGTTAACGCTGAAATCGCCTAAGTGCATAAATTGATCTGAAGCAGACAAATCTTTAACCCACAAAAGCCATCCTTCATTTCTAAGCTCGTAGGCATTTCTTAGCATTGTAAAGAAAGCCCAAAAAATAGGAAGCTGTAAAAGCATAGGCAGACAACCTCCAAGAGGGTTAACCTTTTTTGTTCTGTAGATATTTAACATTTCTGCCTGAAGTCTTTGTGGTTCATTCTTATATTTTGCCTGAATATCTTTTATCATAGGCTGTATACGCTTCATTGCAGCGGCAGACTTTAAACTCTTTAATGTTAGAGGAAGAACTAATATTTGAATAACAACTGTTATCATAATTATAGCCCAACCATAATTATGTGTAATCTTATAGAAAAACTCTAAAACAGCAAAAGCTATTTTTCCTAAAAATCCAAAGAAACCAAAATCAACACTTTTCTCAAGTCCTAAGTTATAACTTTTTAAATATGTGTATCCTTTAGGACCCAAATAGAAATTAACTGAAAATTCTTTTTTATCTAAATTTTGAGGAACAGTTGCAGTCATTGTTAAAGAATAAGGATGTTTTTTATCAAGTCTTAAAGGAATAATTTTGTCAAAATCTGATGATTTTTCGGGAATAAAAGCTGCAAGGAAATATCTATTGTCCACAGCAAACCATTTATAAAACGACGCTAGTTCATATTCGTTTTTTAGTTTTTTGAGTTTATACGGTTTTTCTGATGTGTAGGCTAAAGCTCTTGACACAGAAATATTTTCTTTTGCTTCTTTAGCATCTGTTCCAAGGCCGGGGCCCCATTCAAGAGATATTTCAAGAGCTGAAACAGAATTATCTTTTTCAATGGAAATATTTAAATTGTGCATGTACGAATCTGATAAATTATATGTTTTTGTAATTTTCCAGCCTTGTTTAGAAGCATATTCAAAAACTACTTTATTATCTGATTTAGAAACTACTTTATAAACTGAGCCTGGAAAGTTTGCCATTACAGGAGAAGATCCTGGAAAAACCAAATCCACCCACTGGCCATTCTTTTCTTTAACAAACCAACTAAGTACTGCAGCACCTTTGTTTGTCAAAACTGCTTTATATTTATCTGTCTCAATATTTATATTTTCTTCTTCAACAAGCTGTCCTTCATCAGAAGCTTGAATTTTATTGTTTTGAGACGCTACATTATTAGATTGTTCTTTATTTTCAGTCTGCAAGTGAGCTTGTGGTTGATTTATTTGCTTTGGCTGCGGATAAATAAAAAAATACCATCCAAAAATTACAACTGCTGATAAAATTACAAACAACATAGAATTCTTCTGCATTATAAACTTCCTTTTTATTATTTTTTCTTCTTATTAAAAATAGAAACAGGATCTATCCCGCCCTCACAAAATGGATGGCATCGTATAATTCTTTTAAAGACTAGAAAAGATCCCTTAAAAACCCCATACATTTCTATAGCCTGATAAGCATATGTAGAACAACTTGGATAGAACCGGCATCTGGCAGGCAAAACACTAGAGACAACTTTATAGCACTTGATAAGAAAAAGAGAAAAACCCTTCATATACTCTACTCCGCAACAGCACAAAGCTTTGCATTTTTTAACAAAGACAAAATAATGCTTTCAAGTTTTTTGTAATCAAGCAACGCAGTCTCTGGTTTTGAAATAAAGATTAAATCCAATCCCGGCTCCAACAAATGTTTATTAGTTCTAAAAATTTCTCTAAGTCTTCTTTTAGTTCTATTTCTTACAACAGCAATGCCTACTCTCTTTGGAGTTACAAGACCAAGTCGTCTTAAATCTTTCCTATCTTTTCTTGTATAGGCTAAAATTCTTACTGCTTTGCTTTCAATCTTTAATCCATCTTTAAATACTTTATCGAAATCTCTTTGTGTATGAAGACGTTCAAAATACGTAAAGGAAAACTTCTTCCAGTCTAATTTATTATTAGGCACACTACCTAAAAAAGTTTTCCATTTTCTTATTCGCATAGAACCTTAAGCGCAAATTGTTTTGCGCCCTTTTCTTCTACGAGAGCTTAAAACTTTTCTTCCTCCAGATGTAGCCATTCTTGCCATAAAACCTATTTTCTTCTTTCTTCTGTCTTTGTTTGGTTGATACGTTCTTTTCATTTTAAAATCCTCTTTCTAACTACTATTTACAGTCTGTTTATTATATCTAAAAGCCTACTTGGTGTCAAACAGAAAAGGGCTTCGGCAAAAGCCGAAGCCCTTTCTAAGTAAGATCTTTCAAAATTTATTTCTTTTTTCCTTTCTTTGCTACTTTTTTTACAGCTTTCTTAACTATTTTTTTTGCTTTCTTAGCCTTCTTTTTACCACCTCTACTCATAACTGATCTTGAAATATCACCATTCTTATCAATAAAGTATAGATACCCTTTTTCTTTCTTAAGACCTACTTTTGCTACTTTTGAGGGTTTACCGCCTTTTTTTCCGCCTCTTGCCATTAAAGCTCTTGAGACATCTCCCTGCTTGTCAATAAAATAAAGATATCCAGATTCTCTTTTTACCCCAACTTTCTCTACTCTTTCAGCCATTTTAAACCTCCTGTAGTTGCAATCTAATCTTTTTTATCTTCGCCGGATTTTACCGGAATTGCATTTTGCTGTGAAGAATTCTCTTTCTTTGTAATTATTTTATCTCTTAACCAAGAATTTACAATATCTTTTGAAAACCTATATTGTCCTCCTATTTTTGAAGCAGGAATCTTTTTCATTCTTATCAAACTATAAATTGTAGACTTTCCTATACCTAAGTATTGCGAAAGCTCTTTAATATCCATTATTTGCTTATTTGAAGAGTCTTGTATTTTTTCCATTTTTTATTCTTCTTTATTATTAATTATCCTTCTGCGTTAAAATTGTATGTATTTTATTATATTTTGTCAAATATTTATTTTGATATTAAGTTTAATTATAGTTTTATATACTTTATTATTTAATGTTATATTTTATCAATAGCAATTCAAAGACCTATGGTAGAAATAGAACAGGAGCATTTTCTATAACCAAAAATACTCCATGAAATCTAGATGACTATGTTCTTTTAAAGATGAGTTTCTCACACTTATTATACTTATTATATCAGAGTTTAGGGGTTGAATTATCCCGACAAGGCTGCCAGTTTCTGGATTAATTGATATATATTGTCTCAGTATTTTAACTCATTTCTGGATAATTTAGCTATCATACATAACAATTTATGCTTATTTTACAACTTAAAATTACTTGTGGTCGTATACTAATGGCTTTACTATGTCAATATCTTTCCTGTACATATTGGGGAATATGTACTTAGCAACTGCTTTCATTGTAACAACATCTGCCATTGCTCTGTGACTTAGATCAACTTTTACACCAATAGCATTTGCAATACTGGCAAGTCTATTAGATTCAAAATTGAAATATTGCCTTGCAAGTTTTAGCGTATCCACATAAAAAATCTCTTTTAAAAAAATACCTGCTTGAGCAACCTCATTGCAGACAAAAAGTAGATCAAAAGAAGCATTATGACATACAACTATACCATCGCCAATAAAAGAAATAACATCTTTTGCGATATCTTTAAATAAAGGAGCATCCTTAACCATATCATCATATATACAATGAATTTTTGAACATTCCTCTGGTATCAAAAACTCTGGATTTACAAAACTTTCATATCTCTCTTCATTTCCAGTAATATCTTTAAGCATTGCAATTTCTATTATCTTTGCACCTTTTAATGGATCAAGTCCTGTTGTTTCAATATCTAAAAAGACTAAATTTTGCGGATTTTTTGTATAGATAAATTTTTCTTTATAGTCGTATTTCATTTAATATTCCGTAATCTTAAAAAATATAATAAATATACACAGGTATACAAAAATACTAAAAATATTCCAGAGAAACTTTTGTTCTATCTTTCTTTTTTTTAATTTAAATAACCATTTAAAAATCTTAAACAAATACAACAATATCAAAGTAGCAACAGAACAAGAAGTTAATATAATTGCGTAAATTATAATTGATCCTAGAATTATATTAAAACCCATTTCTAAAAAAATAAAACATTTATTTATAAGCAAACATAAAATAAAATTCATTAAATAAGAAACAACAACAAATAGATATCTTTTATTATAAAACATTCCGCCTCTTAATTTCTTTTAAAGCTTTATCATTTCCATAGAAAGCAGCTTTCTTTAAATATTCCAAGCTTTCTTTATCTTGACCAAGTTGTTTATACGACATTCCAAGACTATAGTTAGCACTATTATCTTGAGGATTTATCTTTAAAACTTTAAAAGCCACAGCAATTGCTTTTGTAAAATTATTCTTATCATAATAAAGATTTGCAATTTTTATATAGGCAGGTACAAACTTTTCATTAACTTCTATGGCTTTTTGATAATTTTTTAATGCAGATTCATAATCATTCATTTTCAGGAACATATCTCCTATACTACAAAAAGCTGTAACAAAAGAGTTATCAGATACTACAGCTTTTTCGTAATAAATGACAGCTTCTTTGTAATTTCCCTCTTCATCAAAAGTATTGCCAATTAAATTGTAAAAACCTGCTTTATTAAAATTATCTGATGATAAAGCTTTATTGTAAAAAGTTCTAGCTTTTTCATAAAGACCTCCTCCTCTACAACAAAGACCTCCCAATAAATATAATTTTTCAGAATCAGGGTTTAACTCAACTGCTCTTTCAATATATTCAATAGCCTCAACGAAAGATTGTTTATCTCCGTTCTCACAAGCCTTACGATATAAAGCATCTCCAAGGGAACAATAAGCCTCATCGTCATATGCATCAATTGATGAAGCAAGTCTAAAATATTTTGCTGCCAAAGAATAATTCCCTAACTTTAGAAGAGATGTTCCGTATTTTTTATAAACTTCAGTATCTGCAATATTAAAATTTAAAGCCTTTGAAAAATATTTTGCCGCACGGAAATGTTCTTCTTTAGAGTAATACTCGTTTGCTTTTTGTAGAAGATATTTTTTTGAATAGTTTAAGTTTCTGATAAAATATATACTGCCCATTATTGCAACAAAACACATAGTTACAATAACACTATGCTTTAAATTTTTATCGTATACTTTTATGGCAACCCTTTTTTTCAAAGTCAATGTAACGTTTCTCCAAATTTTGCGCCGTTTACTTTAGTCCATCCTTTATGATGTAGAAGATCAATAACTTGAGATGTATTTTTTTTGTCTGAATGTATCACATATATCTTTACATTTTTATCTTGTTTTGAAAGCCATTTCTGTAACATTTCAAAATCTGCATGGTCTGAGAATACATTATACTTCTTTACTTTTGCAGCAATCTTTTTTATCAAAAAATATGGCTTCTTATTTTGCAAAATGAGACCTGCAGAACTTGTCGGACTTACATAGTTTGCTATCATAACGAAAACATTCTTATCAGACAACATTATTGGAGCAAGTTGCTCAGACTTACCTTTATCCATATCTCCGCTTGCTGAAAATAGAATCATCTGCATTTTATAATTTTTTATCATCTGTAATCTTGTATTTTCTGGAAGAATAGATTTCTCTTGATACACGCTGTCTAAAAACCAGTCATCCTCACTATATTCTTGAGACTCCTCTTCTTTACTTAAAATCTCTTTTTGATATAAAGATGTTACCGCATTTGCAGATGGCGAAACTGAATAGATTGGAACTTTTGTTGATATATAGCCGTCGTCTTGCATAAGTTTTAACTCATATAAAATTTCTTGAGTTCTGTTTAAAGCAAATGCGGGAATCCAAACAGTTTTCCCTGATTCCAAAGCGTTTTTTAGGTCTTTTCTAAAAAGATTGTACTCTCTAGATATATTACTGGTAACTTTACCACCATAAGTTGCTTCCATAAAAACTAAATCTACAGGTTCTGGGATCTCAAATTCACCGTTAAATTTTGAGTGTCCACTTCCTAGATCTCCAGAAAACAAAACTTTTTCTTGATCTGCACTACAAATAATACTTGCAGATCCAGGAATATGTCCAGCATTTATAAATTTTATTTTTAAACTATCTGTAACTTTTATTTCTTCATCGTATTTTACAGTAATAAATGACTCGGATATCTCCTCTGCTTCTATCTCACAACAGTTTTTACACAATAAAAATTTAACCCCTCTATTTTTTTCTAAATCTTTTAACAATATTTCATCTTTTGAATAATCTATAGCTTTTATATTTCTCTTGCATTCTTGTCTCCAATGAGCTGCAACAGTCCTACTTTTTTCTTGTGCTTTCTCATATTGACTTTCAGACCAAAACCACTTTCTTTTTATCAGATCAAAACCATTTCTTTCTTTAAAAAGTGTAAGAGTCAAATCTTTTGTAGCCCTAGTGGAATAAATTTTACCTTTGAAGCCTTTATGGATAAGAAGAGGAATTCTGCCGCTATGGTCTAAGTGGGCATGTGTTAAAAAGAGAGCTTTGGCATTTATAAGATCTTTTGGGATTTGAAGATTAAGATTTGAATCTTCAACTGGATTAGAATTTTTTATACTCTGATTTTGCGCATCAGGCATAAAAAGGCCACAATCAACTATAAACTTTTCACTATTTAAATCTAAAAGGAAACAACTACCAGAAACTGTTTCTGCAGCCCCATAAGGCGTAACAGAAATGTCAGCAAATAGTTGTGACAAAGCAGCTAATAAGATAAACAACAACGGAAATATTTTTTTCATAGCTTATAAATTAAATACTACAATTTTGTGGCTTAACTTCTCGCGCAGGATTATTAAGTAGAAATACAAAATTACATTTTATCAGGAGAAGAAACGCCAAGCAAGCCAAGACTTGTCTGAATTATCACCATAACACCTTCAATTAGTTTTAATCTCGATGATGCAAGATTAGCATCATCTGTTAAAACTTTACACTTTTCATAGAATCTGTGATAAATATCTGCAAGCTCTATTAAGTATAACGTAAAATGGTGTGGACTCATAGTTTTTTCTGATAATATCAATGTATCGTAAAAGGCTGAAAGTTTTTTAATTAAATCTCTTTCCTCTTTTGATGTAAGCAAATTAAAATTTATTTTTTCAGTATCGTTTACAATATCTGTTCTATTTCTACTCTCTTTTAAAATAGAGTTACATCTTGCATTTACATATTGAACATAAAAAACAGGATTTTCACTTGACTGTTTTTTTGCAAGCTCCAAGTCAAATTCTAGTTGAGAATCTGGCGCACGAAGCAGAAAGAAAAATCTACAAGAATCTTTACCAACTTCATCTAAAACTGATTTTAAAGTTACAAATTCACCACTCCTTGTAGACATTGCTACAGGCTGCCCATTTCGTACAAGAGAAACCAACTGATATAAAACAATATCTAGATCTTCTTTACTAAAGCCAAGCATCTGGACACAAGCTTTAATTCTTGCGACATATCCGTGATGATCTGCTCCCCATAAATCTATAAGTTTTTGAAAACCTCTCTCAAATTTATTCTTATGATATGCAACATCAGAAGCTAAATAAGTATATCTGCCATCGCTTCTTTTTAAAACTCTGTCTTTATCATCACCGAATTTTGTTGAGGCAAGCCACAAAGCATCGTCTTTTTCATAAGCATCGCCTTTTTCAAGAAGATACTGACAGGATTTATCAACATCAGTTTTACCATTCTTATCTTTAACTACTGCAATATTTCCTTCAGAAAACCAGTTATCAAATTCAACCTCAAAATCTCCTAAATCTTCTTCTATTATCTTTAAAATATCCTTCACAGCTTCTTTTCTAAAATCTATTTCTTCAAGTTTTTTACCTTCAGAAATAAGCCTTTTAGCAATATCAACTATATATTCACCTTGATAATGGTCTATAGGAAAATCAATCTTTTCACCTTTAAGCTGCCTGTAGCGACATTCAACAGAATTTGCCAAGACAAGCATTTGATTGCCTACATCATTTAGATAGTATTCTTTTATAACACTATATCCTAAATGTTTTAAAATTCTTGCAATAGAGTCTCCTATTGCAGCTCCTCTGCCGTGACCTATGTGTAAAGGACCAGTAGGGTTTGCAGAGACAAATTCCACTAAAATCTTTTCTTTGTCATTTGCCGCTTTACTTCCATATTTATTTTTTTCTTTAAGAATCGTTTTTAACTCTGCAGACAAAGCGTCGTTTTTTATATGAAGATTTATAAACCCAGCACCAGCAATCTCTGTTTTTTCTATAATGTTTTGAGAGGTTTTAGAAATAATAGCTATTATTTCTTGAGCTACAACTCTTGGGTTCCTCTTTATCTTTTTTGCTATAAGCATAGCAGCATTTGTAGCAAAATCCGCATCAATATTTTTTGGGGGGACTTCTATCGTAAAATTAACATTCTCTATTATACCCTCTAACTCTAAATATTTATTTATTATTCCATTTAAAACAGTTGCTACATTTTGCTTTATCATTCCCAAACCTCGTACTTAATCTTTTCTGGATCCCACTTGTCTTTGGGTGGATTATTATCATCAGACTTACCTACAACCACAAGTGAAAATGCTTTTATGTTTTCAGGAAGCTTTAAAAGCTTTTCTATAGCTTCTGATCTTTCCTTATTTGAGTATACTCCACACCAAACAGAACCATAACCCTTTGATGTTGCAGCTAGAAGTAAATTTTCAGTGGCGGCAGCACAATCTTGTGGTAAATATTCTTGATAAGCTAAATTTTTATCGCCAACTACCAAAATGGCCAAAGGCGCTTGCAAAATCATCTGAGCGGCTTGATGGACAGCTGCAAGCTTTTTGTGAGTATCTTTATCTTTTATTACAAGAAAAGATACGCATCTTGAATTTCTTGCAGTAGGAGCAGCAAGACCTGCTCTTAAAATGTATTCCAAATCCTCTTTTCTAACATCCTCACTAGTATATCTACGAATGCTTTTTCTCTCAAGTATAATATCCATTTCCCCTCCATATTAGCTAATAATACATAGATTATATCAAAATTATTTATAAGCTTATAACCACAATATTTAAAATACAACACTGCTCATTTATGCAGGTAATCTCTGTAAGCTCTGTTTATTACTCTAACAAAAAATCTATTATCTTTTTTGCTTCAATTCCGTTTAGAGATTGAACTATTTTATCAGCTATTATAATATTTACCAATCATAATTGTCACGCAGTTTTTGCAGCGAGGTTATTTATCTATCAAAAGTATCTTTTGAAGAAAGTGTTTGGCACATTTGACAATAAGCAATATCTTTTTGAGACTGATATGTTGAGAAATGTTATTCCCGCTAGAAGTATTTGGATTCATTAAGATGAGAAACAAAATAACGTTTATTACAATCATTAATCCGGTCTTTATGGTATAATACTAACACTATGGAAGAGATATTAATAAAAAACCTAAATTCTCATCAAAAAGAAGCTGTACTCTGCACTGAAGGACCTTTAATAATATTTGCAGGAGCTGGAACTGGAAAGACTAGAGTAATAACGCATAGAATAGCGTATTTGCTATCTAAAGGTGTTGCTCCTTGGTCAATATTAGCTGTTACTTTTACAAATAAAGCAGCAGCTGAAATGAAACAAAGAGTTGTTGATTTAGCTCCTGAGAGTGGCGAAAAAGTATGGGTATCTACATTTCATGCATTTTGTGCTTATTTCTTGCGTATTGAAGCCACAAAAATAGGGTTAAATCCTAATTTCCTCATATATGATTACAGTGAACAAAAAAATTTAATAAAAGACTGTTTAAAAGAATTAGACCTTGACGAAAAGAAGTTTAAAATATCGAGCATTGCAGATAAGATAAGTCGTGCAAAAGATGATTTGAAATCTCCTTCTGATATAGCAGCTAAGGCTAAAGAAGATAATGATTTATTTGGTATTGCTATTGCAAAGATATATCAATTTTATCAAAGAAAACTAGAAAGCTCCGGTTCTTTGGATTTTGGCGATTTAATAATGCGTACAGTTATTGCATTAGAGCAATACCATATTTTATTAGACTATTATCAGGATAAGTATAAGTACATAATGATTGACGAATATCAAGATACAAATCATGCACAATATATGTTTGCAAAACTTCTTGCGGCAAAAAATAAAAATATATGCGTAGTTGGTGATGACGATCAGTCTGTTTACTCGTGGAGAGGCGCTGATATTAATAATATTTTGGATTTTGAAGGCGACTATCCAAATGCAAAGACCGTTAAACTGGAACAAAATTACAGATCAACACCTAAAATACTTGAAACAGCACACAAGGTGGTACGGCACAATGGTGAGCGAGTAAACAAACAATTGTGGACCCAAAATCCTGACGATGGGTACGTATCTGTGATAAATGCTACAACAGAAAATGACGAAGCGGTCAAAGTCACAGATTTAATATCTCTAAAAAGTATAAGTGATGGATATAAATTATCTGATTTTGCTATTTTTTATAGAACAAACGCTCAATCTCGTACTTTTGAAGACGCGTTAAGACGTGCAGGACTTCCCTATATAATAGTTGGAACATTAAAGTTCTATGACCGTGCCGAAATTAAAGACATAATGGCATACTTAAAACTTATACATAATCCCAATGATAATATAAGTTTTAAAAGAATTATAAATGTACCAAAAAGAGGGATAGGAAAAACTTCTTTAGAAACGCTAGAGAAGTTTGCCATTATTAAAAACATCTCTATCTGGCAAGCAATTGATTTTGTTCAAGATGCTGGATTAACAAAAGGTGCAGTTGCAGCATTAAAAGCTTTTGTTATACTCTTAAAAGGTTTTATTGACTTAAAAAACAATGCGTCAATTAAAGAGGTTGCAGAAAAGATTATATTGCATTCTGGATATTTAAAAGATCTTGAAACAGAAAACTCTCCAGAATCTAGAACTAAAATAGAAAACATTCAAGAATTGATTTCTGCAATTGATGATTTTGAAAAACGTTCTCCAGATAAATCTCTTGCTGGATATTTAACACAAATAGCATTGATAAGCGACATAGACTCTCTAGATGAATCTAACGGTAAAGTTACATTGATGACATTACATCTAGCTAAAGGTTTAGAGTTTAAAAATGTTTTCTTATGTGGCCTTGAAGAAGGATTATTCCCTATTGGAGAATCTGCATTTAATCCTGAAGAGTTGGAAGAAGAAAGAAGACTTATGTATGTCGGCATGACAAGAGCTATAAAAAACCTATATTTATGCTGGGCCACAGAAAGAACTGTATATGGCAAAACCAAATGGAATATGCCTTCAAGGTTTATTACCGAAGCGGGTTTTAGACAAGAAGCTGCCGAAGGAGTTAACAGAACAAAATGGAGCAATTCATACAGTCGCGAAAGATGCAACAATTTATCAAAAGCAAAAGTCTTATATAGGAATGATTATATACCAATAAATGATGAACTAATTAAAGATAAATCTCTTTATATACCCTCCCAAGATTCAAGCCCTTACAAAATAGGGAACATTGTTTCCCACCCTCTTTTTGGAAAAGGCAAGATTATTGAAAAAAATGGCATGGGAAACGATTTAAAAATTGTAGTTTTGTTTGAGACAGGACAATGGAAAAAGCTTCTTGCCAGAGTTGCAAATTTAACTGTAATTTCTTAAGCGCATTATAATCAATTTTTATAAAATATATTACAAAATAATATTTAATACTTATTCATTTTAAGCATTTTCATCTATAACTTGTTGTGATTGAATCTCTTCAATTCCTGAATCTACTTCTTCTTGCAAAACTTTTTCAGTCTTAGTAAGAGGCTTTTTAAGCAAAGTGCTTATTGCAAGTATTACAATTACTACTAATAGCATAACTGCAATCCCTAATTTATATTTATCTTTCATATCTCCTCCCTGAAATACAATCTATAATTCTAACCTCACTATTTTATTAAATTGTATAATTTTATACAATAACTTTATGAATTTAAAACACAACTCTATTGTCTACCAAAATTATGATTTATCTCTTTTTTCAGACAAAAGAAGAGATGGTTTATTTGCTAAATGCGCAATCATTGAAAAAGTGTGGACATTGGTATTTAAAATTTAATATGAAGCTGAAAAGTTTTCTTCTCCACTCTGTGAAAATCTCCTGCTTCTAACAATTCTACCGTCTGAAAATTCCACTAAGTATTCAATTTGACTTGAAAATGGAAAATAATATTTTAGTTTATTTATAAGTTTGCCTTTAGAAAATTCTGCCTTTAAACAATGTGTTCTATCCCTGTAAAAAACATTAACCTCACCATCAAGTAAACCATCTTTGTAATGAGCATTCATTTTAATTTTTCCATTCATATCATAGATAACGAAATCTCCATTAGGCAAGCCATCTTTATATTTATAGTCTGCAAGCAAAGCTCCTGATAAATAGTATATTCTAGAATCACCGTTAAGCTTGCCATTAACATAAGTGTCATATGACATTATCTTTCCACTAGGATAATATATTAAACAATAACCTGACGGCAATCCTTTATTAAAAGTGCATTCACAATAAATTTTTTTATTTTCATAATAAGAAATTAAAAATTGATTCCTTTTTTCTCCAAAAAATTTAAGATTTTCTATAATATGCTGCGTATTTTGAGTATGCCTTTGAGCAAGCCCGTCCCAGAAAACACCTACTTTAAAGTGATATCTATCTAAATTAAAATTGAATCTTGCATTTTGAAAGTTGCTAACAGAAGATATCTTATTATTGTCATGATACCCAATAACTCTTGTCTTCTGTTCTCTTCTATCATACAAAGTGGAGAGTCCTTCAAGTTTTCCATTAACGTATTCTTTTTTTTCTTTTATTGCTCCAGATAAATAAAATTTAACTTTTGTTCCGTCAAGCAAATCATCTTTATATGTAGCAATTTCTATAATTCTGCCTTTTGAATCGTAGAAGACGGCTCTGCCATTACGTTTATCGTTTTCATAAGAAATTTCATAATGACCACCATTCTTTAATGGTATAGTCTCTACTATTGCGCGTCCAACAACGGCGGAATTAAACGTCAAAAATATACTAAATAAAAAAATTAGATTTTTTATCATAACAATACCAAATTATCTCTATGTATAATCTCATCTTCTTCAATATCCATAATCTTTTTTATATCCTGAGTTTTTTCCCCTTTTATCTTTTCAAGTATATTACTGTCATAGTTTGTTAAACCTCTTGCAAAATCTCTTTTTATTTTAACGTCAGCTATATTGACAGTGTCACCCCTATGAAAAATTCCACTTATTTTAACTATACCTGATGGAAGAAGACTTTTCCCTTTATTTAACAAAATATCAGTGGCTTTATTGTCAACAAATATAGTCCCTTTAGGTTTTTTACTAAAAGCTATCCATGATTTTTTTGCTTCAAGACATTGCTTCTTGCCTTTAATAATAGTTCCATAATTACAATCTGTAATTATATCTCTTAATAGACCAAGTTTTGAACCGTTTGTAATAACAGTATCAACACCTGAAGCAGCTGCTATTTTAGCGGCTGCTATTTTTGTCTTCATTCCACCAAAGCCTTTGCCACTTGAAGAACCACTTGTAGCATAACTTTCTATTTCTTCAGTGATTTTTTCAATCTTTGGAATAAGCTCAGATGTTTCAGGGTTTCCTTTATAAAAACCATCTACATCAGTAAAAATTACCAATTTATCTGCGTCTATAGTAGCAGCAATCAAAGCAGCCAAAGTATCGTTATCACCAAAATTTATTTCGCTTATGGAAACAGTATCATTTTCATTTATTATAGGGATAACTTTATTCTCAATTAAAACACTTAGAGTATTTCTTGCATTTATATATTCTGCTCTTTTATCAAATACTTGTCTTGTCAAAAGAACTTGAGCAACAGTTTTCCCATATTTCGAAAATGCATCTGAGTAAGCACTCATAACCAAAGGTTGCCCTATAGCTGCAAAAGCCTGTTTTTCTCTTATAGTTTTAGGTTTAGAGCATGCCCCAATTTTTGCACAACCTGCACCTACTGCACCTGAACTTACAAGTATAATTTCGTGATTGTCATCTTGAAGAATGGAAAGTTTCTGCGCTAAATTCAATATATTATCTCTATTTAACAAACCATCTGCCGACGTAACTGTACTTGTCCCGACCTTTATTACAAGTCTCATTTTGCCTCTTTTATTTTTATACTAACTTCTAACTTCTAAAATTTATATTAGTATATTAATAAATTTTTAATATCTATAAAATAAGGAAGTCGTTGGAAAGCGATTTCCTTAAATGTCAATTTTTCTCAGATAGAATCTATGCTTTAAGTTTTTCAAGTAGAATTTTGTTTACAAGCTGAGGATTTGCCTGTCCTTTAGATTTCTTCATAACAAGTCCTACTATAGCGCCAATCGCTCTTTCTTTACCAGCTTTAAACTCTGCAACAGCTTTTGGACTTTCTGATATAGCTTCCTCGCACATTTTTATAATTGCAGATTCATCTGAAATCTGAATTAATCCTTTTTCTTTTACTATTATCTCTGGATCTGAAGATTTCTCATACATTTCTTCAAAAACAGTTTTAGCAATTTTCCCAGAAATTGTACCGCTCAAAATCAGAGAAACCAATTTTGCCAAGTTTTTGCTAGAAACCGGCGATTCTAAAATATCTATTTTTGAACTGTTGAGCCTAGCATTTAATTCTGTGGAAATCCAATTTGCTACAAGTTTTGCAGCTACTTTTTTATCTTGCAGAATGTTTAATGCTTCTTCATAATAATCTGCGATTATTTTTGAAGAAGTTAAATAATTAGCGTCATATTTTGATAAGCCATAATCTTTTATAAATCTTACTCTTCTTGCTTTTGGAAGTTCAGGCAGCTCTTTCTTTAGAGTCTCAACAAAAGAATCTGGCAAATCAAAAGGAACTAAGTCCGGCTCAGGGAAATATCTATAATCCAATGCACTTTCTTTTGTACGCATTGATTTTGTTATTCCTTCTCGCGCGTCCCAAAGTCTTGTTTCTTGGACAAGTTTCCCCCCAGAGTCTAGAACTTCTATTTGTCTTTCAACTTCATAAGTTATAGCATCTCTTACACCTGATATAGAATTCATATTTTTAATTTCAATTCTTGTACCAAGCTCTTTTTGCCCTGCAGGACGGATACTGATATTTACATCACATCGCATTTTACCTTCTTCCATGTTACATTCTGATGTGCCTAAATACTCAACTATATTTTTTAGCTCCATCAAAAACTCTAAAGCTTCTTGAGGGGAACTAAGTTCTGGCTCTGTAACAAGTTCCATAAGTCCAACGCTTGCTCTGTTTAAATCAAGAAGAGAATAATCAAGTTTTCTGCTTCCTATTTCGTGGACAAGTTTACCTGCATCTTCTTCAAGATGAATTCTTGTAAGATTTACAACTTTTTCTTTACCAGCGACATTAATTACAAGTTTGCCTTTTGAACACAATGGTGGCTCAGACTGTGTTATTTGATAGTTTTTTGGGACGTCAGGATAAAAATATTGTTTTCTTGCAAATGTACATTGCTTGTTTATTGTAAAGTCTAAAGCAAGACCTGTCTTAACAATAGATTCTACTGCTTTTTTATTTAGAATAGGAATTGCTCCTGGCTGTGAAGTACAAACAACGCAAGTATGGGAATTAGGGGCTTCTCCAAATTCTGTAGAGCATTCACAAAAAACTTTTGATTTTGTGTTAATCTGCATATGTACTTCAAGACCTACAACAGTTTCGTGTTTAGACATTTTTACACCTTATATTAATGAACATTTTAAAACGATGGATATTTGCTTATGTCAAAGCCTGAAATTTTTTCAAAAGAACGCGCGACTTTAAATAGGTTTGCGTCGAACAATCTTTGGCCCATAAAATGCACTCCCATTGGCATACCAGTACTTGTAAAACTGCAAGGGACAGTAATGCCTGGAAGACCAGCAAGATTTGCAGCTATAAGAAATATATCGCATTCCTCAGGCAAAATTTCTCCAAACTTTACCGGCATTTGCAATGTTGCAGGTGTAAATATAAAATCACACTTTTTATATGCATCAGTTATCTGATTTATAAGTAAAGTCCTTACTTTCTGGGCCTGATGGTAACATCTATGATAATTTTTTGAACCTAAAACATAAGTACCAAATAATATTCTTTTTTTTACTTCGTACCCTAAAGATTCTCCTCTGGATTTGGCATATTCATCATTTAAGTTTTTTCCGTTTAGAGATCTATACCCATAACGGATACCGTCAAAAGTAGCAATATTTGCAGAAACTTCTGCGCACATAATCACTTTATATAATGCAGGGACATACTTATATGCAGGAACATCTACCTCTGCTATCTCAACGCCTTCAAACTTAAGCTTACTTACAGCATCGTTAAAATATTTTGATATTTCAGAATCTGTCTTATAGTCAAAAAGTTGTTTTGGTATACCAACTTTTAAAGCCTTTAAAGTATCTGGATTATCTATGTCATTTGTATAATCTATCCATTCTTTGGGTTCACAGACGGGATCTCTATAATCTTTTCCCGCTATAACGCTTGTAAGAAAAGCTGAATCAGTAACATTTTTTGAAAACGTACCAATCTGATCAAATGAAGATGCTAATGCGCAAGCCCCATATCTACTTATCAATCCATAAGAAGGTTTATACCCGACTATACCACAAAATCCCGCTGGCTGCCTTATTGAGCCACCTGTGTCAGAACCCAATGCAAAAGGAATCATCCCTGAAGCAACTGCCGCGGCGCTTCCACCAGAAGATCCTCCAGGTATATGCTCAATATCCCATGGATTTGCAGTTTTTTGATAAGCCGACGTTTCTGTAGAACCACCCATGGCAAACTCATCCATGTTTGTTCTTCCAACAAAAATTGCCCCTGCATCTTTAAGTTTTTCTATAACAGTGGCGTCATAAGGCGAAATATAATTTTCAAGATATTTTGATGCTGAGGTCATACTTTCGCCTTTAACCATGATATTATCTTTTATACCAATAGGAACACCTTCAAGTAGTCCACATTTGGCGCCTACTTTAATTTTATTATCAGATTCCTCGGCTTGTTTCAATGACATTTTCTCGTTTAGTTTAAGAAAAGCTTTTACCTTGGAATCTGCTTCTTTTATGCGATCAAAACACGCTTTTACAGTATCTACACTTTTGACTTGGCCAGAACAAATTTTTGTCTTTAGTTCTTTCACTTTTATTTTTAAAATTTCGTTCATAATATCTAAAACCACTTTTTCTTTCTAAAGTATGTAAGCATTGCTATTATAGCTAACAACATCAATCCAACTGCAAAAAACCACAATCCTTTTTGGCCAAATATTGCGTATTCTGGAAAAAGAACGTTCATTCCATAATACCCTGAAACTATAAGCACTGGCATCAAGACAGTTGCGATTATTGTCAAAAACTTCATAACTTCTGTAAGCCTTACAGTAACACTAGACATATAAACTTCTATTAAACTTACAACCATTTGGCTTCGCATAACTATAGCTTGATTGATTCTTGCACACTGAGTATAAATATCTCTAAAATATACAAGATATTCTCTTGTTATCAAATTATTTGTTGCTCTTGTAAAGTAAACATATGCTACTTGTTGAGATTCAGCGATTTTCCTCATGGCAAAAATCACTTTTTTAGTATCAAGTATTTCTTCCATGTTTTGTGTTTCAGGATCTTCTAGAATATCATCTTCTAGAAATTCCATTTTATCGTCTATTTTTTCAAGAGTAAATTCATAACTTGAAACTACTTTATTGAATATATTATAAAGCAGGTTTTCAAACCTCTTCATTCCAACTTGAGGTCTAGCTTTTGCTTTTTCATAAAGAGTTTCTAAAAAAAACAACTCTTCCGTATGTACAGTAACAATAAAACCTTTACCTACAAAAAAATTAAGTTCATATATACTGTCTTCAAATTCTTGGAAATAATTTGGTTTCAATTGTATGCCATGTACTGCACCAAAAACATAATTTTCAAATTCTTCTATCTTTGGGAAATACTGAGGGAAAAGGCAATCCTCAATTGACATTTCGTGAAACTTAAACGTTTCTGAAAGAAGAGAAGTTTCTTCTTGGGTAAGCTCGTGATTTCCCAGAAAAATATCTACCCAAATAAGGTCAGGTTTCTGTGAGTAGTCACTTACAACATGAGTAATATTCTCAGTGCTTGTTATTGAACTACCTATAGAATAAATTGCTTTTAACATTGGAATCCTATTCTATTACTTTTTGTATTTTATAAAAAGTTCCTTCTCTTGATGGGGCACTGTTTAACATCCGGTCTATAACTTCTTTCGAGCAGATCTTTACAATGTCTTCACGCCAAACATTTCGGAGTTCTGTAACATGCGTTGTAGGCTTTAAGCTTGCAACATCAGGCTCTTGCAAAATTTCAATATAATCAAACATGCCATTAATATCTGAAAGATATTTTGCTTTTTCTTCTTCTTTAATATCTATCCTCGCAAGGGAAGCAGTAGTTTCTAGCTCTTCTTTTAACATAAAAACCTCTCAAACTAACATTGAAAGTATTATAATAAAATCCGTTTTCTTTGACAATACAAATAAGCAAAGATATAAAATTCTAGAGTTTTGCAGTTTACACAGGATTGTTATACTCGCAAATCGTAGTAAATGAGGATTTGGAATGGTAAATATTGTATCTTGTAAAGAGGTTTCTCAGGAATATTGGCTGGCAATGCCATATCATAATTTTACATTCAATGTCTCTGCTTTACAATTAACGAATCCAGAAAAATCTCATTCTCTGAAGTAAAGCTTCAACAATAGCATTTCTAAATCAAGGCTAAAGGCTATGATCTATTATCTGAAAAACTTATACATAAAGTCTCAAGTACATCTGAGACTGGAATAGTTTCTTATGGGGGCTATAATCCATACTCCATAGGAACAAGTACAACACTGGTTCATATGTAAGTGTACAGGGTTATCACAATAGGTATCCTTAATTTACAATCTCTCTATTTCTTCAATACAAATCAATAAATATCTCCGTCTCCACTCTCCTATTATTTGCTCTTCCTTCTTCAGTCTCATTACTATCTATCGGCCTACCCTTACCATGCCCTATCTTCTCCATCTTCGCTGTGTCTATCCCATACTTTGCAAATACTTCATGTACTGCATGCGCTCTTGCCAATGATAACCTCATATTATACTCATCACTCCCTAGCGCATCCGTATGCCCCTCTATCCTTATCTTCTCAACCTTATATCTCTTCCCTATCCTATTTACTAACGCCTTTATCTCTTTCTCCGCTTCTGGCTTTATATCAGCCTTATCAAATTCAAACAATACTGCATTTATTTTAAAGTTTTCATTATCCGTTTTTCCCTCATCCGTCTTTGCCTTATCCGTCTTTACCTCTTCTGTCTTTACCTTATCTGTCTTTGCCTCATCCGTCTTTGCCTTATCCGTCTTTACCTCTTCTGTCTTTACCTTATCTGTCTTTACCTCATCCGTCTTTGCCTTATCTGTCTTTACCTTATCTGTCTTTACCTCATCCGTCTTTGCCTCATCCGTCTTTGCCTCTTCTATATTCTTCTTCCCTGTCCACTTCCCAAACGAATACCTTACTCCTATAATACCACTTATATCTTTTACCATAGACGACCATCTTATATCTCCACTGCAATACGCCTCAAGCCCATCTAAAATATAGTAACCAAACCCTATATCCCCTACAGCACTCACCACGTCTAACGTTACACTCCTCGATTGGAAATCTCTATTCCCAACTCCGTTCGGTAAACTATCTCCTCCACTAATTCTACTTGCTATCTCATTATTCCTTCCACTCAATATACAATCCAACCCCAAAGATCCATTCCACCTAAATTTATTTCCTTCACCTGTAAATCCTACTCCTCCTCTCAGTCCTGCTCTTAAATAATTATTTGCTTTTACTTCTAAATTCCAAATATTTGCACCTTTTTCTGTAAACCCATTTGTATGTATTAACCCTACCCCTACTCCTGCATATGGCCTTAACTTTATTCTACCTAACACGCTCCTGCTTGCTACTCCTATTCTATACCCTGCCTCTACATCTAATATTGCACTAATACCACCAAACTCGCCTTTGGCTTTTGCCATATTCTCAAACCTTAAACATCTTGTTGTTTCATAATTGTCTAAACCAAATGACAATAATCCTTTTATGTCATACTTCTCTTCCACTATTCCACCATATACACCTATGCCATAACTGTTAATATCCGCCTTGTGTAAATCATCCCCCTGCCTTATAGAGCTCTTATTTTGTTTTGCATAAACTCCAGCCGTAATGCTTGAGCTTGCCATCATGTCAAAACCTACTAGTACTCCTGTATTATTTACTTTAAATGTTTGTGGTGATTCTACATCTTTGTCTGTCTCTATTGCGCTTCCTTTTGCTTGCGCCCATATACCTTTTGTCGGCTCTTCGTATTCTATATAGTTATATATTCTGTTATATACATCTCTTTTTGATTCATCATATGCTCTGCTTACTATCACATTGCTTATAAAATATCCTGATAAATCAAATAGCGCTTCTTTTAATCCCTTTATATTCTTTCCTTCGCCTCCTACACCATATGATGTTATATCTTCAAGTCCGTCTCCCAATGCATTTTTAAGATCTTGTAATTTGTCCCCTAGTATTTTGGTTTCTCCACTGTATCCTGATCCTGATGGATTATTTCCATATGCTTCATCATAATAATCTAATGTATTTGCTACTTCCATCTGATTAAAACACAGATTCAACTTATTCAATGATCCAAATTTTGGATCATCATTCGCGTATCCTTTTGCCACCAATGCTATATACTCGCCCAAATAGTCGTACCTCATTTCATAACTCTTTGGTAACGTTCCAACTAATGTTACCGTACCAAAATTTCCTGTATACCCCTTTTTATACTTCATCAGCTTAAATGCTCTAAATTTAAATGTCTCTAAATCATCAAATGCATCGTTTGTTGCTAACTTTAACCTGCTACTATCTGATAATTCTATTTGCCCATCTACATTTATTAAATCACTATCTCCTGTACTGTACTGCTCACCGTACTGCTCTACATTTGTTGTATCACACATCCTAATTATTCCTCCTCTCCCTAACGTTGGCTCTCCAAACAAATTCATGCTCAATGTCCCTTCTTGTAAAAAACTCGTCCCTACTTTTACTTCTTTCCCATGCCCTGCTGTTCCATCTATCACGAACTCTGCACTTGACTCTATCCTCATATCGCTATTTATTATGACTTCTGTTTCACCTATTATGTTAAACCGAGCGTTTCCATTTACGTTTAGATTCGGTATTACCGTCGCCCCTCTTCCTTCTGTTTCTAACGCAATGTCCACAAATCCATTAACATTTACTTTTCCTTCATTCCCGCTACTATTTATTGGATCAAGAATTCTAACTTGCCCTGCATCGCCTCCAAAATTTACTACTGATTGTCCTTCTAACCATATTGAATTTGACAACCCGCCTGCCGTATTTTCTTGAAATATTTTTGTACTTACTGTGTCAACTATTATATCTAAAAATCCATCTTCTATATATATTGCTCCACCTTTTCCTGATGCACTATTTCTTTTTACCTGTAATGTCCCTGATAGCGTTACTGTTGCTCCACATATATGTATTGCTCCTCCGTTACATTCCCCGCTATGTCTTCTTCCTCTTTCAACATTCATTACAGTATCTTCTTGTTTTTGTTCTTCTTCTGACATACCATCATTTTCTGCAATGTTTCCAATAAATCCCGTGTCTTTTAAGTGAAGCCTTGCTCCTTGTGACACATATATCGCTCCTCCTCCTCCTTGTGTCGCTGTATTTGAGTCGAATGTTACGCCTATACAACGAACTTTAGCGTTATCTGTTTCTATCATTAACGCTGCACCTTTATCTCCTTGTGCTCCTCTCACTTCTACTCTCAATAATTGAAAATCTACTTGATCATTTATTTTAAAGACTGATACGCCTTCTTTTTCAGTATATGGATGCGCTACTATATAACTCTGCCCATTAAAGTCATCATGCCCTTCCACATAAAACGTCCCGGTAGACATGTACGCTAAATTTTCACCTATGTAGTACGTGTTAGTTGTACTATCAAACGAAAACTTTAATGCCCTGTCTCCCACCTTAGTATTCATTTCATTTAAGGAGTTTTCATCTGTCACTTTATAAGCCTCTACTACTACATCATGTGCATCTGTAGTACTAACTGTTATTGCATACTCATATGCTAATGTTGCTATTGCGCTATTAGAACCTTCTTCAAATAGTATATTCCCTCCTAATAAAGTTACCGTGTGCGTAGGAATATGGCCCCTCTCGCCTGTCAATTCTCCTACTGTCAAAATACCAAGCTTTACTCTAGTTTCTGCTCCTGAACCACCTGATATTAATTTAGACCCTGTTGCCTCTGTAGATTGCATTACTATTGTTGTATTTAAATGCGTGTTGGAGGTCACAAGATTACTAAATGTTACTTGTCTTGTTCTCGGCTGGGTTGACAAATCAATATGATTTGAATCTTCAAAATCTATGTCAATTACAGAATCTGTAAATGTATATGTCGCTCCGGTATAGTTGTCACTATCAACATCAACATAACATCCTTCAAATACTACTTCATTTCCTTCAGAGAATTCTCCATTTTCTAATTGTTCGGTTAATACATACCAAGTACCTAAGGACGCCCCGCTAAATTTCGCTTTTGCATTACCATTACTTCCAGTAAATCTTATATTACTAATTGTCGTGCTTAAATCATCATCAAGTCCTGATATATGTTCTAATACCCCTTCATCGCAAAGATCTACTTTATAATCTATTGTTCTGTTGTCAGCCCCATTCATGGTTACTCGCAACGTACTGGTCTCTATTGTATGCGTTCCTTTAAACATATGATCACTATCAGAAACTATTGTCATTCCCGATCTTTGTATATATTCCCCATAAAACAGTCCGCTAAAGATGTCACTAGTTCCTTCTATTCGCACTGTTCCAGCACCTGTTTTCTCTATACTTGTACCAACACTTCCTATCATCTCTCCTTCTTTTATAATTAACTCATTTCTCTCCGGTATCTCTATACTCACTTCTCCCCCATCCCATAATTGCAACTGACCTGGTATTATCCGGTTGCTCCAATTGAGAAAAGATAATTTCCCTCCGGTTATACTACTTACACTTGTTTCTCCGAAGTATCCACCATCGTTAACAAGTGTCATTCCATTTTTATGTAAAAACAGCCCTTCAAATGAACGCATATATCCCAGTACAAGGACTCCATCACCCGTTTTATCTATTATTCCATTTCCTACTAGCATGTCACTTCCTTCAAAATTTATACTTCCTTGTATTTCTAACTTTCCTGCTGTATCCAAATCTCCTGCTGTATTCCAGAGTTGTATTTGTGTTGTTGGTAGAACATCAACTTCACCCTTATCGGCAAATATTAGAAGTCCATTAGATGTTACACTTGTTACTCCTGTAAAATAGTTTGTATCCCTAGCGGAAACTGCTCCTGAGAATAAATTGAATGTTCCTGAAAAAACACTGTTGTCTCCTGATAACAATAAATGTACTCCACTAGTTGAATCTATTACTATTATTCCATCGCCTTCTGCCTCACTCTGTACTTGACCTGACAAGGATACCTCTCTATTATTTTCTAATCTTAACTCTCCACCTTTCGACAACGTTATATTAGTACCATCACCAAAGTCTAGATTTCCCCATTCCAACACACTTCTTGTTATTATGCTTTTTCCAGAAAAATATTGCACACCCGTACTGCCGCCTCTTACGCTTGTAGTGCCATTACTTTGTTCAAATGTGCCAGCAAACTTAGAATTATTCCCTGTCAATATTAAGAGGCCATTACCTTCTTCTTTTTTTATTGTACCATAACCAGTTAATTGTCCATTTATAGTTAACGTACTTGTTTTTATTTCAAGTGTACATTTTTCGTCTATATTTACAATGCTTTCTTCTACTAACTCTGTTCCTTGATTAAATATTAAATAACTTTCTTCAGATATTTTACTTTCTCCGCCAAAAAATGTCCCTGATACGGCTGTTGTTCCTTTATGTTGGATGTAATACCCGTTAAAAGCACTATTGTTACCACTTACTACTAATAGTGTCTCCCCTATTTTTTGTATTTCCCCATTCCCTTCAAAAAGATTATTTACTTCCACTTGTCCTTCATTTTTTGTTATTAGTAATCTCCCAGAATTCTCCCACAACCCTACTCGCGCTCCATTTGTAAACTCTCCGTTTGTCCCTATCTCCAACATGCCATGGGCTGTCACACTGGTTATCCCTCCAAAATATCTCGCAATGCCGCTATCATTTGTTACATCTATCTTTCCGTCAGTTAGATGACATGTTCCTATAAATCCACTATTATCACCACTTAATGTCAATATACTATTGCTTGCTTTATTTAAACGTGCTCTTTCATCTCCAATTAGTTGTCCATCAAATTGCAACTCCTCAGTAGTATTTATATTCATTTCTGCATTGTACAACATTATGCGTTGCGTCGCATCAGTAAATGATGCGCCTTCTCCTAAATTTAATACTCCTCCTTCTGTTATACTGCTTGTTCCTCCAAAATATGTTCCTGTTACTCTTGTAGTTCCACCGGTTTGATGAAACAAACCATCAAAGTATTGATTAACACCACCTAACTCAAATAAACCGTTACCTGACTTTCTTATAGTTCCTTGATTAGTACCTGCAATGCCACCGGTTATCACAACCCTTCCTGAGGTGCCCGTTATATTTACTGTTCCTGCTCCAAAATATATATCATGCCCTGCTTGGTCCCCACCATATGCTCCATTATTCTCAAAAATTATATCGCCCTTACTAGTATCTAAATCAAGAGTTCCTCCATCAGCAACAAATATCGCCCCTCCACTACTAGTAGCGACGTTACTATTAAAATTAGCTGCCATACAGTGAAAATCTATTGTTCCTGCTCCATATATTGCACCGCCATTTCTTGCTCCGTTTGATGTAAAGCCCACTTCTGTATTGTTTGTAAAGGAAATACTTGTACTGTGTTGCTTAAGGCTGATTGCGCCTCCTATTCCCAAATGTGACCCAACTCTTGTATAAACTCCTTCATCATCAAAGTCTGCCTGGTTTCTAAGAAATGTAACTCTAGAATCTCTAAACTCTATATGTGCGTCTTGCCAAGCCCAAAGAGCACCGCCTTCATCGCCAGATTTATTATCTTGAAATAAAATAGTATCGCTATTAAATGTAAGTTTTGAACCGTTAAAGTATATGGCTGCTCCTGAAGCATTTCGACTTAAGTTATTTATAAATTCTATTGTAATGCCTGTAGAAGCATCTAAAGTGGCATGATTTAAACATAATCCTGCACAATCTCCACCATACTCAGCAAAACTTCCACCGCCGCCGGTAACAGTGTTGCTTATAAAACTTACATCTCCATCAAAATAGACTTTTGAATTGTTTTCAAAAAAAAGCGCACTACCGTTTTTTGAGCCATCAAAGTCAGCAGTATTAAAAAAATTACAAAATGTTATGTTACTTAAATGGATGGCGATGTGGGGACCACCATTGCCATAAATACCAACGCATCTTCCACATCCATCTAAAGTTGCGCCTCCGTCAGACGCTCCGATTATTGTTTTTGTATACAAACATTGTGTAGGTAAACCTGAATCTTGTTGTTGAAACTCAATAGTTGGAGTAGTAACTCGAATTGTTTCTCCGCTTGAGTAAGATTGAAGCTGATCTTTAAGTTCGTTAAAGCTGTTAACGTCTACAGCAAAAATTTTTGATGCGAAAACAAAAAAGAAAAACAAGATTAGAAGTACATTGAAAAAAGATACGAATAAATTCCTTACAAAGTACATATAATTTCCTCCTATGCGGAAACCTCATTGATATATAATGTTTGTTTTATGTATCTGTTCAAAAAAAGACAAATATTTTCATATTTGTTTTTCACTTATACTAGTACTAGCTGAAAAATTGTTGGTATTTTCCTTTTTTGAAACAGGAATATAAAATACCACCATCAACTAAAAAGAAATTCGCCAACGACAATACCATTTATATAATCTAGGCACATTTTTAACCTCAGAGCGTTAAAAATATCGTAACAATCAATAATATAACAAATTATAATAAATGTTAGCTATATATAGAAATTCAAGCTGTTTAGTATTCAAGCTTTTCTAATTTTATTTGTCAAGTCTTTAGAGTACGTGTTCATGACAAATTAGACTTTTGAAGTATTAAGCGATTGATTATTGATTTAAGAATAGGACAAAAGGAGTAAAAAGCTTGACATTTATTTCTAACTAATGTAATATATGTTGTGTCAGCTAACAGCTATCCACGCTACATATAGTATTGTAGCAATGATTTTTGACTTCAAACCATATAAACAAACAAAAAAAAAGTCCGTCAAAATCAAAGATAGCTTATGCAGTAAACAGTGTTAAGAGTGCTCATTTAAATAAATGCAAATATCTGATTGATTATTTATCTCTAAACTCACTTAAAACAGAAAATATAACAAATTTTATCATCTTTAATAAGACATATGGACTTTTATGCCTAAAGAGGAAATTTTATGAAAAAAGAAGAAATTTTTAGCTCAATTGTAAAAAGAGACGGAAGTAAAGAAGCGTTTAATCCTAAAAAGATTTGCGCAGCAATAGCAAAAGCTGGCAAAGCTACAGGAGAATTTGAACAAAATATTGCTCAAAAGCTTACGCTAAAAGTGTTATCTATACTTGAAAACGCTATAGAAGAAAGAAAGCCTTCGGTAGAGGAGATCCAAGATGTAGTTGAAGAAGTTTTACTTTCGTCTTTGTACAAAAAAACTGCAAAAGCTTATATACTATACCGCGATCAACACAATAAAATTAGAGAAATAAGCTCTTCGTTTAATGTGGATTTGGTTGATCAATATTTAAAAAAGTTAGATTGGCAGGTAAACGAAAACAGCAATATGTCTTATTCATTACAAGGATTAAACAACTATGTTTCTTCTGAAATAAGCAAAATATATTGGCTAAATAAAATATATCCAGAAAATATAAGAAAGGCACACTGTGAAGGCGAACTACATATACATGATTTAGGGCTTTTAGGAGCGTATTGTGTGGGCTGGGATTTACAAGACCTTTTAACAAGCGGATTTAAAGGGGTTTGTGGGAAATCTGAAGCTAAACCTGCAAAGCATTTTAGAACAGCGTTGGGACAGATTGTAAACTTCTTTTATACTCTGCAAGGAGAAAGTGCAGGAGCTCAAGCATTTTCTAACTTTGACAGCCTTCTTGCGCCTTTTATTTATTACGATAAGCTTACATATAAAGAAGTAAAACAAGCTTTGCAGGAATTTCTTTTTAACATAAATGTGCCAACAAGAGTAGGTTTTCAAACACCTTTTACGAATCTAACATTAGATTTAACAGTAGCTCCTCATTATAAAAACGAACCTGTTATTATAGGTGGACAACGAGAAGACAAAAAGTATGGTGACTTCCAAAAAGAGATGGATATTTTAAATCAGGCTTTCTTAGAACTTATGCTTGAAGGCGACGCCAAGGGAAGAGTTTTTACATTCCCCATACCTACATATAATATAACTCGTGATTTTGATTGGCATAACCCTAATATAAAAGCTTTATGGGACATTACAGCAAAATATGGTATTCCCTATTTTGCAAATTTTATAAATTCCGATATGAAACCTGAAGACGCAAGAAGTATGTGTTGCCGTCTTAGAATAGATAATCGTGAATTACAAAAAAGAGGTGGAGGACTTTTTGGTGCTGCTCCTCTAACAGGCTCTATTGGCGTGGTAACTATAAACTTGCCAAGGCTTGGATATTTATCTAAAAATGAAGCAGACTTTATGAAAAGACTTAAAAATATAATGGATATAGCAAAGCAAAGCTTAGAAATAAAGAGAACTGTTTTGGAAAAATTAACTTCAAGCCATTTGTATCCTTATATGAGTTTTTATTTAAGAAGAGTAAAAGAACGATTTAATGAATATTGGAAGAACCACTTCTCAACCATAGGAATAGTTGGACTAAATGAAGCATGCATGAATCTATTTGGCCAAAGAGTAGGAAGCCAAAAAGGAAAAGCATTCGGTGAAAAAGTATTGGATTTTATGAGAGAAACCCTAATTGAGTATCAACAAGAAACCGGAAACAACTATAATCTTGAAGCAACTCCTGCAGAAGGGACTTCATATAGGCTTGCAAAAATTGACGCAAAAAAATATCCTGATATTATTTCTGCAAGTCAAAAAGCAGATACACCTTTTTACACAAATTCAAGCCAACTGCCTGTAAATTATACAGACGATATTTTTGAAAATTTGAATTTGCAAGATTCTATGCAGTCCAAATACACAGGTGGAACAGTTATGCATATATTTATGGGTGAAAAAATTAAAGACACGCAAGCACTAAAAATTTTTATAAAAACTGTATGCGAAAATTATAGTTTACCTTATTTTTCAATAACACCAACTTTTAGTGTTTGCCCAAAGTGTGGATATCTTGAAGGCGAACAAGATGAATGCCCAAAATGTAAGAATGAAAAGTATGCGCAGATAGACCAACAAATAAAATCGCTTGAAAATATGTTATATACAAGCGTTAACGCAAATTAATAAGGGGGACCAAAAATGACTGTTAATGAAATTCAAGAAAAAATCAATGAATTAAAAGCACAAAGAGACAGTGTTGAAGGAACAAAATGCGAAGTTTACTCAAGAGTTGTAGGTTATTTGAGACCTGTTTCTCTATGGAATGAAGGAAAGAGAGAAGAATTTAAAATACGTAAGACATATTGTCCTTGTGAATAAATGAAAATTGCAGGATTACAAAAATTATCATTGATAGACTATCCTGGGGTGCCTGCAGCTGTTATTTTTACTCAAGGCTGTAATATGACATGTCCTTATTGTCATAACCCCCAGTTAGTATATCCGGATTTATTTGAAACAACTATAAGTGATGAAGATATTTTTAGTTTTTTGAAAAAAAGACAGAAACTTCTTAAAGGTGTTGTTATAACAGGTGGGGAACCTACTCTTCAAAAAGATTTAATCGAATTCATAAAAAAAATAAAGAACTTAAAGTTCTCTATAAAGCTTGATACTAACGGAGCAGTCCCCAGAGTTTTAAAAGATTTAATTGATAAAAATCTTTTAGATTTTATTGCTATGGATATAAAATCGCCACAGGCCAAATACAATCTATTTTTTAAAGGCGATTTGGAAATGATAAAGCAATCTATAAATATAATTCAATCTTCAGGAATTGATCATATTTTTAGAACTACATACGATACATCTATTCTAAGTGAATCAGACTTAAAGTCTATTAAAACATTAGCAACAACTTCAACACATATAGTGCAACAATGTAGGAAATAAACATTTTTAATTATTGATTAGTTAAGTCCAGGGAATTTCATATTGCCCATCATTTTTTTAGACTCTTCAGTCATAATAGATTGGGCTTTTTCTCTGGCTTCTTCAAAAGCTGCAAGCACAACTTTTTCAATTTTGTCTTTTTTTTCTTTAAACAACTCTTGAGGAATATTTAGACTCAAAAATTCGTTCCTGGCATTTACTTGTATTTTAACACCTTTATATTCAACGTCAATGACTTGCGACTTCAATCTTTTATTCATTTCATTAAGTTTACTTCTCATAGACATAGCTTCTTTTGCCATCTTAAACAATTCCATCTTAAATCTCCTTTCTATTTTTGGACGATTTTCTATCTATTATTGTCAGCGCCCTTACAACAACGCCAATAACCGCCCAGACAGCTATTAAACACCAAGCTAAAACTTTAAATCCTTTATAAAGAAAATATACTCCAAAGACTCCTGAAAGAGTTGATATTAAGAGCATATTTTTATATATGACTGCTTTATTCCTTTGTTCCATGCCTTCCTGCTTTATCTACTTTAACTATTATAGCATAAACAGTTATATTTAGTGAAAGTAACACTACAGCCGTTGCTATACCTGCAGTTGTGTTTGCAGCAAATGCCACAACAATACTTGCTAAAATATCAAGAATAAAAAGCGTGTAAAAAAATATCTTTATCTTTTTCATTTTATCACCTTTAACAAAGCTAATCTTTTAACTAAAGAGCCTTTTTTTGAATTTATTCCTATCAACATGCTTGAAACTGTAACTCTATTTAATAAATACATTAGATTATTTTTTTCCGCCATAACCATACAATGAATGAATTATGTATGGCTGCCCATCATTACTTCCTAAATATAGCATTATGTGACCAAGTAAATAAAATATTGTTATGGTTATGCCTGGTATTGCTTTCTGTAATATTGTTTCAGTTTTTTGTTCATTAGTTCCTTGATCATCAAAATTTACCACAATATTTCCTATCTGACTTTGTGCTTTTGAATTTCTAGGGAACACTATACCAAAACAAGAAAAAATTTGCCTTACAAAGCTTGAGCAATCTGGATAACCGCTATCATCGCCCCATCCGTAAGGAATATCCAAATATTTAAATGCTTGATTGATAACACTGCTTTGAGTATATGGCAAAAAGCCTAAAGAAATATCTGCCTTTTTGACAAATACTTTTTTAAAGCTTAATTCTCCATTGGTTTTTGTAACCGGAACTTCAACCTCAACAATATTTGCGACTATTCTTGAACATGGTAGTATAGACCCCATTCTGACATTATCATAAAAATCAGACATGTTTGAACTATTATATAAATCCGCTTGCTTTGAAATCACAATCACAAAATTCTGTTTCTTTTTGTAAGTCTCTATATTTTTCTTTGAACCAAAAGCAATGGAATCAGCAGTTATCCAACCATCTGAAATTTCAGAAATTACGTAATACCAATTTTTGTCTAAAGTTGAATACAAAACAATTAATGGAGATGCAAAATCAAGCTGCGTTTCTTGCAATCTGTCTAAATTTGTTGATGTTAAAGATGAATATAGAGGTTCTTTAACTGGCAAAATCCTTAGATCTGCAATTTTTGTCGTTATTGCAAAAGTTTCGTTTGAGTAAGAACAATTATAATCTATACTATTTAATATTGAGTTAATATATTTTTTACCTGCACGATTTAAAGAAGAATTATAATAACTTCCATATTTCCGCACAATTTGAGAAGACTTTTTCTTAGTAAATACATCCTCTTTATTTAAATCTAAATTAAAAATATCCTTTATATGCCTATTGTTCTCTATTGTAATTTTATTAAATTCATCTATTTCTTTTTTAGAAAGAATTATTCTGTTTGGATTTTTGATCTTTGATATCCAAAAATATGGCGTCTTCATATCTCTTGAAACATCGCTAAAAGATTCTGGAGATGGCACAACTACTTGTTTTGATAAACATGAAGAAAGGAAAACAAAACATAAAAGTAAAATACTAATTTTTAATTTCATTAGTTTAATCTTAAAGTTCCTGATATTATTTTTTCTACCCCATTTGTTGTTTTTACAATAAGTTTCCCATCTTTGTCTATACCTAAATTTATACCGAAAACAACATTATATCCGTCATCAATGGTAATAGATTTATTTTTATATGCTAGTTTATCATTGTATTCATCTGCAAAAAAACTGAAACATTTATTTTGAAAATCATCATATATATTTTCAAAATTAATTAAGAAAGAAGCAAGGAAAGCAGACCGGTCTGTTTCTTTTTCTAAAACTTCTTTAAGTGATATTGAAATATTTTTTAGCTCTTTTGGAAGCGTATTGTTAATGTTTATACCTATACCGACAACCAACCAATCTATCCTATCTTGCTGTGCAGACATTTCTACTAATATACCTGCAATCTTCTTACCATTTACAAGGACATCGTTAGGCCACTTTATCTCACTATCAACTTTATATTCTTTAAGTGTTCTATTTAGCGCTATACTTAAAATCAGAGATACTTTAGATAATTCTTCTGGACGTATTAAAGGCTTTAGTAATATTGAAAACCAAAGCCCACCTTCATTAGAATTCCACATTCTTTTTATTCGTCCGTAAGCATTGGTTTGTTTTTCTGCAATAACAATAATGCCTTCATCAAAATTTCTCTCTGCAAGTTTTTTTACACTTGTCTGTGTTGACGCCAGCTCTTTATAATATTTTAAAATCTTACAGATTTTAAGACTTCTTTTCAAATTACATTCTATCTCATATTCATTGAAAAGAACTTTATCATTAATAAGAACATACCCTTTGTGAGAAGAATTTATTGTATATCCGATTCGTTTCAAAACATTGATCTGTTTGTGCACTGCAGCTCTTGAAATTCCTAAAAGCCTACCAATACTATTACCTGAAACAACCTCTTTGGACTTAAGAATTTCAAGAATATTCATATTAATTTATCGCCACTTCAAACGTTATATCTAAAGCAGGGGCAGAATGTGTTATCATACCTATTGATATTCTATCTATATCAATCTTTGCAAATTCTTTAACAGTATCAAAGTCTACACCACCGGAAATTTCTATTTCAGGTTTATAACTTTGAGTTGAGCTTTTTCTTATAACATCAATCATCTCACCTGCAGTTTTGTATGTTGTATTATCAAGCATTATGATATCTGCTTTTGCAGACAATGCCTTTTTAACTTCTTCCAAAACCTCGCATTCTACTTCAACTTTAATATCTGTATATTTCTGCCTAAAGTTATATATTGCAGAAGTTAAATTTTTTATAAGTTTAAGATGATTGTCTTTTATAAGAACCATATCAGAAAGACCCATTCTGTGGTTAGTCCCACCACCGCATCTTACGCAATATTTAGCAAGCTCTCTATAACCTGGGAGAATTTTTCTTGTGTCATAAATTTTTGTTTTGCCATTTTCTGTTGCTTTTACAAAAACATTCGTCAAAGTTGCAATTCCTGACATATATTGCAAAAAATTAAGAGCAGTTCTTTCTCCAGATAAAATTATCCTTGCAGGACCATTTATTTCAAGAATTTTATCACCTTGTTTAAGAGAGTCTCCATCTTTCTTTTTTATTATTGCTTGGCAATCATTGTCAAGCGTTTTAAAAACTTTAACAAAAACATCAACGCCTGCAAGAACACCATCTTTATTTGCTATCAAAACAGCTTTTGCTTTTTTATCTTCCGGAACAAATTCTTTTGAAGTAATATCATTAAATACACCGTCTTCTTCTAAAGCAAGTTTTATTAAAGTATCTAGAGTGTTCATTTTCATACCTAACTTTAATATTTAGATAATTTCATAATAATATTTAAGTTTATAAAATCATAAATCAATAATTTGGATTCTTCCTTGTGTACGTGCATGTCATATTATATAGCTTTCTGGATAATGGATCCATTCTTCCCTTATGTGTAACAGTCCTACCTTTATGATTTTTATAAAACAATAAAACTGACACAAATATTATATTAACCACTTCTAATTATTCTTGTTATTAATACTATTTAATTGAGAATACAAATTTACCATTTCTATGACGCTGATAGCTGCATCTGCACCTTTGTTGCCAGATTTTGCTCCTGCTCTTTCAATTGCCTGCTCTATGGATTCAGTAGTTACAACTCCAAAAACTACTGGAACATTCCCATTAATGCTAACAGCTGCAACTCCTTTTGAAACTTCTGCAGCAATATAATCAAAGTGTGGAGTTGCGCCTCTGATAACACAACCTAAACAAATTATACCATCAACTTTTTTGTTGTCAGCTATTTTTTTTGCAACTGCAGGGATTTCAAACGCTCCTGGTACCCAATAAGTTGAGATATCTTCATCAGATGCACCGTGTCTTACAAGCATGTCTTGCGCGCCGGATATTAGCTTACCTGTAATAAACTCATTGAATCTTGACGCTACTATTGCGAATTTTTTCCCATCTGCTTTTAATTGTCCATTAATAATTTTCATTTATTCCCCTTATACCTAAACTGTTTTTAACATATGTCCCATTTTTTCTTTTTTTGTTTTTAAATATCTTTTATTTGCTTTTGTAGGATTTATTTCCACAGGAATACGCTTTGCTATTTTTAAACCATATCCTTTAAGTCCAACTATTTTCTTAGGGTTGTTAGTCATAATATTTATACTTTTTATTCCAAGCTTTGAAAGTATTTGCACGCATATCGCATAATCCCTTAAGTCTGAAGGGAAGCCAAGAGCTACATTAGCTTCTACAGTATCAAGACCTTGCTCCTGTAGGTGATATGCTTTCAACTTGTTTACTAAACCTATACCTCTTCCTTCTTGGTGCATGTATAAAAGAACACCTTGCCCTTCTTTTTCTATAGCGTTAAGAGCAGCTTCAAGCTGATAGCCACAATCACATCTTAAAGAATGGAAAATATCACCAGTCTCACATGACGAATGAACTCTCACCAAAACATTTTTTTTATTTTTAACATTACCTTTTATTACAGCCAAATGCGATTCTTTTGTTATAGCATCTTCAAATAAAGTCATTTTAAAATCACCATATCTTGTTGGCAAATCAACAGCAACAACTTCTTTGACAAAGTTCTCAGTACGTCTGCGATAATTTATAAGTTCTGCAATTGTCACTATTTTAAGTTTATGTTTTTTTGCAAACTTTACTAAACCTGGCATTCTTGCCATTGTCCCATCTTCATTCATTATTTCGCAGATAACACCTGCAGGATAAAGTCCTGCAAGGTTAGCTAAATCTACTGCAGCTTCAGTATGTCCTGCCCTTAACAAAACACCGCCTTCTTTATACCTTAAAGGAAAGATGTGTCCTGGTCTTGCAAAATCTTTAGCTTTGGCAGATTTATCTATAAGTTTCTTTACAGTTATAGATCTGTCGTAGGCAGATATTCCTGTGGTTGTTCCTATTCTGTAATCAACAGATACGGTAAAAGAACAGCCTTTTTTTTCAGTAGGGTTTTCAACCATGTTTTCTATATCAAGCTGTTCTAAACGTTCGTGATTTATTGGTACGCATATAAGTCCTCTGGCATACTTAGTCATAAAGTTTATAAGCTGCGGAGTAACCTTTTGTGCAGCACAAACTATATCTCCCTCATTTTCTCTGCCAGGGTCATCAACAACAATAACAGGTTTTCCTTCCTTTATATCCTTTATTGCATTTTCTACAGTTGCAAAAACATCGTTCTTCATTTTCTACTCCACAAATCCATTTCTTTTTAACATTTCAAAAGAAATATTAGTTGTTTCTTTTTTTGTAAACGTCTCTACATATTTTGCAAGAACATCAGTTTCAATATTTACTTCATCTCTTGCCTTTTTTAACTGCATTATTGTATTGCCAAAAGTTTCTGGAATTATAAAAATTTCAAATCCATAATCTAAAATTGAAGCAATTGTTAAACTTATTCCATCAACTGCAATGGAACCTTTATTAACACAATAATTTAAAATATCTTTTTCGCATAAAAATTTGACTTTATAAAATCCTTTCAAGACTTCAATTTTTTCTATTTTTGCAATACCATCTACATGGCCGCTTACTATATGTCCGCCAAGTCTTGAAGAAAGTGCTAATGCTCTTTCTAAATTTACTTTTGAATCTTTCTTTAACTTTGAAAGCGTTGTAATTTTGTCAGTATGCGGACTGTAATCTGCTGCAAAGATATTTTTGTTTATAGACACTACCGTTAAACAAACACCATTTACGGAAATACTGGCGCCTTTTGAAATATCATTAAGTGTTGTCTCTATTTCAATCCTTGAAGATGAAATATTTTTTATTACACCAATATCTTCAATTAACCCTGTAAACATTATTTGTCCTTTAAGGTTCCTGTTATAAGCAGATCATTGCCTATTTTTTTTACTTTCATATTTTTTACTTTTATAGCCTCTGAAATTTTTTTAACCCCAACACCGCCAACTACAGGCACAGCATTCTTACCGCCAGATATTTTTGGAGCAATAAAAAAGAATACATCATCAACAGCATTTGAAAATAATGCAGATGAAATTATTTCACCTCCTCCTTCTATTAAAATCTTTTTTACAGATAAAGAGTTTAATTTCTTTATTATTACATTAAAATCTTTTTTTGCTGCATTCATATCAACAGAGGCTAAAATAATTCCTTCTTTATCCAACAAATGCTTTGGGATATTATTAACGTTTGAATCATAGACAACAATAGTCGGAATACTTCCATCAAACAAATGATAATATCTTGGAAGTTTTAGTTTTGAGTCTATAACTACTCTAATAGGATTCTTTAAATTTTTAGAACGCGATGTAAGAAATGGGTTATCTTTTAGAGCGGTATTAAATCCAACAAGAACTGCATCATATTGAGATCTCATCTTATGGACAAAGCTTCTTGATTTTTCCGATGTTATCCATTTTGAATCATAATCATGCGTGGCAATTTTACCGTCAATAGTCATAGCTGCTTTGACTGTTACCTTTGGCTTATCTTGTAAAAATTTGAGATACTCTTTAACAAGAACTTTAGACTTTTTTTTCAACATTCCTTCATAAACTTCTATATCATTTTTCTCGAGCAAGTCTTTAGCGCCAGATACATTTTTATCATGGAAAGAAAAGAATACTTTTTTTATTCCAGCTTTTATAATTGCAAGCGTGCATGGAGGCCGCTTGCCATAACTGTTGCAAGGCTCCAGCGTAACATATAAGTCTGCATTTTTAGCATTTTTACTTGCATTATCTAATGCATTAATTTCAGCGTGTTTTCCACCAAAATATTTATGCCAGCCTTTACCAACAACTTTATTATCTTTAACAATAACACAGCCAACCAAAGGATTTGTATAAACTTTACCTTTGCCTTTTTTTGCAAGATTTATGGCCATACGCATGTATTTTTTGTTCATATAAAAGAAAATCCTCAAAACAAAAAAATGTTTCGAGAGTATAAAATAAACCTTATTTTATCTTCTCGCATCCGGACTAAAGCGCAAGTTTGCGCTATCACCGTCGGCATCCGATTCTCACGGACTCAGTTTTTGCATTGCAACAATGCAAACTCGCAGGCTTAAGAAGTTTTAACTTCTATCACTGCCGGTAAGGAATAGTGTCCAAAATACTAGACACTTTCACCTTCCCCGAAGACTATTGAAGACTATTGTTATTTAACTATGTCAATTGTATTTATTTTTACATATATGTGTCAACTTAGTGAAAACAGCAAAGGAACTTCTCCGCAGTCTGGGAACAAATAACAATTAACGCATTCGTTCCAAATTTTATGAGGAAGTATTTCTTTTGGTATTTCAACATACCCAAGCTTTTTAAAAAAGTTTGGTTTAAAAGTAAGTGTGAAAACTTTTTTTATTCCAAGATCTGTGGCATTCTCTTGTAATCTTTCAACTATCTTTCTACCTATGCCTTGCGCTTTATATTCTTCAGTCACTGCTAAAGCTTTAACTTCAGCCAAGTCTTCCCAAGATACATGCAAAGATCCACAAGCTATTACCTGTCCTTCTTTTTCGAGAACAACAAATTCCTGTATATTCTCATATATGGCATTTAAAGATCTGTGGAGCATTTCTTTATTATTAGCATAATGCTCAACAAGGGCATGTATCCCTTTTACATCAGAAACTTTTGCCGGTCTTATATTCATTTTCCCCTCATTAAAAATCTAGCTACAAGCGTTATTGTATAAATTGCCTTATTAGTAGTCAAATTTTAAACTATAGCAATAATTTTACTTTGTCCATAACACAAAATTTGACGGGAATCAGGCTTTTTGATAAAATAAGAATGCTCTTTGTAAGCCGAGGTGGTGGAATTGGCAGACACGTGAGACTCAAAATCTCAAGTTGCTTAGGCGGCGTGCGGGTTCAAGTCCCGCCCTCGGCATTTTCAATCTTATTTATTTTTCATTTAACTATTTAAATATCTATTTTTGAAGTGCGTTGATGTTGTGATATTCTACACATTATATTGCAACTCATTTAGAATTTTTGTAGAATCCATGTAGAGTATCAAGAGAGCTTTATAGTATAATGAACAATTGGAGACAAAATGCTTTTAAAATTCAACAAGTTTTTAGTTCTTTTTATATCCCTCTTTCTTCTTGTCTTTTTTTATAATATTTCCTACGCAGGAAGAACTGTCAACATAGATTTTAAGATATCTAGT
>JAITJN010000017.1 GCA_031278895.1 Candidatus Endomicrobiellum guadaloupense
TCCCATTTGTCATATATATACAATCCTTCAAATATCTTTTTATTCCCTTTGAATAGTTCTTCAAATGTTCCTACTATCAGCGATTTCCCAAATCTTCTAGGCCGCGATAGAAAATAAAATTTCCCTCTATCTATCAGCTCCCATACATATCTTGTTTTATCTATATACACATATTCATTTTCTCTTAGTTCTTTAAATGATTGTATTCCTATCGGTAACTTCTTCATTCTTTCTTCCCTTATTCTTAACTCTATTACTAATACCTTTTCTTTTATCTTTCTATCTTATTATATCAATTTTTTAACTCTTTGCTGGATAATACATAATAATTATCAATATACAGAAGTTAAAAGAAAACTGAAAGGATATACTTTAATCCAAGAAAAAGAGGATGAAGGCATGATCAAAATAGACAAGAGGGTTAGCAATTTATTAAAATTTTTTAACATTTTTGCTAAAATAAAATATTTTATTGGAGGCTTTTAATGTTTTTCTATTCCGACTTACACATACATTCAAAATATTCACGAGCTACTAGTCAAAATTGTAATCTTGAAGAGTTAGCTATCTGGGCACAAAAGAAAGGGTTAAGTGTTATATCAACAGGTGATTTTACACATCCAGCTTGGTTTAACGAAATAAAAGAAAAGCTTGCTCCTGCTGAACATGGCGTTTTCAAATTAAGAGATGATATTGAAAAGCATGTCTTAACAAATAACTATCATCTAAGATTTTTGTTGTCAGTTGAAATTTCAACAATATATAAGAAAGACGAAAAAACAAGAAAGGTCCATCATGTCGTGTTTGTTCCTGATATTAAAAGCGCTCAAAACTTAAGACAAAAACTCTCTGCTATTGGAAATATAGTTTCTGATGGTCGTCCTATATTAGGATTAGATTCAAGAAATCTCCTTGAAATTACTTTAGAATCAGGAGAAGGCTCATATATAGTTCCGGCACATATATGGACCCCGTGGTTTTCAATATTAGGCTCAAAGTCAGGCTTTGATTCAGTAAAGGATTGCTATGGAGATCTTACAGAGCATGTTTTTGCATTAGAGACAGGGCTTTCATCTGATCCAGAAATGAACTGGCGGGTTTCTAGTCTTGATAAATACAGACTAATATCTAATTCCGATGCTCATTGCCCGTCTAAACTTGCTCGTGAAGCTACAGTTTTCGATACTGCCAGTGACTATTTTTCTATCAGAAAAGCATTAAAAACTGGTGAAGGATATGTTGGCACAGTAGAGTTTTTCCCTCAAGAAGGGAAATACCACGAAGATGGACATAGAAAGTGTAATATTTGTCTAACACCTGAAGAAACAAAAAAACTTAAAGGAATATGCCCTATATGTAATAAACCTCTTACAATAGGAGTTATGCATAGAGTTAATGAACTGGCTGATCGTAAAGATAAAACTTTTACAATTCCCCAAACTGCGGGAAAAGTGTTTAGTCTTGTTCCTTTACAAGAAATTCTTTCTGAGATTATGCAGGTTGGCGCATCTAGTAAGTCACTAAACATTGCATATGAAAAATTAATACAAGCTTTAGGCCCTGAGTTATCTATTTTAAGAAGTATATCTATAGGCGAAATATCAAAAGCTCATTCCTCTCTACTTGGAGAAGCAATCTCACGGCTAAGAGAAGGTAAAGTTATAAAACATGCAGGATTTGATGGTGAATATGGTGTTATAAAATTATTTGAGCAAAGAGAATTAGATAGTTTTAATTCTACAAACATGATGTTTGATATGGAAATATCTTTAAAACAAATAGAAAATAAGAAAACGAATGCTCCTGACTTGCCTAAAAAAGAAATAGAATCACAAGAATTGAATTATCAAAATAATAACTGCAATACAACTAAACCTAATGTTCCACATATCTCTATAGAAAATAAAGAAATACTTTCAGGTCTTGACGAATATCAGTTAAATGCCGTAAAAAGTACAAATAAGCAGCTTTTAATAATTGCAGGGCCTGGATCAGGCAAAACTACACTATTAACAAAACGTATAGCTTATATGGTTTTAGAAAATAATACTTCTCCTGAAAATTTTCTTGCAATAACATTTACACGCAGAGCAGCTAATGAAATGAATTATAGACTTAATCTATTGCTTCATAAAAATTATGGCAATATAAATGTTCATACCTTCCACTCTTTATGTTTTTCTATTTTAAAAGAAAATTATGATAAAGCTAGCCTAAATCCTAATTTTAAAGTAGCAAGCGAACATGAAATGAAATTATATAAAGAACAATCTCAGTCAGAAGATATTCTAGATTTTGACGATTTGATAACTTCTACAGTAAAACTTCTTAATGATAATCCGGATATCGCCAAAGAATACCAGGAAAGATTCAAATATATTTCAGTTGATGAATATCAAGATATTGATGCAAAACAATATGAATTAATTAGACTATTAGCGCATTCAGATGGAAATTTATTTGTAATAGGAGACCCTAATCAAGCAATCTATGGATTTAGAGATGGTGACTCAAAATTTTTTGATAGTTTTTCTAGAGATTATCCTCAATCTCAAATAATTGGGTTAAAGAATAACTATCGTTCCATTAGAACTATTGTAAATGCTTCAAACCAACTTATTAACTCATACAATATAGTTGCAAAATATGACAACCCTCTTGAGAAAATTACTATTCACTCAGCGCCAACTGACAAGTCAGAAGCTGAGTTTGTTGTAAAAACTATTGAAAGTCTAATTGGCGGACATACTTTCTTTTCTATTGATACTAACAGATCTTTAGGAGGAGAAACAAATTTTTCATTTTCTGATTTTGCTATCTTATATCGCACATCATCACAGTTAGCACCTATAGTTGAGTCTCTTAAAAGATCCGGCATGCCATTTGTAAAGTTATCTAATGATCTGTTATGTGACAAAAAACCAGTTATAAAACTACTAAACAAATTAACAAATGATGAGCCGATTATATCGCAACTCAATAAAATTACAGATGAATTTAAAGAAGAAATTGACGATAATACCATACAATACATCATTAAACTGGCACAAACTTATAGAATAAGAAATGAATTTATTCATGAGATCTCTCTTCTATCTGAGATAGATACACTTGATAAAAGAGCTGATAGAATTTCGCTATTGACATTGCATTCTTCAAAAGGACTAGAGTTTAAATGCGTTTTTATAGTTGGAATGGAAAATGGGATTATCCCATTCTATCGCGCTAAAACACATTCTGAAATTGAAGAAGAAAAACGTTTATTATATGTTGGTATGACAAGGGCCCAACAAAAATTGTTTTTAACTCGGAGTGTAAAAAGAAAATGGTTAGGAGTTTATAAAAATCTAGAAACCTCACCATTTTTAGAGAATATTGAAAGTGAACTATTGAGCTTTAGTAAACCTGAAAAAATATTTCAAGCAAAAGCAAAATCTTGTCAGCTTGATTTATTCTAAAGTAAAACTTTTAAAGAATCGGGGTGACTGGACTTGAACCAGCGACCTCTCCCACCCCAAGGGAGTGCGCTAGCCAACTGCGCCACACCCCGCTCTAAGATTAAGTGAATTCCTTTTTGGGAAACCTTAAATAAGAGAAAGATTACTTCTAAGGGGTTTTCAACGACTGAGATATTATACTATTTTTTCAATAACTTTAAAATATGTCTTAATTCGTCTTTAATACTTTGTAGTAATTTATTATCAGGAATGCGTTCTAAATCAAGATCTAAATTCTGTTGAATGCCTTTATTTTTTTTACGTTTATCACCAATTAAATATTTCTTGGCACCTTCTATGCTATACTTTTGATTGTACAACAAATCTTTAATCTTAAAAACTAATTCCACTTCTTCCTTACGATATTTTCTTCTCCCAGAACTTTTTCTAATAGGTCGTAAAAGATTAAACTCGTTTTCCCAATACCTTAAAGTATGCTTTGCTACAAGCGTTATTTGCGATACTTCGCTGATAGAAAAATATTCTTTGTCCGGTATTGGCGGAATCTGGGGCATTTATTTTCCCTCTAATCAAAAAAATCTTTTGACAATTTAAATTTTATCTTTTTCATCGGAGCAATAACAAGCTTTTCTCCTGTTTTAGGATTTCGCCCATTTTTTGTTTTAGTCTCAAAAACGTTAAAACTGCCAAAGCCTGTAATTACAACTTTCTCAGAATTCTTTAATGCATTTATTATTTCTTCAAAAACTTTATTAACAGCAGCATCGGCTTCTTTCTTTGAACTTAATATTTTTGACAATGCTGTAGCTATATCGTTTTTTGTCACTTTTTATCACCTTATTCTTTTTTTGCGTCTCTTTTCATTAAGTCATTTACTGCATCAATGGGATTTTTGTTTTCAAATAAAACATAATAAACTGCGTTAATTATAGGGAGTTCTATATTAAGTTTTTTACCAAGTTCATAAGCACTAACTGTATTTTTTATACCTTCAGCTACCATTCCCAGACTCTTTTGTGCTTTTTCAATGGGAATTCCGTCGCCAACAGCCTGACCTACAGACCTATTCCTTGAATGTTTTGAGAAACATGTCACCATTAAATCGCCAAGTCCTGATAATCCGTAAAAAGTTTGCTCTTTTCCACCCAAAACAACACCTATTTTTACAAGCTCTCTAAGACCTCGCGAAACAACAGCAGCTTTTGTATTATCCCCATATTTTAATCCATCAATTATTCCTGCGGCTACAGCAAAAACATTCTTTAAAGCTGCTCCTATTTCCACGCCAACAATATCGTCTTGCGTATAAACTCTGAAATAATCATTCATGAAAAGTTTTCTACATTTTTCGGCTGTTGCAAGGTTTTTTGAGGCCGACGTAATTACAGTCGGAACTTTTCTACATACTTCCTCAGCATGACTTGGCCCTGAAATAACAGCTATATTATCGTAAATTCCTTTAAAAACATCTCCTATAACTTCCGACATTCTCAAAAGTGTTTTGTTTTCAATACCCTTAGTAGCACTCATTACAAGCTTGTCATCTAAAGATATACCTTTATCTTTTAAAAGCTTACAAGTCTCCCTCATATACTGTGATGGAACAGCAAATAATATACCTCTGCTATCTTTAACACTATCTAAATTACTTGTAATATTTATTTCTTTAGGTAGATCTACTCCTGCTTCAAAAGGCTTTATTTTTCTATCGTTTAAATCTTTAGCTCTTTTTTCGTCAATTTCCCAGATAATTACATTATGTCCATTCTCAACCAAAAGAGCCGCTAAAGTTGCACCCCATGAGCCAGCACCCAAAACAGTTATCTTCATATTATTTCCTTTTAAATATTTTAAATCTGTTCTCAGTACCGTTTTTTAATCTTTTAATATTTGCTCTATGTCTATAAATAATAAGCATTCCTGCTGCAAAAGAAAAAATTATAGGCTCTAACGCATACCCAGAAAAATAAGCAGCTAAAGGAAGTGATATTGCAGCAACTATCGAGCCCAAAGCGACATATCTTGAAAATAAAACAACGATTCCAAAAATTGCAAAAGCTATCAAACTAGGCAAGGGCATTAAAGCCAAAAATACACCAAGACCTGCAGCTACGCCTTTACCGCCTCTGAAATTCAAAAATATAGTAAACATGTGGCCAACAATAGCAACAGCAGCTACGGCAACAGAATAAGAAAAAGAGCTATCTATAAATATCGCAAAGAAAACAGGAATAAAACCTTTAAGCGTGTCTAAAACAAATACTGTAACACCCGCGCCTTTCCCTATTGACCTGAGAACATTTGTTGTTCCGGGGTTTTCTGATCCAACTTTTCTTATATCAACTTTTTTCACTGCTTTTGCAACAATATAAGCAAATGGGATTGAGCCGCATAAGTAAGCAAAAATCAAATACAAACATTTTATAAACATTTTAGTTTTCCATTTTTTTTCTATAATATTTTCTAAATTTTAAAACAATTGGAGTTCCATGAAAACCAAATCTATATCTTAAACAATTTTCAAGAAATCTTTCGTACGAAAAATGAACAAGTTCCATGTCGTTAACTGAAAAAACAAAAACAGGTGGTTTTACTGCAACTTGAGCATATTCTTTAAGCTTTAAAGTTTTTCCTTTACTTGTGTATGGTTTTCTTGCTAAAGCATCGCGTATAACTTCGTTAAGTTCTTCTTGCGTCACTTGTTTTGTATATTGCTCAAAAATTATTTCAGCTTCTTGAAAAATCTTATCTAATCTCTGCCCTGTTTTAGCAGATATAAAAATTATATCTGCCCAGCTCATAAACTTTATTCTTTCCCTAAGCTGTTCTTCAAAATACTTTGCAGCTTCTTCTTTTTGTTCAATTAAATCCCACTTATTTATAGCTACAACAACAGGTTTATTTTTCCCAATTAAAAGTCTTGCTATTTTAACTTCAGTCTCACCAATTCCTTGAGACGCATCAGCAACTAAAACAGCAACGTCTGCGTCTTCAATTGCATAGTCTGTACTTAAAGTTGATAGATATTCCATATCATCTTTTGTTTTACTTCCTCTATGCAACCCGGCCGTATCTATAACTATATATTCCTTCTCATTAACATGAATATGTGCTGTAAGAGAATCTCTGGTTGTTCCTGGGATGTCATGCACTATACTTCTTTCTTCTTTTGTAACAGAGTTTATAAATGAAGATTTACCAACATTAGGTTTGCCGACGAGAATAATCTTTAGCAGTTCTTTATTTTTTTTTGTCTTTCTATCATACTTTATATTGTCCCAAATTTTATCAAGCAAATCATGTATACTTCTTCCATGATTTGCCGATACAAAAACTATATTGTCAAAACCAAGTTCGTAAAATTCGTACCCTTTAACTTCTTCAGCCTCTGTGTCTATTTTATTTACTACAAGAATTGTTTTCTTTTTGCTTAGTCTTACTTGTTGGGCAATTTGTAAATCTGTAGAGTGAACTCCAGTTTTTCCATCAACAACAAACAAAACTATGTCAGACTGTTCAATTGCTGTATCAAGCTGACGGGACATATCTGAAGAAAAAACAGAAATATCTTTGCTCCAACCTGCAGTATCTGTAACGATAAATTTTTTATCTTTCCAAGAAACTTCATAATCGTTTCTATCTCTTGTTGTTCCCGGAGTCTCGTGGATAATAGCTTTTTTTCTGCCGATAAGCCTATTAAAAAGAGTGGATTTGCCTACATTTGGTCTGCCTACAATAGCAACTTTTGTTAACATCAAAAAAACCTCATACAAATTTTCTTAAATTTAAATATTATTCTAACATATTGGCAATAAAAAAAACCAGTCGCTAAGGCCGGTTCTTAAATTTACAATAAAACTTTTAATAGCTATACTATTTTCTCTATCACTTTAAAATGGGATATATTATTTATTAACAAAAAAAACATTTAATTTCGCATTTTCTTTAAATGATTTAAGTTTAAACAAGTTCAATAAATGATTATCTATAATCTTCTTCCATTACTTCCCCAGGTTCCCATGACTTTGAAAATTTGCAATTTTCAAATAAAGCAGCTAATCCTGTTAACTGCTTTAACCTTAAGATTTCATCAACTGACATCCCTAAATGTTCTGATATCCACGATTCTGTTTTCCCTATTTCTACAAGTTCTGCTACTATACTAGATATTAAATTAATATCAGAGCTTCCTCTTGCTCTATTGTGTCTTATAGTACTTGCCATTCTATCACTTAAATCTTTATCAATTATGCTTACAGGTATTTTTCCATTTTCTCGTTTATAAATATCTTTATATTTTTTCATTATAGTGTAACGATGAAATCCGTCGACTATTATGTACTTATCCTTCTTTTTATCATAATAACAAACTATTGGCATTGTATATCCATCGTTTTTGATACTTTCATATAGTAACTTCATTTCCGGAGGCGCGACGCTATTTGGGTTATAATCATTTGCTTTTATTTTACTAATTTTAACTGCCTTAATATTATATACTGGACTTTTAAACATAAAGCACTCCTATGATAAAATTAGCCTTTCTACAAATTCTTATATTTCTCTACTAACTTTTTTTGTCGTAAAGTTAAATCTTTTGTTATAGAAAACGATAAACTGTAACATATAATGTCATTTTTAATTATACATATCGCCATTCTTCTCCATGTGAGATAGTCATCTTTATTGTCAAGCCCGGGCAACTCATCAACAATTCTTTTAAATCTAATTACTTCTTTATTTCTTGTCCCTCTATTACTGTAGCTGTGAGTATTTATAGTATAGTTTGCATACTTATTTTCTAAAATCTTTACATGTTCATCTATTACAGGGCATCCGATTCTATGCCAATACTTAATAAATTTAACAAATTTATGTTTATAAGTATTTGCTGTTTCTACAGGAAGTGTCTTTAATAGAAATTTAGTAAAACTTCTCCATGTGTGATTTTTAGGCAAAGTATATGCACTGCTCATTATTTTGCTTCCATTATAAATATTGCCAAAATTTGCCCCGCTAACTCTGTTTACAACTTTGACCCACGTTTGTGGCTCAATAACTTTAAATAAACTTAACCCCTCTTTAGCAGCATTGCCAAAAGGCTCGTCAAGACGCATTCTAGTGATGTTCACCCCGGCTTTGTAGAACAAGTCATATAATCTATTATAATCTTTATTGAATTTTGCATTGTAAGCCCATACATCTGAAACCGCCCAATCATATATTGGATAAAAATTATATGTCACCTCGTTCACTTTTGTTGAATAATCCAAGTTTTTGTACTTTACTTTATTATTGCAAAAAATTGCTCTAACCCTGTTTAAGCTCTCATCTGTTCGCAGTCCAAGTAAACAAGCAGTCTGCTCTCCTTTTCCATACCAAACACCAAAATACTTTACAAATCTTTCAAAAGACATATTTTTTTCATAAAAATCAAACTTGCTGTTTTTCTCATTAATTACAAATTGATTTTGTGGCATTTTCCTAACCCAAATCTTTTCCTTGCCTTTATCCCACCATATCCAAGTAGGGTCTAAATAACTTAAAGAATTTTGGCTTTCCATAGGCAGACATACCCAAAATGGCTCTAGCACGCTTAAATTGTTAAACATCATTCTTTCTACAAAATTAGTACTCACAGAATAAAACGCTTCTACGTCTATAAATAAACATCCTATTTTGCGTTTCAATCTTAGCGCTTTATCTATACACATGTTTAATAATACACCGCTGTCTTTCCCTCCACTAAAAGAAACATATATCTTCTTAAAATTATTAAAAATAATATCCAATCGCTCATTAGTAGCATCATATACATTTTTATCACTATATCTCTTTCCTTTCATTGTTTTAATGTTTTCATTTTTAGTTATCATTGTATTCATATTATTTAGTATTCAATGCTTTTTGTTTTGCTAAATTTTAAGAGGGACAATAGAAAATTTAATCTTCTATTAACTTTTTAGTAATTTGGATGATAAACAGATGGTTAGAGTTTAGTATAACAAGCGGGCGATGGGACTTGAACCCACGACCTTCTCGTTGGCAACGAGACGTTCTACCACTGAACTACACCCGCAAAAATTGACATTAAAGTGCTGAGGGCGGGATTTGAACCCGCATCCGGTTAAGGACACGCCCCTCAAACGTGCGCGTATGCCAGTTCCGCCACCCCAGCGTTATGCTATTTACTTACAGGCTCTACTGGAGCACTTAAAGGGATATTTGAAAGTTGATTTACGATAGACATCATACCCATATTTGTGGAAAGTCTTGTTAACAATAAAGAGGTAAACAAAAATATACAAGCCATAACTATTGTCAACTTTTTTATAAAAGCCATACCCGACGGGACATTAAAAATTTGATCTGAACCACCACCACCAAAAATACCAACCATTCCTCCACTTTTTCCTGCTTGCAGAAGAACTACAAGAATCAATCCTATACATACTGAATAATGAACAAATTTTAAAGCAAAGAATAAAAGATTCATAATGATGTTATTCTATAACAAAAACCGACGTATGTCAACTTATTTATATCTTACAAGACTTCTGACTATTTTTATGACTAAAAAATTTGTCAGAACTCCGTCAAGATGTTTTATTTATTTCTACTTTCTATCTGGGAGAACGACTATTCCAGGAAGGGCTTTTCCTTCTAAGAATTCCAAAGACGCTCCACCGCCTGTGGAAATGTGGCTTATTCTCTTATCCACACCTGCTTTTTTTACAGCAGAAACAGAATCTCCACCACCGACTACAGATATAGCTCCTTCATCTGTAGCGTCTGCAACCATCTTCGCGATTTCAACAGTACCTTTTGAAAATTCATCTATTTCAAAAATTCCTAAAGGTCCGTTCCAGACTATTGTTTTTGCCGACTTAACAACTTCTGCGAATTTTTCTATTGATTTGGCTCCAATATCAACGCCCATAAAGCCTTCACTTATTGCTTCGTCTATTGTGGTTTCTACAATGGCGTCTGAAGGAACGTTCTTTCCTGTAAAGTCCACTTTATTTGCAACAACATGATCAACTGGAAGTAAAAAATCAACTTTTCTTTCTTTAGCCTTTTTAAGAAGCTCTAAAGCCAAATCAAGCTTGTCATTTTCAACCAAAGATGTTCCTGTGCTTACGCCTTGGGCCTTTAAGAATGTATAAGCCATAGCTCCGCCGATAATAATAGCATCAACTTTGCTTAAAAGGTTTTCTATAACATTTATCTTATCAGATACTTTTGCTCCGCCAAGAATTGCCAAGAAAGGGCTTACAGGGTTTTCAAGAGATTCTCCCAAGAACTTTAGCTCTTTTTCTACAAGGAATCCTGCTGCTGCATCTTTAACATAACTAACAATCCCAGCCGTTGAAGCATGAGATCTGTGTACTGTACCAAACGCATCTTGGACAAAAACCTCTCCCATAGAAGCAAGTTCTTTAGCAAAAGCGTCCATAGCAGCTTTATCTTTTTCACCTGATGCATTTTTGCCTTCTTCTTCAGGATGGAATCTCAAGTTTTCAAGCAAAAGAATTTCTCCTGGCTTTAGATCTGCAGCCGCTTTCTTTGATTGATCACTTATACAGTCTCCACCTACAAATTTAACACGTTTACCCAAAACTTCCCCTAAACGAACAGCAACTGGTCTTAAGCTCATTTCAGGAACGACTTTACCATTTGGCCTTCCTAAATGAGATATAAGAATTATTGCAGCCTTTTTCTTCAAAAGGTACTCTATTGTAGGAAAAGTAGCCATAATTCTTTTATCGTTTGTTATTTTAAGATTTGCGTCAAGTGGCACATTATAATCTACTCTAACCAAAACCTTCTTTCCCTTCACACCAATATCAGCAAGCGTCTTTTTCATTTAAGTCTCCGTTTGACCAAAAACCGCACAGCGCAAATATAAATGCGCAAGCGCGGTCTTTTATAGTTTTTATAAACTTTTATTTTAGCAATACTAGTTATGCAAGTAATACATAGCGCCGGCATTGTTAATTTATTTGAAACAGAATTAGCCGTTTACTTTCTTCATATAGGCAATAAGTTCCAAAACTTTATTTGAATAGCCCCATTCATTGTCATACCAAGAAACAACTTTAATAAATTTATCAGTTAAAGCAATTCCTGCTTTTGCATCAAATATTGATGTACGGGCATCTCCCAAGAAATCTGAAGAAACTACTTCATCTTCAGTATATCCCAAGATACCTTTAAGTTCATTTTCTGAAGCAGACTTCATAGCTGCTTTTATTTCTTCATATGTGGCAGATTTTGCTAAATTTACTGTCAAATCCACTACAGAAACATCAAGAGTAGGAATACGCAAAGACATACCTGTCAATTTTCCGTTCAATTCAGGAATTACTTTGCCAACTGCTTTTGCCGCGCCTGTAGAAGAAGGAATGATATTGCCTGAAGCTGCTCTCCCACCCCTCCAATCTTTTGCAGAAGGTCCGTCTACAGTTTTCTGTGTTGCTGTAGTAGCATGCACTGTAGTCATCAAGCCATCTACAATGCCGAATTTATCGTTCAAAACTTTTGCTACAGGAGCCAAACAGTTTGTTGTGCAAGAGGCATTGGATACAAACTGAGTTCCTTTCTTATAAGAATCTAAGTTCACTCCACAAACAAACATTGGAGTGTCATCTTTTGAAGGAGCAGACATTACAACATACTTCGCACCTGCATCAATATGAGCTTGAGCTTTGTCTTTTGATAGGAAAAGTCCTGTTGATTCTACAACATATTCAGATCCAATTTCTCCCCACTTCAAATCTGCAGGATTTTTCTCCGCTGTTACGCGGATAGTTCTTCCATTTACAAGTAAATTTCCGTCTTTTACTTCAACTGTTCCTTTAAACTGTCCATGAACAGTATCGTACTTTAGCATGTAAGCCATATAGTCAACGCTAATCAAATCGTTGATAGCTACAACTTCAATGTCGCTTCTGTTATGAGCTGAACGCAATACCAAACGTCCAATACGACCAAAACCATTGATACCTACTTTAACCGTCATAGTATGCCTCCTCCTGGATTTTAAGCTAAAATGTTATAGTTTTATAGGGTACGGCTTGCTACACGTGTCTAAATAGTATAAAAATACGACAATTTTTGTCAAATTTAGGGAATGTTTTATTGCGTCGTAATTGCTTTTTTGGCAGATGGGCAGATCTTATTTAATGGGCATTCATTATGATTTGGATTTCTTGCCTTGCAAATTCTTCTGCCCAAAGCCTGAATAAGAAGAGAAATCTCAATCCAATATTGGTTAGGAACTATTTCCATTAAATCTCTTTCTATTTTAACAGGATTTTCACGATTTGTAAGTTTGAGCAAGATTGCTATTCTTATAACATGCGTGTCAACAGCAATCCCTTCTGCTTTACAAAAAGCATGCCCTAAAACAACATTAGCCGTTTTTCTTGCAACGCCAGGAAGTTTAATAAGGCCTTCCATTGTTTGAGGGCATTTACCATCATATAACCTTAATACCATTTGAGCGGATTTTATAATGCTTTTTGCTTTGCTTCTAAAAAAACCAGCTGATTTTATACAATTTTCAAGCTTAGATATATCAGCATTAGCATAATCTTGTAAACTTTTATATTGTTTGAACAAGACTTCTGTTATCTTATTTACTCTTTCGTCCCTACATTGAGCAGATAATATTACAGCAACCAAAAGCTCAAAAGGGTTTGAAAACTTTAGAGGACATTTTATATCGCCAAAAGATTCTTTTAGAACTTTTATTACCTTTACAACGTATTTCTTTTTATCTTTCATTTATAATACCAAGTATTTTTTTATGTATAGTCTGGTTATTTGCCGCAAGAAGAGTCCCACTAAATAAAGGATTGTTACCCCCATAATAATCTGAAGTTTCTCCACCTACTTCTTTAACTATTAAAATACCTGCAGCAACATCCCAAGGTTTTAATCCCTCTTCCCAAAAAAAATCGAAACGCCCACAAGCAACATACCCTAAATCCAACGCTGCTGCACCTAGCCTCCTCACTCCTTGCGATTCATAAACTATATTGTATTGTAAAAATTCTTCATTACTCTCTTACTATCTTTTCTAAAATAATACGGGAAACATGCAGCTGCCAAAGATCTTATAATATCTTGATTTTTTGAAACTTCTATTTTTTTACCATTAAGCCAAGCACCTTTTCCTCTTTCAGCAATAAATACCTCTTATATCCTCACTTTTTCAATATATAGTCGTTTGATTCTAATCTTTCTCCGTTAGTTCCAAGTTTTTCTATACTACTTTTATTAATAAAATAGAATATTAAATCCTTATTCTTATTTAAAACAAAAGAGCTTATATCAACCGATGGATACCACTTCCCAGATGATTCAAAGACTCTCCCGTTATCTACCAAATATTTCTGCTTTAGCGTATATGAATAATCTGGTTTTAAACTCAATTCCGTAAAAATTTTGTTGTTATTTGCTGCAGGTAAAATTCCTTTGTATATTCCTGTATAATGTTCCAACATGTCAGGAATATCCACAGGAGATTTGTTATATCTGTTTCCAAACGGAACAACAAATGCTTTGTTATCCTTATTAATAAAATAGACATTCAATACAACGGATGGTTTTTCTATTTCAAAAACGCCTAAGCTTTGAACAAAATATCCATTATCAGAGCCTTGTTCTTTAATTTCATATTCAATATATATATTATTATCCTTCATGTAGACTTGATTTATAATAATATCATGCAAATTTACTAAAGGCTTCTCAGCAATAATCAATAAAATACTTTCGTTAAAATTAGGTGTAACAACTGTGCTAGATATTGTTTTTGCAATGCCAAGCAAGTTTTTAAACTTATTTATTGAGCTTATAGTGAAGAAATTTATATCGTTAGGTAAAGTAACACTTGTTTTAAGAAAAAATCCTGTACATTTTTTAAATTTAAGAGAGTCTTTTTGTTCATAACGTAACTCTGATTCTGTTACTTCTACTTCTTTAATAGTTGTTGTTTTTAAAAATCTACGATCTTGGGTTAGATATAAGCAGCCTGAAATAAGAAAAGGAAACAACAGCAAGATTCCCGTGTGTTTCATTATCTACCTCTATAAAAACTTTAAGAGTTTTACTTGCGACAGTTTAGTATATAGGGTAATCTTTTTCAAGCAAATTTTTATTTTTCTCAAAGTTTCGGTTTCACGCATCGCATAAAGATTATTTTACGAAAAAATTATCTAAGAAATTGTTAAAGAGGATTTAATAAAAACAAAGTCTAATCTGTTAATTGAAGTACTATGTAAAGAGATTGTAAAAGTTCGTGTTGAGTTTTAATGACATCACTGTGAATTTAGCGCATATTTGACAAACTTAAGTAAAGCTTCTTTTGAGATTGTGATAGTTTTTCAATGGAGTATCTTAGCATTGTTCTCGGCATTTTAGTAACATATTTATCCAAAAAAGTTATTAAACTCTCTATGTCTCTCTTGCCGATCTCTCTAAGCATCCAGCCAGAAGCTTTATGAATCAAATCGTGCTTATGATTTAAGAACATTTCAACAAGTTTTAAAGTCTCTTCAAATCTATTTTGTCTTATAAAATAAAAAGTGGATATCATAGATATCCTTTCTTTCCATAAATTTCCAGATTTAGCAAACTCCCAAAATTTGTCCAATTCGTTGTTATACCAATAGTGGCCAGATATATGTGGCGCAGAGGTATCAACTAAATCCCAGTTGTTAATATATCTATAATTTCTTAAATATATTTCTGCTATTTTAGACTTAAAATCATTGTTAGCTTTTTTATACTTTTGAGACAAAATAGCTAATGCAATAAATCTAAGTTCATGGATTTCATCTTGAAGCAATTTTTCTATTTCTTTTAGATTTATTGATGCAGAATATTTTTTTGCCAAAAACCTCTGATGATGGACTCGTACACCTAGGAGCATGTCATCTTGTGCGTACCTACCGTTACAAATATTTAAAAGCTTTTTTGTGAATTGAATGAAATCTTGTGATTCTATATGAATTTTTAAATCTTTTAAAAGTAAAATTTTAATATTTTGCGAAGAATTCGTTTTCATAGATTTACATATTTTTTCACTAAAAAAGTGATGAGAAAGTACATAATTGCAGAGAAAAAAAATATAGAAACAAACTTTATTTTAATCATTTTCATTTTATAGACCAACAAAAATATAAGCGTAAAGAAAATAGAGAATATTATAGCGTTTATTATTAGATTTAAAATCATTTTCTCCTCTCAATTAACTAATATAGATTCTCCTACTATTGTCTTTTATGACGGTTTATAAGCTTTTTCAAGTAATGACCTGTAAAAGATTTTGGATTACTCATTATCTCTTCAGGAGTACCCTCTGCAACAATTTCTCCGCCTTTGTCTCCGCCTTCTGGGCCTAAATCTATAACCCAGTCAGCAGTTTTAATAACATCAAGATTATGCTCTATTACAAGCACAGTGTTTCCAGCATAAGAAAGCCTTTGAAGGACTTCAAGAAGTTTTGCAACGTCAGCAAAGTGCAAGCCTGTTGTAGGCTCATCTAAAATATAAATTGTTCTGCCTGTAGCTCTTTTTGAAAGCTCTGAAGCAAGCTTTATTCTTTGAGCTTCTCCACCAGAAAGCGTAGTTGCTGGCTGTCCAACTTTTATATAGCCAAGACCAACATCTTCTAATGTTGAAAGTATTCTTTTTAATGTAGGTATATTCTCAAAAAACTTTACACTTTCTTCTACAGTCATATTCAAGACTTTATCTATATTTTCCCCTTTATATCGTATCTGTAAAGTCTCTTCATTAAACCTTCTTCCTGCGCATACATCGCATTTTACGTAAACATCCGGCAAGAACTGCATTTCTATTTTTAATGTTCCATCACCTTGGCAATTTTCACATCTACCACCTTTTACATTAAAAGAAAATCTTCCTGACTGGTATCCTCTAGCTTTAGATTCTGGAACTTGGGCAAATAAATCCCTTATCATTGAAAAAGCTCCAGTATACGTAGCTGGGTTTGATCTTGGCGTTTTTCCTATTGGAGACTGGTCTACTATTACAACTTTGTCTATATTTACAAGGCCTTCCATACTTTTAAACTTACCAGGAGTAGCTTTTGATCCGTAAAGCTCTTTAGCCAGATTTTTATATATTATTTCGTGAACTAATGTAGATTTACCGCTTCCAGATACACCTGTGACACAAACCAAAAGACCAAGAGGTATTTGTACGTTTAAATTTTTTAAATTAAATTGCTGAGCACCTCCAACACAAAGCCATTTATCCAACAATTGTTTTCTTTTTTTAGGCACTGGAATTTCTAACGCGCCGCTTAAATATTGCCCTGTTAAAGACGCTCTGCTTTTTATTATCTCTTTTGCATTCCCTTGCGCCACTACGTGACCACCATGAGAGCCAGCTCCTGGTCCTAAATCTATTATGTAATCCGCTGCCCTCATTGTATCTTCATCATGCTCAACAACAATTAATGTATTTCCTAAATCTCTAAGTCTAATCAAAGTTTCTAAAAGTTTGTCATTATCACGTTGATGAAGACCTATTGAAGGCTCATCTAGAACATACAACACACCTGTAAGGCCAGAGCCTATTTGAGTAGCCAAATGAATTCTCTGTCCTTCACCACCAGAGAGTGTTCCACTTTCTCTATCTAAGCTTAAATAGCCTAACCCTACATTGTTTAAAAATTTTAGTCTCTCTCGTATTTCTTTTAAAATAGTTTTGCTTATCTCTTTATCTTTTTCCAAAAATTTAATTTTATTGAAAAAATCAAAAGATTTCTCAACAGGCAGCTTGGTAATGTCTGCTATTGATTTATCATCAATTAAAACAGAAAGAGCTTCTTTTTTAAGTCTTTTTCCTTTGCAAGATGGACAAATTCTTTGCCCCATATATTTATTAAAAATTTCTTCTCTGACAAATTCAGACTCAGTTTCATTATACCTACGCTGCATATTGGTTATAACACCTTCAAAATCACCATGCCCGTATAGAAGAATTTCCTGTTGTTTTTTTGTTAAGTCTTTCCAAGCTGTATTTAGAGATATCTTGTTTGCTTTTGCAGCATCTGACAGAAGCTCCCAGTAATAACCACCCCAGCTACTTTTCCATCTATTTGTTCTTGTTGTTATTGGTTCAGCCCAAGCAATTATAGACCCTTGCTTTAAGCTGCGATTTTTATCAGGAACTACTAGATTCTCATCAATTTCTATTTTATTTCCAAGCCCTCCACATTCTGGACATGCCCCAAAAGGAGAATTAAAAGAGAACAGTCTAGGCTCTAGTTCTGAAATACTTATACCACAATCAATGCATGCGTACTTCTCGCTATAAACTTTTTCTGAAACAAGTTTTCCATTCTCTATAACTCCAACAGAGATCATTCCTTTAGATTCTTTCAAAGCAGTTTCTACAGAGCTTGCAACTCTTATACGTAAATTTTTGTTGAGTTTTATTCTATCAATAACTATATCTATTGTGTGTTTTTTGTATCTATCCAACTCTACTTTTTCATCAAGCATGTAACTATTATTGTCAACTCTAACTCTCGAATAGCCACTTTTTGCAAGACGAGCAAAAAGCTCTTCATAAGTACCAGCTCTTCCTTTTATAAGAGGCGAGAAGATATAAATCATTGTTCCTTCGGGAAACTTCATTATCTCATCTATTATTTGTTGGGCAGACTGAGGCTTTACTTGTTTACCACATTTTGGACAATGAGGAATACCAACTCTTGCAAATAGTAACCTTAAATAATCATAAATTTCTGTAACTGTACCAACGGTAGAACGAGGATTATGTGATGGGTTTCTTTGCTCAATTGAAATAGCAGGAGATAAACCTTCAATAATATCCACATCTGGCTTATCCATAAGGTCAAGAAATTGTCTTGCATAAGCTGACAGAGATTCTACATATCTTCTCTGCCCTTCAGCATAAATAGTGTCAAAAGCAAGAGAAGATTTGCCAGATCCAGACAAGCCTGTAACAACAACAAGCTTATTTCTAGGAATATCAAGGTCTATATTTTTTAAGTTATGCTGCCTTGCGCCACGAATTTTAATTATGTCCATATTTTCCCTTTGAAACAAACCCACACACATCTTCTTTAATATTTATATTTAAGATTGTATCGCAACTTTCAGTTAACATAAAAGGATAATCTACATTAAAATGAAGACCTCTGCTTTCTTTTCTAATCATTGCAGAACGTAATATTAACTCTGCTATACAAGCAATATTTCTCAATTCAATACTGTCAACACTTATACTTGCCTGCACAAAATATTTATCTATTTCATTTTTTAAAACATCTATCCTTTTTTTAGCTTTTAAAAACTTTTCGTTTGAACGATATATTCCAAGATAACTCCAAGCTAAACGTCTTATTTCTTCCCATTCGTGCATATAAACAGTTGCAGGATTTCTTGATACATATAGAATTTTATCCGCATTTTCTTCAATTTTTGAATGTTGTCTATCTAAAAGTCTAAGAGAGTCTTTATAAGCTCTATCGGCATAAACAATACCTTCTAGCAAAGAATTTGATGCTAATCTGTTTGCTCCGTGTACTCCAGAGCAGGAGGTTTCCCCTATAGCATAAAGATTCTTTACGTCAGTTCTTCCGTTTTCTTCTATTTTAATGCCGCCGCAAAAGAAATGAGCTGCTGGAATTACAGGAATCATGTCTTTTGCCATATCTATTGTGTATTCTAAACACTTAGAATATATATTTGGAAATCTTCTTACAAGGAAATCTCTGCTTTTTGATGTGATATCCAAATAAACAAAACTTTCTCTTCTAGCTTTTAACTCTGTATCTATAGCTCTTGCTACAATATCTCTGGGAGCAAGCTCTTTTTGTGAGCTGTACTTATCCATAAAACGTTCGCCATTTTTAAGTCTTAAAACAGCACCTTCGCCACGAACCGCCTCAGATATTAAAAAAGATTTAGCCTCGCTGTTGTATAAACATGTAGGATGAAACTGCACAAATTCCATATTTGCTATATCAGCGCCTGCTCTATAAGCCATAGCTATGCCATCGCCTGTTGCAACATCAGGGTTTGAAGTATATAAATAAGTTTTTCCTGAGCCGCCACAAGCTAGAACAACTACTTTTGACTGAAAAATCTCTATATTTCCTTTATCATTATTTAAAACATATGCTCCACAACAAACACCACAAGAATCTAAAATTAAATCTATGGCAGTATATTCTTCATAAATTGTAATACTCTTAAATTTAAGGACGTTATTTATAAGAACTTTTTCTATTTCACCGCCAGTAACATCGCCAGCGTGAAGAACTCTTCTTTTTCCATGTCCGCCTTCTAAACCCAAATCAAAGTCAGGAGAATCATCTTTTTTTGTAAACTTAACGCCAAGTTCTATAAGATCTTTTATTCTATCTGGAGCTTCTTTAACCATTTTTTTAACCATTTCTTTATCACAAAGACCTGCTCCAGAAACAAGTGTATCTTGGACATGCTCATTCAATGTATCAAGGTTATCGGTAACACAAGCAATACCGCCTTGCGCTCTACCTGTAGAAGAATCAAAAAGTTTTCTCTTTGTAATTAAAGAAACTGTTCCTTTTGTTGCAGCTTTTAACGCAAAACTTAAGCCAGCTATCCCGCTGCCTATAACCAAATAATCTGATTTTATCATTCTGTGCACATCCTCATTTTGTAATCACAATATTATCTATAAGTCTTGTTTTCCCAACCCAAACTGCAACAGCAAGAACTGCTTTTTTAGTATTTTTACCAGCCTGAGACAAATCATTTAAGTTTACAATTTCAATATAGTCTATTCTACTATTTGGAATCTTTTTTAGTTTATTTAATGCATTTTTCTTAACTACATTAAAATGTTTATTTTTGAATTCTACAGATGCTTCTTTTAAAGTTTTAGAAATACTTAATGAAGAATTTTTTTCTTCTGAACTTAAATAAAAATTTCTACTTGAAATGGCAAGACCGCTTTTCTCTCTGACTATTGGACAAGGAACTATTTTTGTTCTGAAATTTAAGTCTTTGATCATTTTCTCTATAATTTTAACCTGTTGAAAATCTTTCATACCAAAATATGCCCTGTCAGCATAAGATATATTAAACATCTTAGAAATTACTGTAGCTACACCTCTAAAATGAGTTGGTCTAAACACGCCACACATTATATCCTGCAAAGTTTTTACTTCAACAAAAGTTTTATGATCCGAAGGAAACATATCATTTACTGTTGGCATAAAAACATAAGCTACATGGTTTTTTTTACAAATCTGTAAATCATTTTTAACAGGACGAGGATACTTTAAGTAGTCCTCATTTGGTCCAAACTGGACAGGATTTATAAAAATAGAAACTATAGTAATGTCATCATTTTTTACCGACTTTTCTATTAACGAAATATGTCCTGCATGAAGCGCACCCATAGTAGGAACTAAACCTATTTCATCACCATTTAAAAGATGTTTAAAAGCGATTCTTTGCATCTGTAAAGCATTTTTTATAACCTTCATTTGTATGTATTTTCTTCTTTTGGAAATTTTCCTTCTTTGACTTCATCTATATAATTTTTAACCGCTGCTTTTATTGTTTCACCAATGTTAGCGTATTTCTTGACAAACTTCGGAGTAAAATCTGTAAACATTCCAAGCATATCGTCAATAACCAAAACTTGTCCATCGCAATAACGACCAGCACCTATGCCTATTGTCGGAATATTTAATACTTCTGTTACTTCTTTAGCAAGCTGTTCAGGTATAGCTTCAAGAACAATTGCAAATGCTCCAGATTGTTCAAGAGCTTTTGCATCTGCAATAAGCTTATCTTGGGCTTCTTGCCATCTTCCTTGAACTTTAAACCCACCAAATTTATTTATAGCTTGTGGCGTCAACCCCAAATGCCCAACAACAGGAATTTTTGCATTTACTATTGCTTTGAGCTGTTCTATAATTTCTATCCCTCCTTCAATTTTGACAGCTTCACTTCCGCCTTCTTTAACAATTCTTCCTGCATTTTTGATAGCTTCTTCAACATTTGATTCATATGACATAAACGGCATGTCTGTAATAAGCATTGCTCCGGTATTGCCTCTTTTTACAGATTTCGTATGATAAATCATATCATCTAGAGTTACAGGAAGAGTATTTTCGTAACCAAGTTTTACATTTCCAAGAGAATCTCCAATAAGTAACATATCTATGTCTTGGGAAGATATAAGCTTTGCCATAACATAGTCGTAACAAGTAAGCATCGTTACCTTTTCATTGTTTCGTTTTTTATCTAAAATTGTTGCAGTTGTTTTCTTGTTCATTTAAACACTCTTTTTACAAATTTATCGTAAGATTTTAACCTTTTGACATCTGAGTGTCAACAACTTCTCATTTAAAATATCACATATCTTTTGTTTTAAAATTGGGTGGATAAAATCCCTAGCAATTTCTGCAAGCGGAACCAAAACGAAAAGTCTATTTTGAATTTCTTTATGAGGGATTGTTAAGAATTGTTTTTTAACAATGTCATTATTGAAAAATAAAATATCTATATCTATAATGCGTGGACCCCAATGCAAAGTTTTGACACGCCCTATAACTTCTTGCGTCTCTTTTAGGAGATGTAGAAGATTGTCTGGACTTAAATTTGTTTTTGCACTTGCAACAATGTTATAAAAGCTTCTTTGTTTTGGTCCTATTGGAGACGTTTTATAAAAAGATGAGATTTTTTTTATATAGATAAAACAACTGCTCTGTAGAAAAGATAAAGTTATCTCTATGTTCCCCATTCTGTTTCCAATATTCGAGCCTAAACTTAGAAATATTTTATTTTTCATTTGACGATAAGTATATATAAACCGAAATGCACTTGTAAACATAAATTTTGTATTATATACGCAAATTTAAATTATATTTCAAAAGAGTTTAAACTTTCAATTGAAAAAATTCAGTTAAGTTGGTATAGTTAAAATGTTTAAACCAAAATTATTTACATTATTAAAAAACAATCCTAAAGAATTTACCACTAACCGCATAATTACAGATATAAATGCTGGGTTAATAGTTGCATTCATTGCTATTCCTCTTTCAATAGCTTTTGGAATAGCGTCTGGAGTCATGCCTGGCAAAGGGCTTATAACAGCCGTAATTGCAGGTTTTCTCATTTCGTTTTTTGGAGGAAGTCGCGTACAGATTGGCGGGCCTACTGGGGCATTTGTAGTTATAGTTTATGGAATAATACAAAATTATGGGACAAGAGGACTTATAACAGCAACTGCAATGGCTGGTATTTTTTTAATACTGATGGGATTATTTAAATTCGGGAAAATAATACGTTATATACCTGACCCTATAACAATAGGCTTTACAAGTGGAATAGCAGTTGTTTTGTTTTCAACTCAAATCAATGATTTTTTAGGTCTTGGAATTGCATCAATACCACATAGATTTGTTGACAAATGGATTATATATCTTAAAAATATAAATCAAATAACTTTTCAAACATTAGGATTAGGTATCAGCATTTTGTTATTTATGAGATTCTACCCAAAAAAATTTAAGTTTTTTCCAGCACCTCTTGCTGCATTGATAATTTCAACTTTAATCGTAAAACTTTTTAATTTAAATATTGAAACTATTTACTCTCACTTTGGAGATATAACCGGATCCATGTCTTTTTCTCCACAAATGCCAACATTGAGCTTTGAGCTTGTAGGAAAACTATTTCAACCTGCGCTGACAATTGCAATCCTTGCTGGAATAGAATCTTTACTTTCAGCTGTAGTTGCAGATGGAATGATAGGGAAAAAGCATAGATCTAATACTGAACTTATTGCTCAAGGTATAGCAAATATTGGTTCTGCAGCTTTTGGAGGAATTCCAGCAACAGGAGCAATAGCAAGAACTGCTGCAAACATAAATAATGGTGGAAGAACGCCAATAGCAGGGATAGCTCATGCGATTTTTATATTAATAATCCTTCTTGCATTTATAAATTATATTGTGCTTATACCTATGGTAACACTTGCAGTAATATTATTTACTGTAGCTTACAGAATGATGGATTTTGAAGCATTTAAAGAGCTTCTCAAAGCTCCTTTAAGCGATTCTATTATTATGCTTACAACTTTTGTTTTAACTGTATTTGTTGACTTAGTTTATGCAATTGAAATAGGCATGGTATTAGCAGCATTCTTATTTATGAAAAGAATGGCTGACATTGCAAATATTGATACTTCTTCAGGCGATGCTTATGAAGGTATTGATGAAGATGAAATTGAAAACAAGAAAAATATGAAAGGCGTGGTTTTATATGAAATAAATGGGCCTTTCTTTTTTGGTGCAGCAAGCACTTTTGTCGAATATATAGAAAAACTTAAGGATTGTAAAGTTATAATACTTAGAATGAGAAAAGTACCTGCTATGGACGCAACAGGGTATCATGCTTTATATAAAATTTATAGAAAATGCGCGGCTACAAATAGTTGTCTTATTCTTTGCCAGATACAAAAACAGCCATTAAAAGTATTAAAGAATTATGGTTTTATAAACATTCTTGGAAGATCAAACTTTGCTATGAATTTAGACACTGCATTTAGAAAAGCACAAGAGTACATAACAGATCTTGAAGAATACAACAAAACATTTAATATAAAAAAACGATAAAAGCAAAATGAAGAAATTAGTAATAATACTTATGCTCCTTTTAGTAGTTACCTGTAGCGCGCACCTTTAGGGGCGCTAGTCTAGATCCATCGAAGAAAATTTGGAATCATGGTGAACCTATGTCTGATGAAACTACCCCATACTGCTACCAATGAAGAGCAAAGATTACAAATTACAAGCAGATATAATATTTTTTGAAGTAGTGACAGAAATAGTATTAAATAGATTAATAAGAGAAACCTCAGGCGAGACTACAACAACCAGATCACATTATTTAGAACCTGATAGACTAGCCCTTTATCATTAGGCTTTAGAGTTTCCCGAATCGTACAAAAATAATAAATTTAGCACAACAAAAAAGTACCCTAATTTTTTAATAATTATAAATATCGAGACTTTATCTAAAACTTTATTCTTCAGCTTCATTTTGTGAAGAACGTTTTCTTAATAAATGATTTAAAATTTTCTTTCTTAACCGCACAGATGTTTGAGTTACTTCTACAAGTTCATCCGGTGCAATATATTCTATAGCTTGTTCAAGATTCATAATTCTAGGAGGGGTAAGCATAGGTGCATCGTCAGCGCTTTTACTTCTCATATTGCTTAACTTTTTAAGTTTGCATGGATTTACAACTAAATCATTTTCTCTTGAGTTTTGCCCTACTATCATCCCTTCATAAACTTCAACACCAGGTCCTACAAAAAGTTGACCGCTTATTTGAAGATTATCTAACGCGTAAGCTGTGGTTTTTCCTTGCTCTTTAGCTATAAAAACACCATTTGTTCTTAGATCTGCAACATTGACTTTAGGCATATAATCATAAAAACTGTGGTGCATTATACCTTGACCTCTGGTATTTGTCAAAAACTCATTTTTAAAGCCTATCAATGCCCTTGACGGTATTATATACTCAAGACGCATTCTATTTTCCCCTTCACTTACCATATTTTCAAGCTTTGCAGAACGCTTACCAACAAGCTCAAAGATAGCTCCTTGATACTGGATTTCTATATCAAGAGTAAGCAACTCCATAGGCTCACAGATTCTTCCATCTATCTCTTTATAAATAACTTCTGGAGAAGAAACAGAAAGTTCAAACCCTTCGCGACGCATAGTTTCAATTAAAACAGTTAAGTGAAGTTCGCCTCTTCCTGAAATTTTGAATCTGCCTTCACCTTCCAGTGTTTCTATTCTTAAGCCCACATTTGTTTGAGCTTCTTTTTCAAGCCTTGCTTTTATGTGTCTGCTTGTCAAAAATTTTCCTTCACGACCTGCAAAAGGGGAATCATTTACAAGAAAGTTCATTGAAACAGTTGGCTCATCTATAGAAAGACGAGGAAGTGGTAATATATTATCAACACTACATACAGTATCGCCAACTTCAACACCTTCAAGACCTGATATAGCAACTATGTCACCGGCTTTTGCTTCTTCAACTTCTTGTTTGCCAAGTCCATAAAATTTATCTATACGTACAGCTTTTGTAATTTTTGGAGAGTTAACATTTTGATCATTTACAAGAGTTATCGTTTGCCCTTTTTTTACTGAACCGTTTAGGATTCTTCCTATACCAATACTTCCTAGAAAATTGTTATAGGCAAGCATTGTTATCTGCATTTGTAGAGGTTTAGTCTCATCAGCATCAGGAGGTAGGATATGAGTCATAATTGTGGTGAAAACAGGCTCTATATCTTTACCCTTTATATCCATGTCTGTGCTCGCCCACCCTTCACGCCCTGAAGCATAAAGAATAGGAAAATCAAGCTGTTCATCTGTAGCACCAAGTTTTATAAACAAATCGAAAACGCTATCTACAACAGCACTTGGAGTGGCATTTGGTCTGTCCATTTTATTTATAACTACAATAAGTCTTAATCCTAAAGCCAAAGCTTTTCTCAAAACGAATCTTGTTTGTGGCATGGGCCCTTCTACAGCATCAACCATAAGTATGGCACCATCCACCATTTTTAATACTCTTTCAACTTCGCTACCAAAATCTGCATGACCTGGTGTATCTACTATGTTTATTGTATTTCCTTTATAATTTACAGAAGTACATTTTGCTAGAATTGTAATGCCTCTTTCTCTTTCAAGAGGATTAGAATCCAAAACCATATCCTGAGCTTCATCGCTTTTAACCGTAAACTGTCCCGAAAATTTCAGCAAAGAATCTACTATAGTTGTTTTACCATGATCAACGTGAGCTATAATTGCAACATTCCTTACATCATTTCTTTTCATTTTTTCCCTATTCCTATTTATCAAAAAACAACCTTTACAACAACAGGTCGCTTTTTCGCGCTCGTAGTTTATGGTATAATTGTACCAATTTTATACTATTTTGTCATTGTTCATTGTAATATAGAACATTTATAAGAGGTATAATGCTAAAAGCATTGAGAAATCACAAAAATTTCTCAAAAAAAATAATAACTTTTGCGTTGACCTATTATATATTATAGTTGTAAATATATCTGAACTTAAGAAAAAATTTGAAAAGAAAGGCTTTCTTTAATGAAAAAACTTTTATTTTTTATATGTACACTATTTTTATTATCAGCGCATAATTGCTTTGCAGGACATATACTTATAGTTGATAAAGTAAGTGGGCGCGTTATTAACGGAAATTCTCCTGCGTCTGAAAGCAGTCAAGCAAGTGAAGATCCAAACTTTAATACAGTATTGGTCTCAACTGGTATTATTTCTATAGTTAATGGTGCACAATGGTCAAGTGGGGATGTGTCAAACAATAAAATCCTATTGAATTATGGAAGCAATGTACAGACTGTTTGTGGTGGGTACATCGTATATACAGGTAATGCATATAACAATGAAATTATAATTAATGGTGATGCAATCGCAGGTATGACTTCAAGCAATCTAAACAGTCCAATCGGTATTGTATACGGCGCGCGAGTTTCCACAGGAAATGCACATAATAACACTGTTGTAGTTGAAAATGGCGGAATAGTAAATTTTGACATTCGAGCTTCAATGGTTGATGATGGTAATGCAATAGATAATACTATTACGGTAAATTCTGGAGGAGCTGTAAAAGGAACGATTTATGGTGGAATGAGTAGAAAAAATGGTCATGCAAATACAAACACAGTTATAATAAACGCCAGAGCAACTGTAAACAATGATGTTTATGGTGGGCGGGCAACAAATGGAAACGCTAACAACAACTCAGTCACAATTGAAGCTAGTAATATAGGAAATTGTGTTAATGGCGGATTTGTTAGTAATTTTGGCTATTCTATAGGCAATACAGTAAATATAAGGACCGGGACTATAGGAGCAGATGTTTATGGTGGAGGTGCAACACATGGAAACGCTAACAACAACTCAGTCACAATTGAAGCTAGTAATATAGGAAATTGTGTTCATGGCGGCTGGAGCAATGATGGGGATACAAATGACAATATAGTCAATATAAGATCCATGTCCAAAATATCACAAAATGTCTATGGTGGGTGGGCTAGAGGGAATGGAAATGCAAATGGGAATTTAGTTAATTTAGAAAACTCTAATATAAGCTCACATGTTTTTTGTGGGCGTGTTGGTGGTAATAATGGAGGAGACAGTAATAACAATACTGTTAACATATATGGTACAACAAATGCTGAAAAAGTGTATGCTGCGTATATTCATAATAATGGCAATGCAAGAAACAATATTATTAATATTTATGGAACTGCAAATACGAATATTCTTTGCGCATGGGTTGATGGTAATGGTTTAGCAACAGATAATAAAGTTATAATTCACGAAACCGGCAAACTTGGCCAAGACTTTATCATATTTGGCGCGAAGACTGAAGAAGGAGCAAATAATAATACGTTGGAAATACATTCTAAAGATAATATTGCATATGGAGTTTATGGTTTTCAAAATTATATTTTCTTTCTGCCTTCAGACATAAAATCTGGTGATACAATGTTTACAGCACTTAATGGAAAAGGACAAGACAGATGGGATGTGCACAGCAGCGGCTTCTTCCATGATAATAGAATAGATCTTACCAGTATAGTCAAAATTGATATAGAGATGTCTCCTTATACTAAATTAAACCAAGGCGATTCCATAACTATTTTGTGTTCCAATGATGGATTTGCTAACGATCTAAATACAGATATAAGAGAGATAGAAGGGCAAGGACAAACGCTTGCTCTCAATGTTAAGCATAAGTTCACATTACATAAAGAAGCACATAAGTTAAACGCTAAATTAGAATCAAAAAAAATCGAGATCAGACCTGAAGCGAAATCTTTTTCTAAAGGCAACATTGGTGAACTAGTATTTTTAAATTTTGGGTCAGACCTTATAGCAAATAATGGAATACAAGAAGCATCCAAAGTTTTAGGCTTAAAAGCTTTTGGCGCTTTTGCCGCAGGACAAAGCAAGTATAATATCGGAGGGACTATAAATTTAAATAATATATCATCGTTGTTTGGAATAGCAAAAAATTTTAAAATAACAGACGCAAGTACACACATAATCACTGCCGCAATATTTTGTGAATATGGAAATGGAAATTACAAAATAAAAGACATAATATCTACAGGAGAAGTAAGAAGCAATGGGGATATAAGCTATATAGGAGCAGGATTGTTAGGAAAGCTAGATATTGGGAAAATTGAAGGATTGTATTGCCAAGGCTCAGTAAGAGCAGGAAAAAGTAAAAACATATTTAATAGTGCAGACATAAGAGATACTTTTCAAAACAAAAAGGCAAGTTATGATTACGATGTCCCATATTATAGTTGTCATATAGGATGTGGTTATACATATAAACTAGCAGAAAATATTAATTTAGAAGGGTATAGCAAATATATATTTACACACCAAAATGAAAAAAAAGCAAATTTTTCTACAAGTGAAAAAATAAATTTCAAAGGACTAAACTCCAATAGAATAGGAGTAGGGGTAAAATGTAAATACGAAGGAAAAAGGGATAAAAAATCAACACAAAAACATACTAAATGGACAACAAATTTCTATACTGGTATTATGCATGAGCAAGAATTTCAAGGAAATATAAACGCTACAACCCAAGATAGTTATCAATTAGAAGAAATAAATTTGTCAGGAGCAACAGAGGTAGGAGAATTAGGGTTTCAAATAAATGTCGGGAGAATAAATATAGATGTAAGTGGAGAAGTTTTTGTAGGAAAAAGAGAAGGAATAAGTGGAAATGTTAAAATAAAATGCGCTATACCATAAATGACTATATTTTCACTCTGTTAGCTTAGATGTTTCTTCATAAAAATCTTTTTTAAGATCATTAAATTTAAAATTTGTTCCAACATTGCAGTAAAACCCTCTGAGTATATCAGCTCCAAGGATAGAAGTATTTATATTTGCGTAAATGCCAAAAGACTTGGTAATGTCGTAAATGATTCCCGCATCGACATTGGCATTGAAGATATCATTTTCTATTCCTTTAATAGTCATGGATTGTCTGCCATTTTTCATTTTCTGTGTAATTTCACCATATCTGCCATAAAGAAGTAGATCTATTTTTAATTCAATCTGCCACTTAAATTTTGCATTTACACCATTGTTTATTTGAAACCCAAATACTGGTCCGGCTTTATTGTATGAATTATCAAAAACGCTTAGATTTGCAGCATCAGCACCTTTTTCAATAAAATCATCTATATGTACATAATCATAATCAACTCCAACAAAAGGTCTTAAACATAATTTATCTCTGTAATAGAAACTATACGCAAGTTCAGCTGCAATATTAACGCTATACCCTTCAAACTGTGCGTTAGTTTCCCTATTTAAATATTTTATACTTCTTGAGGAAGTATATTTTTCCCTACTACCAGCAAGCAAAGCTCTTATTTCTAAATTATTATCAAGAAAATATGAACCGTAACATCCAACATTATATCCGGTTATATCTACTTTATCATCATTCTCAATACAGTTAGAATCAATAGAGCCTGCTGTTATACCAAAAATATGAGCATCATCTTTTAATGTATCAAAACCCACTTGGATACCATTGCGAGTAGATTTAAAATCGCCAGGAGAGTCGTTATTTCCTTCATATAAGTCATTAGCACTGTAGCAATGTCCCCATATATTTCTTTTGCTTAATGTATCATCATTTGGGAAGTAACTTCTTTCCAACCTTGAAAAAATATTATTTCTTACATCGTTTAGAGCTGGCACTGTAATGGCATTAGCATAAATATATCCAGAAAGACTATTCAAAGCATCTTTTTTACTTAAAGTATTATTATCATAACGTGAAATCATGCTTCTTGGAGTACTCATTTTATCTATTGTGTCAATTATATAAAAGAAGTCCCCTAAGGATTGGCCATAATCACTGTCTAAAGCAAAAGCTGTTGTGCGCTCATTGCCTGACAAACCACTAATATTACTCAATTGATCAACTTGAATATTTAGATTGACCTCATTCCAGTGATTTGTATTTCCTCCACTACCATAATCAATGTCTCCATGAACTCTAGTCATTCTACTGCCTTGCGCATTTGTATTGTCAAAAGTAATATATCCATTTCCGCCAACAACGCCGCTTGCTATAATTATGTTATATTTTAAACTAGAACTGTTAACGCCTGAAAGAGAAATTTTAACCCTGGTACCGTTCATTAGAGCGCTAGTATTAACAATTATTAGATCTACATATCTGCTGTTCAAATCTACATCATAATATAAAGATGCCGCTGAATTTAACTTTTCAAATTTTAACTCGTTTGAGCTTCTAGTTACCATATTTATAAATGCGCTTGATGAAAAATTAACACTTTCTCCAAAAAATGTTGAACCAGCTCCAAAACGTAATGTCCCATCATATACATTAAGATTTTGAATGTAAAAATCTCCATTAAAGATAAGTACTCCTTGTCCTATTTTAGTTACAATATTATTGCTAGCGTTGCATACTATTCCACCGTCAAGAGTTATTGTCCTTGCCTTAGCTACATCAAATGTCAAATTGCTACCTGATTCCATATATATATCATTTCTTAAATAAGTACCATCTAATTCTCTTTTCATTGTATTTCCAGAAAACAGAACATCTTTTGTTATAGCTCTTATATTTGAAAAACCTCCTACTAAGTATAGCGCTCCGCCAGAATTAGCTTTATTGCCAATAAAATATCCACCATCATTTAAAACAATACCATTCGCACGTACTACCCCGCCTAAAGAAGACTCATTATTTTCAGCAATAACATAAGATTCGAACTTTACACTTCCAGAAGCACAATAAACAGCTCCAGCTCCACTTAAAGCTGAGTTTTCTTTAAATACAACATTATCAGTAAACGTTAGAGTTCCTGAAGATAAAAATATAGCTCCTCCTGCGCCTGTTCTTGAGCTATTTTGTATAAAAGATGCTTTACCATTTAATGTAAAATTCATTCCAGGGATACGAATTGCAGCACCACCATTAAGAGAACTCCCCTTATAAATCCCTCCTTTTAGAACTATTTTATTTATATTTAAAGATGTATTCTGTGAATTTTCTGTAAGAGAAAAAAAACTATTCTCGTTGCTTGCTGTAAGAGTTCTTGTTGTGTTGTAATCATCGCTACTTAGACTCGAGCTTGATTGAAGGACAATTGATGTTGATAAAGAAAAGTTCTCATAGAAAATAGCAGGATTGCTAGCACTGATAGCTGCCCAATTTTCAGTATTATCTACATCAGACTGCGTTTTAAAGTTTACAGCGCTTAAAAACGCTGTAGTATAAAAGAAAAAACAAATAATAGAACCTATTATTTTTAACTTTTTCATCTATCGGGATTCTATATAATACTTTGAGATTTGTAAAATATAAAAATATATTTAAAATGAATTAATCTTTAATTGAAAATCTATACTCTATCTCTCCAGGAGCTATAACGTTTAGTTCGATACGGACCATTCTTTCTAAGTAAGATGGTTCGTTTTCAAGATAGTATATTCTTTTTTTAAGCAATTCATTTTGATAACGAGCATATTTAATGCTTCTATTTAGTTTATTTACTTCAAAAAATCGTCTAACAAGAGTTCTGTTCCCTTCGTTAAAAATCAAAATTAACAAAAACACTAGTAATATAATATAGCGGATTCTTATTTTTTTCATGATTTCGTTTTTAACAACTTTTCTTATTATTGAGCTGGAACTTTTTTTTCAGACATACTAGTTACAGAACCAAAACCTTTAATAACTCTTTTTATAATATTTCTAGACATTTTACCCCAGACAATTTCTCTTGCTTCATCTTCGCTCATTCCTTCCCCGAAAGCGTCTTCATCACTTGGTCTTTTATTTATATCGCGATAAATCTGTATACCCTCCATGTTAGGTTCAGTCCATAGAGTTACATTATTATCTTTATCAATCAGTGAAACACTTACAATAGTCCACATTTTGTATTGCTCTACAGAACCGCTTGTATCATATATAAGCGGTTGTAAAATGTATTTTTTAATAGTTGCAGTAAGAACACCATCTGCATCCTTTTCATCATTTACTAAGGACAAACGCCCATCAGTAATTATTTCATCTATAACCGCATTTGTAAATTTTGATTCTATACCGAATTGATTAGTATTATTTTCAAAAGGCTTAACATAAACATTCTTTATGTGTTCCGGCAGGAGTTGAGCTGCAGGTTCATAAGGAGACATGCACGAAGTAAGATTTGTTATAAATAAAGTAATCACAAATAAATATGTAATAAATTTTTTCACAAAGCCTCCATAGCTACTTTGCTACTATAGTAACTATTTTATTTTTAACATATATCCATTTTATTATCTCTTTACCCTTTAACTGCAGCGAGATTTTATCGTTGGAACTTACAGCATTTTTAACATCATTTTCAGACGCATTAACCGAAACTATAATTCTTCCTTTTAATTTTCCATTTATTTGAACTGGAAGTTCAACTGAGGATTCTTTAATCATATTCTCATCGAAGATAGGCCAAGCATGAACAGATATAGAGCCGTTATTGCCTAATCTTTCCCAAATTTCCTCGCAAATGTGAGGAGTAACTGGAGAAAGCAGTAATATCAATGTCTTATATACTTCTAGAGACGCTCCATCATCATTAGAATGATATTTGTATGAATATAATACATTTACAAGTTCCATAATAGAAGATATTACAGTATTAAGTTGAAATTCTTTTTCAATATCAAGTGTTACCTTTTTTATTGTTTTATGCATTATTTTTAAAATATCTTCTCTATCTTTTTGAGAAGCAGAATTTTCAGACTTTGTATTTACAACGTCAAAAAGACGCCATACTCTGTTTACAAATCTCCAACAACCCTCTATTCCATCAGAAGACCAGTCAAGCTGCTTTTGAGGTGGAGCTGCAAAAAGAATAAATAGTCTTGCAGTATCTGCGCCATATTTGGGAAGAATTTCATCTGGACTTACAATATTTCCTTTTGATTTTGACATTGCGCTGCCGCCGAGAATTACCATCCCTTGTGTTAATAGATTTGTAAATGGTTCATCATATTTTACAAGACCTAAATCTCTCATAACTTTAAACCAAAAACGAGCGTATATCAAATGCATGCATGCATGTTCTATACCGCCAATGTATTGATTTACAGGCATCCAATAGTTTGCTTTTTGGCTATCAAAAGGTGCTTTGTCGTTGTGCACATCGCAATATCTTAAGTAGTACCAAGAAGAGTCTACAAAAGTGTCCATAGTGTCTGTTTCTCTTCTTGCATCTTTGCCGCATTTTGGACATTTAACGCTTACAAATGTTTTGCTTGTCTTTAAAGGTGATTGCCCTGCTCCTGTGAACTCTACGTCTTGCGGAAGAAGTACAGGTAAATTTTTTTCAGGTACAGGGACAATACCGCAATGATCACAATGAATCATTGGTATGGGAGCGCCCCAATATCTTTGCCTTGAAACCAACCAATCTTTAAGTTTAAAGTTTACTGTCTTTTTTCCAAAACCTTGTTTTTCAATCCAACTTGAAACAATATCAAAAGCTTCAGTTGATTTTGTTGAATCAAACTGGCCTGAATTTATGAGAATACCTTCATCTTCATAAGCATGTTTACTTACGTCTGAATTATCGCCTTTTATTACTTCTATAATTGGTACGCCAAATTTCTTAGCAAATTCCCAATCTCTTTGATCATGAGCAGGAACCGCCATTATAGCGCCGGTACCGTATCCTGTTAAAACATAATCTGCGGTGAAAATATGGATTTCCTTTCCTGTAGCAGGATTTATAGCATTTATGCCTTCTAATCTTATTCCAGTTTTTTCTTTGCTGGATGATCTCTCTATATTTGATTTTCTACTGCTTGCAACAATATACTCTGCGACCTGCGCATAATTTGTGATTTGAGACTTCAGTTCATTTATTATTTCATGTTCAGGGGCTACAACCATAAAAGTCACGCCAAAAATTGTATCTGGTCTAGTAGTAAATATTTTTAAGTTTTTTTCAGTACCTGAAATTTTGAAATCTACTTCAGCTCCAAAAGATTTACCTATCCAGTTTTTCTGCATAGACAAAACCTGTTCAGGCCAGCCGCCGAGTTGTTTGTGCCCTTCTAAAAGTTCTTGTGCATAATCAGTAATTTTTATAAACCACTGCTCCAAGTCTCTATGTTCAGTATGACTGTCGCATCTCCAACAAGTTCCGTTTGAGACCTGTTCGTTGGCAAGAACTGTTTGACATGACGGGCACCAATTTACATTGGCACTTTTTCTAAAAACTAAACCTTTTTCCCACATCTTTATAAAAAACCATTGAGTCCACTTGTAATACTCAGGATCGCATGTTGCGATTTCTCTGCTCCAATCATAAGAAAACCCCATAGATTTTAACTGCTCTCTCATACGAGCTATATTTTGTTTAGTCCATTTTGCAGGATGGATTTTGTTTTTCATTGCGGCATTTTCAGCAGGAAGACCAAATGCGTCCCAGCCTGTTGTGTACAAAACATTTTTTCCTCTCATTCTATGAAACCTGGCGCAAACATCACCAATACTATAATTTCTGACATGGCCCATATGTAAATTCCCAGAAGGATAAGGGAGCATTTCTATGCAATAATATTTTTCTTTTTTAGAATCTTTTCTACTTTTAAATATTTTATTTTCAGCCCATCTATTCTGCCACTTTTTCTCTATTGCTAAATGATTATACTCTGCCATTTTTCACTCCAAATAATATATTTTATTTTTGTAATAAAACAAAATGTTCTAGATTTCCTTTGGGACCTTTAAGTGCTGAGTCTGCTTCTGAAATTATTTTAAAATCTAAATTCAGAGCAAAATTTTTAATTTTATTTATAGCTTTTTGCCTTAACTTTTCGTCCCTTACAACACCTTTCTTTATTTCTGAAGGTTCAAGCTCAAATTGCGGTTTTATCATAGCTAAAACAAAGCCTTTAGCTGAAATACTTTTATACGCTATAGGCAAAATTTTATCAAGCGATATAAAAGAAACATCTATCGTTGCAAAGTCTATTTTATCTTTTAACAAGCTATTGTCAAAATACCTGAAGTTAACGTTTTCTATGTTTATTACTCTTTTATCATTTCTTAATTTATAATGAAGCTGGCCTGAGCCAACATCTACAGCATAAACTTTGACTGCACCTTTTTGAAGCATGCAGTCTGTAAAACCGCCTGTTGAAGCGCCAATATCAAGACAAATATAGCCGTCAACGTCAACATCTAAAGCATTTAGAGCTGATTCTAACTTCAGTCCACCTCTAGAAATATAAGGGTTTATATTTTTCACTTCAACTATGTCTTTATCGTCAACTAGCAAACCAGGTTTATATTGGACTCGACCGTTAACAAAAACACTTCCACCTATTATAAATGCTTGAGCTTTGGTTCTTGTCTCTGACAAACCATTTTCAAACAATAAAACATCAAGTCGTTTTTTATTTTTAGTTTTTTCCATTTTCAAACATCTTCAAAGCTTTATCAGCTATGCCTTCTGGCATAAGAGAATATTTCTTTCTTAACACTTTTACATTGCCGTGTTCTACAAATTTATCCAGGAGTCCTATGCATTCAATTTCTGCTTTGGTTCCAAATAATACAGCTTTTACGCTTTCGCCAAGACCGCCAATTAAAGAATTTTCTTCAACTGTAATAAATTTTTTAGTTTTTGAAAGAGCTTCTAGTATAATATCGATATCTAAAGGTTTTAAGAATCTCATATTTACTACTGAAGCTTTTATGTCTTTTTTTTCTAACAATTCAACCGCTTTTAAACATGTCTCTACATGATTTCCTATGGCAAGAAAACAAATATCTCTTCCTTCTTTTACAAAAGTGCCTTTGCCGATTTTAAGCACTCTGGGAGATTTGTCAAGTTTAATCCCTACACCAGCACCTCTTGGGTAACGTATAGCGCAAGGTTTGTTTGAATTTAATGCAGTTTTTAACATATGCTGCAATTCATTTTCATCTGAGGGAGACATAATAATTAAATTAGGTATATACTTCAAATAAGATAAATCAAAAGCTCCGTGATGAGTTCCACCGTCTTCACCGACAAGACCTGCTCTGTCTAAAGCAAAAGTAACAGGTAAATTCTGCAAAGCTACGTCGTGTATAACATTGTCTATTGCTCTTTGCATAAATGTTGAATAAATAGCACAAACAGGTTTCATGCCATCTGCTGCCATAGCTGCAGCAAAAGTAACGGCATGTTCTTCTGCAATACCTACATCAAAATATCTATCAGGAAATTCTCTAGCAAATTTATCAAGACCGGTTCCCTCAGGCATTGCGGCGGTTATAGCAACTATTTTTTTATCGCTATGAGCTAATTTTATAATAGTATCTGAAAAAATTTCTGTATAGGTAACAGCTCCACTTTTTGCAGTTTCGCCTGTTTTTACATTAAACTTCCCTACGCCATGAAATTTTATTGGTTCATTTTCGGCAGGAGTATATCCTTTGCCTTTTTTTGTAATTACATGCAGAAGAATTGGTCCTTCCATATCTTTAATATTTTCTAAAATAACTGCTAAATTATTTATGTCATGTCCTTGAACAGGACCAATATACGTAAATCCCATTTCTTCAAAAAGCATGCCTGGAAATAGCATTACTTTGACTCTTTTTATAAGCTTTCTAAAAGGTGAACCAAAACCGTGAAATCTGCTTATAGTTCTCATCACTTTTTCTTCAACTTTTCTTGCCATACCAAAAGTTAAAAGTTTAGCCAAATACCCTGCAACCGCACCAACTTTTTGAGATATAAACATTTCATTGTCGTTTAATATTACAAGCATATCTTTTTTAAGATGTCCGGCATTTTGCAAGCCTTCAAACGCAAGACCTCCAGTCATAGATCCATCTCCAATAACTGCAACTACTTTATAATCTTCATCTTTTATATCTCTAGCAGCAGCAAAACCTAAAGCCACAGAAATTGAAGTTGAGGAATGCCCTGTGCCAAATGCATCATGCTCAGACTCTACTCTACACGGAAAACCGCTGAGACCGTTATGCGTCCTTATTGTCTTAAATTTATTTTTTCTTCCTGTAAGAATTTTATGAGCATAAGCTTGATGGCCAACATCCCATATTATTTTATCGCGAGGAGAATCAAACACATAATGCATTGCAATAGTCAAATCTACAACACCAAGACTTGGAGCCAGATGACCGCCGTTTACAGAAATTGTATTTATTATTTCTTCCCTTATTTCTTCTGCAAGTATAGGAAGATCTTCTTTTTTTAGTTTTTTTAAATCTTGAGGAGTGTTTATATTATCTAATATTTTCAACTATTACTCCTAAAATATCAAAACGAGACCAAGCATGGATTCTCAAAATCAGTACTTCCTTGTTGTCATATAATCTGCTAAGAGAAGCAAAGTTTCCGCTTTATCGCAAAAAATAGACAATGCTCTCTTTGCTTTCTTTATATATCCGTCTACTTTTTTTTCTGCTTCTTCTTTGCTAAACAAAGAAAGAGCTGTAAGTTTATCATTATTTGCATCACTACCGTTTTTCCCCAAAAGCTTTTTATCGGCATAAGCATCTAAAATATCATCTGTAATTTGGAAAGCTACTCCTATATTTGTTGCGTAAGTTCCTAGAGCTTTCAATTCTGTATTTTTTGCTCCAGCTAAAACAGCGCCAATTTTTAAGCTTGCAACAATCAATGCTGCAGTTTTTTGAATCTGTATAAACTTTAGTTTTTTCTCTAGAATTTTTTTACTTTTTTGACTCCAATTACCGGTTTCCAATGTATCTTCGACTTGCCCGGCAATCATGCCTTTATACCCGCTATAGCCTGCAAGAATTTTTATTGCTTCTTTAATATTGTCGGCTGGAGCGTTGGATTTTGTTATAAGATTGAAAGATTCTGTAAGCAAAGCGTCACCGCATAAAATAGCTGTTGCCTCACCAAACTTTTTGTGGTTTGTAGGCATACCTCTGCGCAGATCATCATTGTCCATTGCTGGCAAATCATCATGAACTAATGAATATGTATGTAAATATTCTACTGCGCAAGCAGCAGGCAAAACATCTTTGACCTCTCCTCCAAGAATTTCAGCGGCTAAAAATACAAAAATAGGGCGAAGTCTTTTTCCACCTGCCAAAACGCTATATCTCATACTTTGGGAAATTATAGAATTGTCTTTGGGTAAAAAATTTTTTAGTGCTGAATTTACATACTCAGCTTTTGAGGCAAGATACTTTTTAAAATCTATGTTTTTTTTCAAAATTCACTCCTCAAAAGATTTGACTTCACCAGAAGCGGTTATAATTTCTATCTTTTTCTTTGTTTCACTTAGCTTTTGCGAACAAGACTTTACAAGATGTGCACCTTCTGAAAATAGGCTTAATGCTGTGTCTAAATCTGGCTCACCATTTTCCATATCAGAAACTATTTCCTCTAACCTTTTTAAAGATTTTTCAAAATTTAACTGTTTTTTAGTCATATGATTTTACCTCAGCGTTAAAACCGCCAGATGCAAGCTTTATATTTACGATGTCGCCTTGCTTAACATCTTTTGAATTTTTAACAATTTTATTATCTCCGTTAAAACAAATTGAGAAGCCTCTTTCTAATACTGATAAAGGAGAAAGTATGTTTAATTTATGAGAAGTATTTTTCAATTTTTCAAACTTTGTTTCAAAAAGTCGTTCTATATTATTTTTAAGTCTTTCACCCATATCGTCAATATAGGATATTTTATCTTCATATATTAAATGAGGTTTTTGTAAACTTCTTGAAGATTCCAATCTTTTAAAGCTTTGAAAATTTCTATTAAATATTATATCCATTGAATCTTTCAAAGAATATTTCAACTGTTCTACTTGGCCGGATATAACGTTTCTTTGTCTTAAAACCATTTCTGCTGCGGCAGACGGAGTGGGCGCTCGCATATCTGCAACAAAATCTGCTATTGTAAAATCTACTTCATGACCTACACAAGACACCGTTGGTATTTTAGAGTTGAAAATTGCTCTAGCCACAACCTCTGTGTTAAAAGCCCATAAATCTTCTATTGAACCACCACCACGACCAATAAGAATAACATCTAAATCTTTATAATTATCATTTAAGTATTTTATTGCTCTAGGAATCTCTTTTTCAGCTTCTTCCCTCTGAACTCTTGCAGGGCATATCAAAACTTCAACACTTACTTTTAGATTGTCTATAACACGTAAAATATCATGCAATGCAGCGCCGTCTTGAGAAGTGACAACTCCAATTTTATTTACAATATTTGGAATTGTCTTTTTTACACTTTTGTCAAACAGTTTTTCTTCATCCAACTTTTTCTTAAGTTTCTCATAAGCCTCGTAAAACTCCCCTTTACCATACTGCTCCATATGGTTTACAATAATCTGATAATCACCATATTTAGGATAAGCGCTTACTCTACCGTAAACCAAAACTTTCATTCCATCTTGAGGAGCAAAAGTTAAACTTATATTTACATTTTGAAACATTACGACTTTTATCTGGGCATTAGTGTCTTTAACACTAAAGTACATATGCCCTGAAGTATAAAGCTTAAAGTTTGAAATCTCTCCTTGAACCCAAACACATGGATAAAAGTCTTCTAAAATAAGCTTTATTTCAGCACTTATTTGAGAAACAGTATAAATTAAACGTCTATCATTATTACCCTGCTTATCAAACATCAAATGTACCTGCTTATTTAGCTATATATTGTGATCTTGTTTCGCGTATTACTGTTATTTTAATTTGTCCTGGATATTCAAGCTCTTCCTCAACTTTTTTAGCTATATCATGAGCTAAAACTTTAGCTTGCCTATCATCAACATTTTCTGGTTCTACAAGTATTCTTACTTCTCTTCCAGCCTGAACAGCATAAGCCAATGAAACACCCTGAAATTCTTTAGCTACTTTTTCAAGTTTTTCAAGACGTTTTAAATAATGTTCTACAGATTCTCTTCTTGCACCAGGTCTTGCAGCTGAAATTGCGTCTGCTGCTGCAATCACAAAAGCCTCAGGACTTGTTGGAGCTTCAATCCCTTCATGGTGCGACAAAATAGCATTTATCATTTTCGATGATTCACCATATTTCTTAGCTATATCTGCAGAAATTTGATGATGTGTACCTTCAACTTCGTGGTCAACCGCTTTACCTATATCATGGAGCAATGCAGCCTTTTTACAAAACATTACGTCAAGCCCAAGCTCACCAGCTATCGCGCCTGCAAGCCATGTAACCTCCAATGTATGTTGGAGTTGATTCTGTCCGTAAGACGTTCTGTATTTTAAGTTGCCAAGAAGTTTAATAATCTCTAAGTTGAGTCCAGGAACGCCTGCATCAATAACGGCCTGCTCGCCAATTTCTTTAAGATGTTGATCCATTTCTTTTTTTACTTTTGCAACAACTTCTTCAATTCTAGCAGGATGTATTCTTCCATCTGCTATCAATCTTTCTAAAGCAATTTTGGCTATCTGTCTTCTTACGCCGTCAAAAGCGGAAATAGTAATAGCTTCTGGAGTATCGTCAACTATTAAGTCTACCCCTGTAGCTTGTTCAAAAGCTCTTATATTTCTTCCCTCTCTTCCTATAATTCTCCCTTTAATGTCATCATTAGGTATTTGAACAGTTGAGGTCGTAATGTCTGCTGTATGATCTGCAGCTACACGCTGTATTGCAACGGAAAGGATTTCTTTTGATTTTTTGTCGGCATTTTCGCGTGTTTCTTGCTCTAGTTTCTGGGCTAAAATAGCAGCATCCTGCTTTGCTTCTTTTTCCATTTCGTTTATCAAGGCTTTTTTTGCTTCTTCTCTTGTCATTCCTGATACACGCTCTAAAACTTTCCTTTGTTCTTCTTTTATTTTATCAACTTCGGAAAACTTTACTGCAACCTGTTGTGCTTTGTTTGAAATTTCTTTTTCCCTGTTTGACAACTCTTTTTCTTTTTTATCCATAGAATCCATTTTGCGTTCTAGATTTTCTTCGCGCTGGTTGATTCTATTTCCCATATTTTGAACTGAGCGCTTCTTTTCTTTTATTTCCTGTTCAAACTCTTTTCTTTCTTTGTCAACTATGACTTTCGCTTCTAGCAAAGCTTCTTTTGTTTTGCTCTCTGCGAGCATTTTAGCTTCTTTTATTATTCTTTCGGAAATTTGTTCTGCTGATTTTGCATTTACTTTTGCATAAACCAAACGCAAAACATATCCTGCAACAATGCCCAAAATAATTATAATCACTACCATCTTTTTGCTCCTCAATTTATAGTTTGTATGATTCTTTGTTCAGTAACGATAGTTCCTATCGGCAGATCATGTTTTCCAGCTGGAAGATTGTTCGTAATTTGAAAATCGTATGCCAGTCCAACAGTTTTACATAATGGAATATCTTTTAACCATCTGTCGTAATAGCCTTTCCCATAGCCTAGTCTATTTCTTGAAAGATCAAAAGCAAGACCAGGAACCAAAACTAAATTAATATCTTCTTTTAGTACAACATCCTCAGGAATTACTTCAGGCTGTCTAATGCCGTAGACAGATTCATTTGCTTCTTCAATCCCCATTATTTTTACTGCCTGCATACATAAATCTCCTGGATTTTTTATCGCCGGAACAACAACATTTTTCCCTTCTTCAATAGCTGATTTTATAATAAAATCAGTTATAACTTCAGATCCATAAGACAGATAACTCATGAGAGTATTTGCTTGTTTGTACATTGGAAGCTTCTTAACTGATGCAAGAATAATAACGCTACACGCTAGCGCTGAAGCTGGATCAAGCCTATTTCTCATAGACAAAAATTCAACTCTTTTTCTCTTTTTCTCTTTTTCCAAGTAACCGCTCACGTATTCTCCCCTCATATCCTTCTTTTGAAGGAACATATAATTCTACAGGATCTGGCCAATACTCTTGCTTTACAAAATGTCCTTCAAAATCATGCGGATACTTATAGCCTCTACCATGCCCTAAATCTTTAGTGTCAAGATTTGCATCTTTTAAATGGTTGGGAACGTTACGAGCTTTCCCATTTTTTACTTCAGATAAAGCGTTTTCTATTGCTAAATAAGAAGCATTGGATTTGGGAGCACTTGCTACATAAATAGCGGCCTGAGCTAAAATAATCCTTGCTTCAGGCATACCTACAAATTCAACAGCATTAAGAGCAGAAACAGCAAGTGTCAACGCTCTGGGATCTGCAATGCCTATATCTTCACAAGCGCAAATTATTATCCTTCTAGCAATAAAGCGCGGATCTTCTCCAGCTGCAAGCATCTTTGCCAACCAATAAACAGTTGCGTCTGGGTCTGTGCCTCTCATTGATTTTATAAATGCCGAGATATGATCATAATGAGCCTCCCCACTGCGATCATAAACAACAATTCTCTTCTGCATTGATTCTTGAGCTACGTCTATGTCAAAAACTCTTATACCTTCTTCATTTACTTTTGTTGAAAGAACTCCTATTTCAAGAGCGTTAAGAAGTTTTCTCGCATCTCCACTTGAATTTGAAACCAAATATTCTTTTGCTTCTTGCAACATTTTGACATTATAATTGCCAAGTCCTTTATCTTTGTCATTTAAAGCTCTATCCATAATTGCAGATAAAGATTTATGTGCTAAAGGAATAAACTCAAAAACCGTGCTTCTTGAAATAATCGCTGCATTAATATAAAAAAACGGATTTTCTGTTGTTATACCTATTAAAGTTATCATTCCTCTTTCAACGTCTGGAAGTAAAGCATCTTGCTGAGAACGATTAAAATGATGAATTTCATCAAGCATTAAAATAGTTTTTTTGCCTGACATTTCTGCTCTGGATTTAGCCACATCTAGAATCTTTTTTATATCTGATATTCCTATAGTAACAGCATTTGCTTCTTCAAAGTAAGATTTTGTTTTTGAACCAATTATCCTAGCTAATGCGCTTTTCCCAGTTCCAGGAGGACCAAAAAAAATAACAGAACCTAGGCTGTCTGCTTCTATGGCACGTCGCAACAACTTGCCGTTTCCAACAATGTTATCTTGACCCATAAATTCTTCAAAATCGCGAGGAGCCATTCTTGCAGCTAATGGTTTGTTTTTATGGATTGCTTCCTGGCTAAAAAAGTCTGTCTGTTTCATAAATAAAAAATCCGCAGGTGCCGTTAGTTTTAACTAGTTTAAAGCCCTCTTTTTTTTAAGTGAGATACAGTGGCATAAGCCCACGAGCATACGCTCGACTGCTGTTCTCTAAAGTTGACTTGTAGGAATAAACCAGTCAAAACGTCACCAACACCGCAGGTTATTATAAAAATATTTCAATTAGAACAATCGGACTCGTCAAGTTGCATAATTAGGTCTTTAATTTTCTTATCATAATTATTTGAAATACTTTCTTGCAAATCTTTTAATTTAAGCAACTCTGCCGCTATCTTAACAACAGTTAGAGCTGCTATTTTCTGCGTGTCGGGAACGTTAGAGTTTTCTTTTCTTACTTCAAGCCACTGATCATTTACAAAATTTACAACTCTATTAAAGCTCAATTCATCTAAATTATCTATATTAAATTCTATGTCTCTTCCCATTATTCTTTCGCGGGTAGTAGTCATATTAATTAAGAAACCTTTGCCGTATCAAGTTTTCTCATTATTCTTTCTATTCTTGAGGCAACTTCTTGCGTATTTCTTTTTAACAAAGCATACTCGCTTGCTAAACTTTTATTGCGTTCATTTTCTTTTCTTAAAAATTCAACTTCTAACTTCAATTTATGGTTCTCATTTGTAATTGTTTTTAAATTTTCTGCTGCTTTTTTAACTTTAGCAGCTAAAATCTCAATATTTCCCATATCAATATTCTATAAATTGCCCCGATGAATGTCAATGCAAAGTTAAAAGAGTAACGAAAAAAAGATTTACTCCTTACATTATATTGCATTCCAATTTAGAATTTTTGTAGAATTCATGTAGAGTATAATGAATAATTGGAGGAGAAATGCTTTTAAAATTCAACAAGTTTTTAGTTTTCTTTATATTCCTCTTTGTTCTTGTCTTTTTTTATAATATTTCCTACGCAGGAAGAACTGTCAACATAAATGTTAAAATACCTGCCAATTCTTTTATTGCAGCAAATGGAGATGATAGTAATAATTATTCAGCACCTTGTGAGAAAGACTCAAATGATAATATTTTAAATTTGAATGTAGCGCCAGGAATAAAGTGTGCTATTTGTGGAGGAGCAGGAAAAGGAGAGGTTGTTGATCCTAATAAGCCAGAGTCTTTATTAGAGGATGTAAGAAATAACACACTAAATATAAATTGTAATATTGATAATGAATGTTATCTTTTTAGTGGTATGACTTCAACAGGTACAGTTTCAAGTAATATTGTAAATGTGTATGGTGGTGGATCTTCCACTAATACTGAAGCCATGGTTGGTGGAGGTGGTGTCTTTGTTTCAGGTTGTGCTGAAAAGAATACAGTAAACATTTATAAGGACTTTAGTTGTAAAGGAGTTGTTGGAGGTATTATTGTTAGAACTGGCACTTCAAGTTTTAATACAGTAAACGTTTTTTCTAATTCTAATTTGAATATTTTAGAGCTTATTTCTGGAGGGGGAGTGCATGATAAAGGAATCAGTATTAATAATAGTGTCAATGTTTATGGCAGCATCACCGCGCAAGGAACTGGAAGGGATAAACAATCAACTATAAGTGGTGGAAATGTTAATGGAGGTGGCAGTGCTACTAGTAACAGAGTAAACATTGCTGGAACTGTTCAGTCTACGGGGAATATATATATTATCGGGGCAAAAGCTGAACATACTACTGGCAATATCGTAAGCATTTCAGGAAAGATTGCTCATACTGAAATTAGCACTAAAACAGTAACTATTATTGCTGGTAGTGATGGTTCTAAGAGTGCAGTAAATAATAAAGTAATAATATACGAAACAGCAGAAATACCAAATAAGTGTATTTTATATGGAAACGTAAAAGATATACAAGGCAAT